>CAZPQC010000067.1:0-21438 GCA_964588525.1 uncultured Spirochaetaceae bacterium
TGCTCGGACAGCTCGGCGAAGGTCTTGCCCACGAAGCCGGCCGGGACCCCGACCTGCTTGAGATGGCTGCGGCTGGCAAAGGACAGCAGCTGCTTGGTCACCCGCGGGATGGCTGGGGACACGGTGGCACTGGAGAGGAGAAAGCCGTTGAACTCTCCGTACACCAGGATGTCGTCGACATTTGCCCGGCGCAGATGCCCCTCGTTCTCCGGATTCACCACCTCCGCGGTGATCACGATATCCGGATTGAGGGCCTTGATGGCCAGGGCGGTCAGGATGGTACGCTCGTCCGCATTACCCAGACTGTTTCGTCCCGAGGTGTCGGAGAGGATGATCGCCGCCCGGGCCGAAGCGATCGCCGCCCGGCGCAAAGCCTTCTCATTGCTGAAGTCTCCCCGGACGAAGCGCAGGTCCATTTCCGCATGGCGGGCGTTCAGGGCCTGGAACTCCTCCGGATCCGTCTCATTGACCAGCACCACGGCCCGGCCGCCGGGCAGGTGGCTCAAGCCCTCCAAAATTCGCTCTGCGTTCACGTTCCAGCCGCACAACACGGCATGGGAACGGGTGTTGATATCCTGCAAGCCTTTACCCTCCCTGATCTTCCGGTCCACGAAAATACTGGCGATGGTTCCGGAAAGCGTGGAAATCGTCACAATCCCCATCAGCATCAGCACGATCGCCAGGATTCGCCCCACGGTCGTCACCGGGTAGCGATCTCCGTATCCCACGGTGGTGATGGTGACGAACGCCCACCAGATCGAGTCGAACAGCCGTCCGAACATGCCCTGGTTTCTACCGGTTTCGGCGATGAAGACGAATACCCCGCCCAGGATGACCAGCAATGACACGAACAGAACCAGTTTGGGCAGGTTTTCCCGGCGGACATTTCGGTAGAAGCTTCGGGCTGCCCGGAAGACGATAAAGTTTCGAAACATGCTCTTTTCACTTAATTTATCGGCTCTTTCGGGCGCAAAAAAAGTCCGGCCCTACATTGTAATCGGTGAAACAGGTGCGCTACATTGGTATCATGAAGCGGGCGGGTATCCTCTTCCTGGGATTTTTCCTCCTCTGGGCCCTGCTGGCTTGCTCAACCACCAGCGGGTCGCTCCTGGAAGACACGGCCAAGCGAGACAAGAAAGACGCAGCGCGCAGCAGCCAACCCTCGGACGGGTATGAGGAGGAGGAGGAAAACGGCGGCAGCTCTTTTTTCGGCGCCCTCGCGCATGCCCTGGCAACGGATGAGGAGGACACCGGCCTGAGCATCAGGTCCAATCCCTCCGGTGCTAATGTGTTCCTGAACAACCGCTACATGGGGATCACGCCCCTGATAATCGATGATATCGATCCGGGACACTACAAGATCACCCTTAAACTGAACGGCTACTACAGCGAAAGCGAGTGGATCACCTATACCGGGAATTACAAGTCCTACTACTTCAACCTGGATCAAATCACGGGATTCTTGAAGGTCGATGTTTTCCCGCCGGATGCTGAGCTCTACTACGGATCCATATGGGTTCCCGCCGACAGACTGCACGAGCTGGCCGTCGGACTCCGCACGGTCCGAGTCAGGGCCTTCGGGTACGAAGAGGAGAGCCTTTCAGTACAGATCTACGAGCGCAGAGTGACCAGGCTTTCCGTGACCCTCAGAGAGGCGGATTTCGGCATTTCCAGACTCCAGTCCAATCGCAGGATCTTCAATCCGCGCAATTCCGGCTTGTTGGGTTCGGCCCGGATCAGCTTCGAGGTCAGCAACTACGGAAGCGGCCGGGCTCTCATTTTCGACGCACAGGACCAAATGGTGTTTTCCCGGGATCTAGGCCGTTTCGATACCTGGCAGCAGGGTTTCGAGTGGGACGGCCGCGGCACTGACGGGACTCCCCTGCCCGACGGCCGCTACACGGTGCGCATCGAGGCCGAGGGCAAACAGGCGGGGGAGCGGGACTCGGCTGAGCTCGGGGTGCTGATCGACAGCTCGATCGTGCTGCTTTTCCGCAGCCTGTGGAGCGGCAGCGCCGGTCTGCTCTACGCGCCGTCCGCGGACATCCTTCCCGGGGGCAGCGTGCAGCTATCATCCCTGGTACTGGCCCATGCCAGCGGCGGCGGAAGCGAGGCCATCGTCCGGGCTCCGGTCAATCTCGGGATGCGGGTGGGGCTGGGCCAGCGCAACCTCTTCGAATTGGATACTTCGGTCGGCGGGATCATCGGCTACATCGATGAGACCTTCTCGCTTCCCTGGTTCGCCAGCGCCGCCTTCAAGGCCTCCCTGCTGCGGCCGACGAGGACCTTTGACCTGAGCAGCGCGGCTCAAGTCAAGTTTACCTATCAGAACACCCACACCGACACCCTGGCCAACTTCAGGGGCCTGTCCGTGGGCTTGCCCACGGGCCTGCACCTGGGCCCCCTCACGCTCCTGTTCTCACCCGAGGTGATCCTCTCCTGGCAGGCGGTGAGCTACGACGAAGACTACACCCCCGATCCCGCTGCCTACGGCTGGATCTACGGCCGTTTCGGCCTGCTGGTGGATTTCCCGCCCTTCTCGGCGGGCGCTTCCCTGTCCCTGCGCAGCCTCCCCTTCAACCAGGGCTTCGGTTTGGACTATCCCTTTCAGACCGCTGTGGAGGCGCACTGGCTGCTTCCGAACACCCAGCTGTTCCTCTCCACATCCCTGGCCGGTGAGTTCAGGAATTCGCAGGACTACTATCTGCTGGGCGGCTTTGGATTGGGAATTCTCAACTAGACCGGACCGGCGGTGCGCGACCAGCGGCGGACGGTCAGCAGCGGTCGGTCAGCGCAGAAATAGAATCACAACTAAAACTATTAAAATCGCGGCCAGGAGGATACCGATGAGACGGTAGACACCCACCGGGGCCGGTGGAAGCGGTTTCTGAACGACCGGGGAGCTGGGGGGCCGGGAGGCGGCGGTTCGTTTCCGGCGGCTGCGGTCCTTACTCCGTCCGGCCGTGCGGGTGCCCGCGCCGCCCGCCGCACCGCCGGAAGGACGAGAGATCTTCATGTACCCGCACTTGGGACAGCCCTGGGCAAAGTCCTTCTCCTCTCCCCGGAAGCCGCAGCGGGGGCACTGGATGGCGGTGAAGTAACGGCCGCAGCTGGGACAGCGGATCGTGTTCTTGGGCACCTCGGTACCGCACAGATCGCAGAAATAGCGGAGCTTCATCCCCTACATTGATACCCCCCTGCGGGGAAAAAGACAATGGACTGAAGCTAGGCCTTCCTGCTATAAAGAACTATGGAAACCTGTCTGATCGGACTTCCCTTCTGCGGGAAGACAACCATCTTCAACGCCCTGTCCGGGCAGCAGGCCGGAGGCTACCAGCAGGTCCACCTGGCCGAAGTGGCGGTTCCCGATCCCCGGGTGGCTAAGCTGGCAACGCTGTTCGAAAAGAAGAAACAAGTCCAGGCCAGCGTGCTGCTCAAAGACCTGCCCCTGCAGTTCGGCGAACAGGGGGGAATCGCCGCCGGTACCCTGGGGGACCTGCGAACCAGCGACGCAGTGGCCATCGTAGTGCGGGCCTTTGTCGATGAAGCGGTGGTTCATCCTTTGGGAGAGATCGATCCGCTGCGGGATCTTGACAAGCTGCTGGACTCCATGGTCTTCAGCGACTACGAGATCACGGAAAAGCGCCTGGAGCGGCTGGAGAAGGAGGGAAAGAAGGGCGACCGGGAGCACCTCATCCTGACTAAGATCGCCGCCCGCCTCGAAGAGGGCGGCAGCATCGGAGCGGATCTGATCCACGAGGAGGAGCGCCAGCTGCTGGCGGGGTTTCAGTTCCTCACCGCCAAACCGATGATCGGGATCATCAACACCGGGGAACACTCGGTGGACATTGCTTCGGTACAGCAGCGCAGCCAACAGCTCGGGATCGATGTATTTCCCATCCAGGGACTACAGGAGATGGAAATTTCTCAACTCTCGTCGGAGGATCAGAAGGAGTTCCTGGCGGATCTGGGGCTTCAGGATCCGGCCAGTGATCGCTTCCTCAGGGCGATGTACTCCCTGCTGGATCTGATCAGCTTTCTCACGGTGGGGGATCAGGAGGTACGGGCCTGGAGCATCCCCAGAGGGGCGAGCGCCCTGCAGGCTGCCGGGAAGATCCACTCGGATATGGAGCGGGGATTCATCCGCGCGGAGGTCATCCCCTGCGATCAATTGCTCACCTCCGGGGGATTCGCCGAAGCCCGTAAACAGGGCCAGCTGCGGCTGGAGGGCAAGGAGTATCAGGTTCAGGACGGGGATGTGCTGACGATCCGCTTCAACCTGTAGAGAGTACCTCGAAATCAGTAGAGCGTCCGTTCCGTCGGGATTCCGGCCAGAGGGATCGAGGTGATGTAGAACTCCTCGTAGGCCAGCTCCTGTCTGTCGAAATAGCTCGTGGTCAGGTCGAAGAAGGTGATCTCCGGTTTGGCTGCCTGGATATCGTACAGAAGGTCCTTGTCGATCTTCGCCTCCAGGAAGAAGCTTCCGGAGGCCAGGGTGCCGACGATTACGGGCTTTCTCTCCTTCTCCCACAACACCACCAGGCCCGGTTCTGTCGCCTTTGCGGGCACCAGCTCCATGGTGAAGTCATTCGTGGCTCCTGCACGCCGCAGGTTTCGGTCGCTGTGGAAGTACAGGAATATGGAAACATTGGGGGAGAGAGCCGTATGTGTGGAGATGTAGAGATAGACGGCCTCCAGATTATTCACCATCTTGATCTCGTTGAGCGCAGTACCTCCCGAACCCCAATGCCGGGATCGATCGATGGGCAACACCTCGAAATCCCCCCCGTACTGCTCCCGGGTAAAACTCGGCAGGGTCCGTCCGGCGGGAAAGGACAGGAAGGCGGGGATGGCCTCCCAATCATCGTAGCGGTTGTCGATCTGGAAACGGAAGAATCCCGGCGCAGTGGCCCGATTCGCCGCTGCGGCAGTCGCGGCGGGAGCTGCACCGGCTGCAGGAGCAGCAGGCCGGGAACCGGTCTCGGCAGTTTCGACAACCCCGGCAACGGACTTCGGCGGAATCGGGGCATAGTCACTGATCCGTCCCCTGCCGGCGCGCGCGCTGATCAGAGCGGGTTCACTGAAGATCCGGTAGGTGCGCTCATCCAATCCGCCCCCGACCTGCAGTGTGATCACCCGCACGGGGAATACAATCCGTCCGGGTATCACGAAAAAGCCAACCAGCAGATGCTTGCCCTCCGCCAGATCTTCCAGGCGAAGGGTTTGGCCCGGGGCGAGCTCCTTGAAGCCCGTGAAGCCATTGGCGGCCTCGGGCGCCTCGGCAAAGTAGTCACAGACCACGTTCTCGAAAATCACCGAGGCCGTATCGAAGGCGGTCAGCTCCGGCGGATCCAGCACGTAGTGAAAGGTCTCCTCTTCGGCGTTTTGAATCACAACCGCAGAGCTCTGGCCCGACAGCAGGCCGGCCGCCGCAATAACAAGCACTCCTACCAAATAAGTGAGTTTCATCTGACTCTCCAACAGGTTCTAGGATAATCTTCGGAGCCCGGCCGCATTCCGTACATCGGAAAAAGCTACTTCTTGCGAATCGCCAGGATCGTCAGGTCGTCGTACTGGTCATCCTCCTTGAGATGACTGTAGGTCACGTAGGAGTGTTCCTCATCACCGGCAACTGCCGTGCGGAAGTAGCGATCGTACTGTTTGAAGTGCTTTTTCAAGAAAGCGTCGATGTTCTTGTCCACGTCCACGTGATCTTCAGCGGTGGCCGAGGGATCGGGATTGAGGCGAAACACCTTCTCTACGCTCACCATGGCCAGAACCGCCTCCTCCACCGTGCCCCCGCATTCGGAGAAATCGAACAGCAGATCCTCCTCGGGGATCGGGTTGTGAAACTTGACCAGCCTGAAGCTTTGACGGTTGAAAACGGCATTGATGATGTCGTAGATGCGGATCTGGCCCAGCTCCTCGTTGTCGGCGCCCTTGATGTGGGTGCCGCCGTGTTCGGCGTTTTCCTCCAGCCCCGGCTCGTCGCAGATGACTGGCTCGAAGCGCTCATTGCGGAAGGTACGCTTGGCCTCTTCGATTCCGTCTGTAAAGAGAAATACAGTGTCTCCCGCCTGCAGCTGCTGGGACACCAGCTGGAAGCCGCCCTTCATATCCACAAGTTCCTTGGCAAACACGCCGGCCGCCGGGGCATCGGGAAGCTCGATCTTCACCATTCTCCCCAGAGACGCCCGATAGATATGCAGATCCTTGTCACCGGCATTTACGAAGTAGCACTTGCCGCTCTTCGAATCGATGATGGACAGGGTCAGGGCGGCGAAGCGCCCCTTGAATCCCCTCTCCTCCAGCATGTCGTTAATCGAATCCGCCAGCTCGCTGATCTCATTTACTTTTGATTTCGGCGTCCATGTCCTGAAGTGGGAAGAAAAGATCGTAGCCACCTGCACCATGATCAGAGCCGCAGGCACACCTTTGCCTGCCACATCGCACTTGATCACCGCGTAGTAGGTGTCCGTCAGCTTGCGGAAGTCGAAGTAGTCTCCGGATACGCCTTTGGCCCCCTCGTAGTACCCGAAGATCTCGATATTGTCGTCCTGTTCACGGCCGATGGCTCCCTTTCCTCCTTGGGGATCCGTAGGATCCGGCTCCAGGGGAATGAACATCTTCTGCACACCCTTACCTACGGTGAGGTCCTTTCTTGCAATTTCGGCTTTCACAAGACTCTGAGTCATCTGATTGATTTCAGCAGCTAGGGTCCCGATCTCATCTCGAGTGCGAATCTGAAGCACGTGGTCCCTGAGATCCTCTTTGTCTTCGGTGTCTCGTATAGTAACGACGTGGTCTTCCAGCTTTCGGATAGGATTCCTGATGATAGAGGCCATTATAAACGCCCCGAGAAAGCCTAGTCCTGCGGCGATCAGGGCGATGATTCCCGCTCGTACAATGAGATTCCTCGTGGAGGCGGCCAGCTCATTCTGGATTCGCTCCGTGGAAACTCCCATGCGCACCGCCCCGCGGAAGTAGACATCCTCTCCCGGCACCCTGTACACGATCGGCCGGTAGAAGGTGTAGAAGGGAAGCAGCTTCTGAGGATCGAAGTCCGGAGAGCTTCCGGTAACCGAACCGATACGGCGCAATTCGCTCAGGATCCGGGAGTTGCGGGTGCTGATCTCCTGCTGGATCTCCCGGAGGCGTACCTGAGCCTGGGAATCGGTTGCAGCCGCCCTGACCAGATCCCTGGCCTGGACGGACAGCTCGTTGACCTCGGCCGCCAGATTTCCCACCCTCGCCTGAGCTTCTCTGTTCACCTGTTGGGCGAGCTCTTCGATCGTAGGCGATAGGTCGTCCTTGATCCGGACCGCGCCCACGGATTCGGGAGTGAAGGTGCCGGCCTGCAGCTTGGAATCGATCTCGGGATCGTTGGTTGCCCAGACGTAGTCGTAGTTGCGGGAATCACTGATACCCGATCCCGTGATCGTCAAGTAGCGTGCCTCATCCATCGAACCGATCTGGTCGGGGAGCAATCCCAGCTCGATCCGGTTTTGAATCAGCAGGCTGTTCTCCGCACTGGCGGCCACGCTGCCCATCAGGACGTCTACGCGCTGGCGCAGCCCTTGGGTGAGATTCTCGCTCTGCCGGTTGATCATGAAGATCCCCAGCGGGATGGATACCATCAGTACGGTGATCAGCACCAGTATCATGATCAACATGGTGAATTTCCAAAGCAGACTAACTCTTCTTCTCTCCGCCTTTTTCATAATAATTTCCTTCTCAATAATCGAAACCTCTCCCCTAATCACGGCCAGTATCTCGGTGCGCAGCAAGCGGCCCTCCTGGACGATTCCGGCCAGCTTGCGGATGGAGACCACAAAGAGCAAGGCCAAAAACGCCATGAGCAGGTACAGGATCAGGCTGCCCGAGCTCATGCTGTAGGCGAAGCGGCGCATACTCTGCCAGGTGCGGGAATACTCGAAGGTGAAATCCCCGAACTTCACCGTACCCGGGCTCTCGATGAACAGTTGCGGGGCGGTGAAGACGGTTCCCCGGGTCGGATGTACCACGCCTACTGCGTACAACCCCTCCTCGATGTCCACGATCTTGAGGCCCCGGATCAGCCGGTCGCTGACAACGTCGAACAGGCCCTGGCTTCGGGCAAAGCTGTAATCGTAGGGCGGTTGTCCGTCCTGATCCAGGATCACCCGTTCGACCAATCCTCCTTCGGAGAATCCCCGCCCCGCGATACTGATGGACAGCACGCCGAATGGATCCTTCTGGGCGTTGACGCTGCTGATGAAGGTGACCGGGATGTACTTGTTCAGCCGCATCAGTACTCTTGCCGGTTCGCTGATATTTCCCGCCTCGTCCACCGAAGCCACGAAGAAGGCCCAGAGACCGTCGTCCAGGTTGTTGTAGGCCGGAGATTCCGGGGCGGTAGCCAGCACCCGCGGAGGCAGGCGGGGTTCGACGTCGACCTCCTCCTGCTCCGCGGAACCGAGGTAGATCAGCGAATACGAATAACCGCTCAGATCCGAGGGTGCGGGCGGCGGTTGCCACTGGAGTGTGAAGGTGTTGGAGTACAGGTACCCCTCCTCATCTGTTTCCGGCGTTTGGATCACCGGTGTAGGCGGCGGCGTGGTGTCCCGCGTGAAGGTGAGGGTGGCGGGCTCCGACCAGTTCCCTGCGTAATCCTGGGAAGCCACCTTGAAATACCACGGACCGTCCCGGTCTGCGGTCAACTGTACGGTGGTTGTATCGGCCAGGGCGCGCAGCTCCCGCGCCAGAGGTTCGTTCGCCTCCTGGGTCCAGAGGTAGCCGACGCCGGCGATTCCCGAGGGATCGCTGGGAAGGGTCCAGCGGATCTGTACGGTATCCTGCCTGGAGCGCCTGCCCGGCTCGAAGTTGAGGGGTGTCACCATCGGCGGATCGACGGTTTGGTCCGGTGCGAGAAAGAAGATTCTCGATGTGTCGCCGATGCGGTTCTCCCAAAACACGTACAGCTGTTCTTTCAGCTCGACTGGATAGGGGAAGAAGGAGGACCCGCGAACATCGCTCAAGTCCCTCTCTTCCCAGAGTGCGCCTCTTCTGTCGGCAAAGAAAACGTGATCCGCCCCCCGGCGGCTGTCGAACCAGAACAGCAGGACCCTGCCGCGGATCTCCACGATTCGGGGAAAGCGAGCCGCCCCCTGACCCGAGGTCACCGCCTCCGCCTCCACGACCGTTCCGTCAGGTCGAACCGTAGCGAAGAAGATCTGCGGAACCTGGGCGCCCCACTGGCGCTCCCACGCCAAAACCAGGTTGCCGTCCCGGCTGCTCAGGTAGGGCCGCTGATTGGAGTAAGACTCCGCGGGCAGCTGCTCGCCGGCAACGCCCTCGGCAAGCCGCAGACGGGTCGGAGAACTCCAGTTGTACCCCCCATCGGGGCTGGACACCAGGTACAGCTGGTAGTTCCGCTCGCTCCCCGAACCACTAGGCCAGGCCTGAAAAACCACATACTCCCTGCCGTTCAGCGAGGTGTGAGAAGGCAGAAAGCTTATGGGAAGCTCGCCACTTGCAACCAGCGGCTCATATTGACTCCAGCTTCTTCCATTGGGGCTCACGCTGTAGTACACGAACAGAGAGCTGATCCCCTCGGCCGTCTCAAACTCCTGGGTCACGAACAGCAGGATGTTCCCGCTGTCGGTCAGGAAGATGCTCGGGGCCAGACTTGCCGTGCCCGCCTCGATTGTAGAGAGCAGGAGGAAACTCCGCCCCGCATCAGTGGAGCGATAAAGCTCGGTCTTATTCTCTCCGCTGACCACGGCGAGATAGATCGTGCCGCTGCGGTCGATGGCCATCGAGTACAGCTGGACCTCCCTGTCCTCGAAGGTGAAAGGTCCCAGCACCCGATCGTTTCGCATCCAGCTGCGCACATCCCGGGACGTCTGTATCGACAGATAGATGCGCCCGCCTCCCCGGGGATCGTTCTCCATGACCTGCCAGGCAACGGCAACCACCCCCCCTCCGGACACGGCCGCGGGAAATCGGGCCGCATCGGGCACCAGCACCTTGGGAGACTCCCAGAAGAAACTCTGGGCATCTGCGGGAAGGCAGAATACGAAAAACAGCAGGAGAGGCAGCAGAACAGCTGTCGGACAGGTTCTTTTGGAAATCGTCAAATGGCTATCCCGTCCTCGCCCGGATCCGCTTCTCCAGATCCAGGATCTCCTGGTTGTTCTGATTGCTCGGTTTCCGGAGCAGCTGCTCGATGATCACCAGGGCTTCGAAATAATCCCCGGCCAGATACTTGGCTTCGGCTTCCCGCAGCAGCCGCTGATCGTCGCTGGAAAGCACATCAACCCTCTCTCCGCCCGTGGCGACCAGGAGCCGGTCCTTCAGGGCCACCGCGTCCCGGTTGTCGGGATTCAGCTGGATCGCCTCGTTGAGAACGTCCAGGGCGCTGTCGTACAGGTCGCGCTGATTCCTGTCCCAGATCGATCTGGCCTGGATGTACAGGTCCCGGGATTGGGAGATCTTTGCCGGGTCCGGCGGGGGAATGCGGAAACCGAGGGTGATCTCGAGATTGGCGACCGCCGTCTGCAGGCCGGGATAGTTCGGTAGAAGCTGCTCGATATCCTTCAAGGTCGCGTAGGCTTCCTGGGGACTTTCGGATCTGCGACGCAGGGCATCGTTGTACAACTCCGTTATCCTTCTCCCGAAGGCGTCCGGATCCCGTATCTGCAGAATGCGCAGGTTGAGAACCCGGGCTCGGGCGTTGAAGGGAAAAGGAACCAGGATCTTGGCGATCCGATCTTCCGCTCTCTGTAGCACCCTGACGGCTTCACCGGTTTCTCCCTGCCGGACCAGCCGCTGGCCGGCTTGGAAATCTCCGTAGGCCAGATTGTACAGCTGGCTCATCTCCTTGTAGAGGGGATCGGTGACGGCGATCTCCCGGCCCGTGGTGGCGTCCACTGCGCTTCTAATCAATCCGAGCCAAAAGCTCACCTCGGGGTTTTCCGTCGGATAAGTATCGGCCCAGCGTGTTTTTGCAGCCAGCAGTGCCTGCTCCGCGCCGGCAAAATCACCCTGGGTGTAGAGCCTGCGGCCGCCTTCGATGAGCTGCCGCACCTCCGCGATGACCTTGTCTTTTTCCTGTACGTTTATGGCTTCAGACAAAGCCACCAGTTCCTCGTCACGGATGCGCCGCACTTCCGCATCCTCCTGAAAGCTCAGGGAGTTGTCGAATGCCTCCCGGGCGACTCGGATGTTCTTCCGGGCGTCGGAGAAAAGTTCATTTCGGGCATTGGCCTGGGCCTGCTGGAAGCGCAGCTGCCCCTCCCGCCGGTAGCGTTCCGCCTGCAACGCCGCCTGTTGAGCCTCGGTCAGCCGCGGCTTCAGCTCCCCCCGCAGCGCAGCGGTACGTTCCACCAGGCTCTGGAGGGAGTCGACATGGTTCTGAAGCTCCACACTTTGGGCTACATAGTCCGCGTTCGCAAGGGCATCGGCCAGCATCGCTTTGACCCCCTCGTCAAGATTCTCCAGATCCTCGCTGAGTGGCTGGTAGATGGCCACGGCCCGGGACGGGAATTTCTCCACCTTTACGGGCGTCTCCACGATCTCTCCGGTTTCCGGATCCCGGATCGGCTCCATGGGGACCTCCGTACCTTCCTGCAGCTGAACTCCCTGCTCGAAGCGCGCCTGGTAGATACGGAAACGCTCCTCGAACTCCACCCCCTGTACGCGGGCTACCCGGTCCAGCAGACGGAGGTCCAGCTCCTGAATTCCCCGCTGGGTGGCGCCGATATCGGATAGAACCTCCCCTGCCTGGCCCGCATGATTTGTCAGCTGCAGGCCCTGTCCGGCTCCTTCCCGGTACAGCGCCAGCTGATCCTGCCAGCTGGAATCCAGTTCCGCGGTATCCTGCAGCAGGGTTTTCAGCTCTTCCCGATCGTCGTAGATCTTCTGGATGGTAGTGACCTCCTGGTCCACCAGCTCACCAAGCCTCTGGTTGGTTTGGATGAGAGAACGATAATCCTCCAGGGCTTTCAGATACTCCTGAGTGCGCAGAAACGCCGGCAGAGCCGCGGCAAAGGCGGCCCGCCCCGTCTCATCCGTCGGGTAGGGGCGAGTGGGCGCGATCCGCAGCGGCCAGAGGACTTGCAGATCCAGAAGCGAGGGGAACAGCGCCTCCGCCTCCGAAATATTCGCCAGGGCGGCGTCCACGGAATGCGCCCGGAACTGCTCGACCGCCGCCGCATACGCCGCTTGCCCGCGCTGCAGCAGCCGGGATTCCAAACCGGCCAGCTCGCGCCTCCAGATCGAGTCCAGGGCGTAGGCGATCCCCTCCGTATCGCTGCCGGTGGGGCCGAACACCAAATTCTCTGCAAAAAAGAGGAACAGATCGAACTGGCCATCGGACGATGTTTCCCGGATTCTTTCGTTTTGAACCTGAAAGGTGCGACCGGAACGCTCCACCTCTCCCATCACCTCCACCATCGACTCAAAGGTGGCGGCTGCGGCGCCAACCTCCGCGGGAAGGACTTCCGGATCCGCGCCGAATCCCTCGGCCACAGACCCCAGAGCGGCGTAGAGCACGTCGTGCGCCTGAATCGCCTGACTTATATTCTCCAGAGCGGCATCCACGGAGTTCTTGAGGATATTCCCATACTCCGCGTCATCGAAATTCTCCTTAACGATCTGGAAATCCCTCAGGAAATCCTCCAGATAGGTGGAGACAGCCTGGCGGTACTCACCAGCCTCGATCTGCGCCTTGGCCCGTGCCATGAGCTCACGAAATAAATTGACGAAGTAGATCCGCTCGATCCCCGCGGCCCGGAGCATATCCAGCAGCTCCGCCTCCGAATCGCTGGGATAGGGATTCAAGTCCCCCAGTTTATCGATCAGGGCTACAATCGTTTCTTCTTCGTTTTCCCGGATCGCATCGTTCAACTCGGCGAAGCTCTGGTCGATCTCCGCCCGGCGGGCGCGGATCTGCCCCATCAGCTCCTCCGCCGCATCGAAGCGATCCGGGTCCTCCCGGACCACCTCAGAGAGGAGATGCACCGCCTCGTTGTAGCGTTTCTCCTCGATCAGCAGCTCTACCTCGGATAGACGCTGGCGGGACTCCCGCTCGGCCCGGCCCCTGGCCTGCACGCTGAACACGGAAATCAGACAGAGCACAATGGCGAGAAGTATGGTTCTTGCCCGTACCGAAGGAGAAAACAACGCTGTTTCTGCCCCCAAAAAAGTTTTGAGGATTATTTACATCTACTCTACCACTATAATCTACCATTGTTATCGACGGAAAACATCCCGCCGCGTACAGCGAAATGCCGAATCAACCGATAGTAAGACTGGGGAGGGAGTTGTTCTCCAACCTGGAAAGTTGAACGAATTGGAGGTATATTCTCTATAGGATGAAGAGAATCCTGCTGCTCGTCACAGTTTTCTTACTCCTTGTGGTGCCGGTGTTTGCGGACTTCTCCGACTTTTACTACAACCTCAACAAGCTGTTCTCCGGATTTGCCGATCCCAACACCGGATTGACGGCATTCCCCACTCTGCTGATTCCCATGGGAGGCAAGTACGAGGGTATGGGTACGGCCTATACCGCTGTCGCTCTGGATTCCGGATTTCTCGAGGCCAATCCCTCGGCCAGCTCCTCCCTTGACATCACGGAGCTGTCCTTCTACCACCACAGCTGGATCGCGGATTCGAATCTCGAAGGGGTGGTCTATACGGCCCGCTACGACGATCTGGGCATCGGTGTCGGGGGTAAGTTCCTCTACGTCCCCTTCACCGAATACAACGAGTGGGGTGATCGGGCCAACCGCGGCTACATCTCCGAGACCGTGGCCACCTTCAACGTGTCCTACAACTTCTTCTCGGATTTCAACTTCTACGGCCTGGGCGTGGGGGCGAACCTCAAGACAGCCTACCGCAACATCCCGAACGCCTTCTACCCGGACCAGTCGGCGCTGACCGCCATGGTAGACCTGGGCATCCTGACCCGGTTCAATTTCCTCAAATTCCAGATCTCCCGAAGCAAGAACTTTTCCGTCGGTGCCGCGGTGAAGAACATCGGCCTTCCGGCTCTCGGAGAGCCCCTGCCCACCCTGGCTACCGTGGGATTCGCCTGGGCGCCGATCCGTCCGCTTACCTGGGCTTTCGATTTCAACCTGCCCTTCAGCTTTTCCCCGCAGGAGGCCCCTGCGGAAACCTGGTCCATGGCCACGGGCTTCAATGTCATGGTCACCAACTTCCTCAGCCTTCAGACCGGCTTTCGCTGGAAGGCGGACAATCCCAAGATCAGCCTGGGCAGCAGCGTCGACCTGGAGAAGGTCAGCTTCGTCCTGAACTACAACCTCGATTTGAGCGGTCGGGTCGATCCGCTGGACAAGTTCAGCCTGCAGGCCAAGCTCAATCTCGGCGACAGGGGACGCGGAGACGAGCAGAGAGAGCTCGACGGGCTTTATTTTGAAGGCCTGGAACTGTACTCCGAGGGGGATCTTTCCGGGGCTATCAGAAAGTGGGAAGAAGTGCTGGAGATCGATCCCACCTACTCTCCCGCCCGAGCCAACATCGAAACGGCGAAGAAAGCCCTCGAGCTGCAGACGGAGATGGAAGAGCAGCTGACAATCGGCGATTGACTTTATCGTAGCCATTGGCTACGGTTGATCACCTTGGAAAACGCACCCGCAAAACCCAAATCAACGATTCCTGTACAGACTCTGCGGAGAATCCCCTACTATCATCAGATTCTTTCGGAGTTGGAGCAGAAGGGCGAGCGCTTCGTCAGCTCCAAATACCTGGCGCACTTCTTTCACGTGGATGACACCCAGGTACGCAAGGACGTTTCGGTAATCGGCTACAAGGGAAAACCCAAATCCGGATATTCGGTTTCCGGGCTGAAACAGGCGATCGGGGATTTCCTTGGCATCAACACGCAAAACACCGCCATCCTGATCGGAGCGGGCAAGCTGGGCTCCGCCCTGATCGACTATCCCGGTTTGAGCGAGTACGGACTGAATCTGGTTGCCGTGTTCGACAATGATCCCGAGAAAACGGGTCGGAGTATCGGTGGTTTTTCCATTCAGCCGCTGGAGAGACTGGGTAAGGTGGTACAGAACTTCGATGTGGGTATCGCGATAATCACAGTACCCAAAGAGGCGGCTCAGGGCGTATGCGACCTGGTCGTGGAACAGAAGATCAAGGCGATCTGGAACTTCGCCCCGACCCAGCTGAGCGCCCCGGAGGATGTCACCATCCGCAACGAAAACATGGCCGTAGGGTTGGCCCTGCTGTCTCACTACCTGAAAAAACGGACAGCGGAGAGCGCCATCTTCGCCTGAAGCGCTTCAGCCTGCCCCCTCCCGGGTGAGTTACCTCTCCTTCTGATTGGCTACGGTTTTTTTGAAGCTCTTGTAGACGGCGTACAGGGGAAAGTCGTACTTCTTCGATTCTACCAGGCGGGCAAAGCTCTTGTTCAAGTCCCCGGGACTTCGCCCCATGACCCGCTTGAGCAGCCGCTCCTCCCGCTGCAGCTTCTTGAAGTTGAACCTGCTCTCCAGAGCCCGAATAAACTGGGCGGCTTCCTCCCGCACCTCCGGCCCCAGCTCCTGCCGAACCGGTTCCACGATCTGCTTGACCACCGCCTCCATGCCGCCGGTCTCGTTGCGGTGCAGGGCTTCTTCCACCTGCTTCACGAACGCACTTTCCCTGAAGGTGATGCGGTCGACTATCACCCGCAGATCGAGGCGTTTCTTGGTCGCCAACTTGGAGTTCATGTCCCTACGGCCCAGCAGCAGGAAGACAACCACGGCTGCCGCCAGACCGAGGGCGACCTCATCGATCACCGGCAGGGGATCCCGAACCACGAAGGACATGAAGAAATATGTAACTACGAAGACCAAAGCGGAGATCAGGAACTTGGGCACAAAGCGGGCATCGCTGAGCCAGTTCTTGACCCCGACCTCGATCTGCCGGTACAGCTCATTGCGGAACATGGTCAGGGCCTCCACCCTGGGTTCCATACCGTAGCGCCCTTCGACCTCGTTGCGATCCAGAATACTGACGAATTTGTCCGGGCTGCCGAAGGGGGTGAGGAACAGGGAGGTGCCGTCCTTGCGGAATATATGAAACAGATAGATCCGATCCTTCTCCGGCATTATCAAGTATCGCCTCTCGTATTGATGTAGCCGACGTGCGGTCCCGCGCCGGATCCCCGATCCTCAGAACCGCAAGGTGCTGCTAGAAAAATACTTGGCCCGCCCGCCTGTGTCAAGCTAAAATACACGGGCATGTGCCGGTACTCCGGCAGCGCTGCGGCTGGGCGTCGCAACCTCGCACCGCCCCCCCGCTGCGATGCCCAGCCTCGAGAGACGGCGCACAGTGACCGACAAAGCCCCCATCTCCTGCTCGACCCTGCCGCAGAGCAGCAGCACCCCTCCCCCGTCGATGCTGTGCCGGCAGCGGCTGAGCACGCCGGGAAACAGCACGGCTTCGAACAGGGAGAGCTCGTCCTCCAGGGTGATGAAAACCATGAGGGAGCCGGAGGCAGCCGGCGCTCCGGACGCCCGGAGGGTGCCGGGGGCCCGGCAGGAGGCGGAGGACCGGCCCGCTCCCGGTCGGGCCAGGACCTCCTTGCCGCCGGCCACCAGCCCGACCAGGCTGACCTCCAGCCCGAGGTAGCGGGGCAGCTCGGAAGAACGGATCAGCGCCGGGAACCGCAGCTTCCGGGCACACTCCTCCGCAGTGGAGCGGAACAGGGAGACCGGGTGTCTGGAGATCATCAGCCCCATGGTGCGCAACTCATCGAGCAGCTTCTGCTCCTCCGGATAATCGGCCGGGGACGGAGGCTCCTGAGCGAACAGCTCCTGCCCGCCTCCCCTGCGCAGATAGCTCCAGAGCAGCTGCGGCCGCGCCAACCCGTTCGCAATGCCGTCCAGGGCTCCGGAGCGCACCAGGATGCGGATTTCCAGCAGAGTCGGACTCAGCCGCTTGAACAGATCCGCCGGGTCGGCGAAGGGACCCGCCCGCCGGCGTTCGCTCAGAAGCCGCTCCACGAAGCGGCGGCTGATCGAGCGAATCTGACCGAGCCCGACCCGGATACCGCCCTCCTCCGCCGTATAGGGGAGCCGGCTGCGGTTGACATCCGGCAGCAGGAGGGGGATTCCCAGGCGGCGGCATTCGTTGAGGTAGGTCTGGCGGGAGTAGTAACCGCCGCCGTTGTTGATCACCGAGAGGAAGAACTGCAGGGGAAAGTGCCGTTTCAAATAGGCGAGCTTGTAGGAAACCAGGGCGTAGGAAGCACTGTGGGCCTTGCAGAAGGAATAACCCCGAAACGAGCAGATCATTTCCCACAGCTCCTCCAGCACGGCCGGTCGCGTTCCGTTTCTGCGTCCCCGGCTGAAGAACAGCCGCCGATAGGCCTCCAGGCCCACCGAACCGTTATTGCCTCTCAAGTACTTGCGCAGCCGATCCGCCAGGGCCGGAGGAAAAGCGGCGGTGGCGGCGGTCACCCGGCCGATGTCCTCCTGGTAGACCATCAGGCCGTAGCTCTGAGCCAACACGTCGGCGGGACAGCGGTAGGGCGCCCCGTGAAGGCGCTGCAGGAACCGCCGGATGGTGGCGTTGGCCGCAGGGCGGATGATCGAACCGGCGATGATCAGATGCTCGTAGTCCCCCCTCCCCATCTTGCGCAGCAGCTGGCGGCACGCCGGGGATTCCACGTAGAACAGCCCCACGGTATCTCCCCGGGCTATCATCCTTCCCGTCGGCTCGTCCCGCAGGACGGTGAGATCGGGCGGGCAGACGCCGGCCAGCTTAAGCGTATCCCGCAACACGGCCAGGGAACGGTTGCCCAGCAGATCGATCTTCACCAGCCGGGCCGCGGCCGCACCGTCGCGGTCCCAGGCCATGACCGGGTACCCCAGCGGCGAGCTGCGAACGTGGGTGTAGTCGCTGATCGGCCCCGGGGTGATCACCACCCCGCCGCAGTGCGTCCCCATGTGGCGGGGCAGCCCCCGCACAGCTTCCGCCGCCTCCAGCAGGTACGAAGGGATGCGCCCGTGCTCCCCGCACCTGTAGAATCGCACCATCTTCTCGATTTCCCGAACCGGAAGCCCGTAGGCCTTGGCCGCCTCCCGCATGGCCGAACGGGGACCGAAGGTGACGTGATCCGCCACCATGGCGACCCTGCCCCGGTAGCGGCTGAAAACCCGGCGAAGCACCGCATCCCTCTCGTCCCAGGGGAAATCCACGTCGATATCCGGGGGATCGACCCGTTGGTCGTTGAGAAAGCGATCGAAGTCCAGGTTGTAGCGCAGGGGATCCACCTGGGTGATCCCCAACAGGTAGCTCACCAAGCTGGCCGCGGAGCTTCCCCGCCCGCAGGTCAGGGAACAGCCCTGCAGGATCTCCCGCACGACCAGGAAGTAGCCGGCGAAACCCCGGCTGCGGATCACCCTCAGCTCGTGCTCCAGTCGAGCTTGCCAGTCTGGCTTCGGGGCCGGGGCTCCTGCCGGGGGGAAGCCGCGTGCCGGTTCTCCGCCGGCCGGCCCGGCTCCGTTGCGGAACCGGTGGTACGCCGATGCGGCGCCCCTCAGCCGGGCGCTCCGGTAGCAGAGCCTGCGGAGCAGCCGGAAGGATTGCTCTTCGCTGAAGTTCCGATAGCGGGGAAACACGTGCGCCCGCGGCAGCAGTCCGTCGCAGCAGGCCTGTTCGGCCAGAGCCCGGGCTGAATCCAGGGCCTCCGGCAGGGCGGAGAAGAATCGCTCCATCTCCGCCCGGCCGACCAGACGCGACTCGGGCCGCATTCTCCGACTGAGCGGGAGCCGTTCCACGGTGCAACCCAGGGAAATCGAGCGCAGCAGATCCCCCACGGCAGCTTCCTCCGGCTCGAAGAAAAGGGCCTGGTTCACCGCCAGAGGCCTCAGGTCCAGCTCAGCGGATAAGCGAAGCAGCTCCCGGAACGGGCGGCCGTAAGTCAGCTGCACGTACAGCCCCCGGCTCCCCGCACTCAGCAGGGAGCGCAGAACCGAGCGGTCTTCGCTCACCAGGGCCAGGCCGTCCCAGCCGTCGCTGAGCAGATCCGGAAGCGGATCAGCGCCGGGGGGCTTGGAGGCCAGCCGATTCAACCTGACGAATCCCCGACGGTCCAGGACGTAGGCCGTGCAGGCTGGCTTTCCCTCCCGCAGGAGGGTCATCCCCAGAATCGGCTTGATTCCCTCCCGTTCGGCTGCCCTGAGGAAACGAACCATCCCGTAGAAATTGTGCCGATCCGCCAGGGCGACGGCCCGATGCCCCCGTTGTTTCGCCTCCCGGCAGATGCGCTGGGGAGTGAGCAGGCCGTAGCCGAAGGAGTAGCAGGAGCTGATATGGAGGGGTGTGTAGGGGGCGTTCTCGTTCATAGTACTATACATAAGTATAGTACTATGAAGATTTCAGGTCAACGTGTTTCGAAACGTTCTAAACAACTTGCGGTCCGAATCGACCAGATCGTAGGCTTCTACCTCACCGGGCTCCACCCAGCGTATGGCCTCGTGCTCCCGCAGGATGAAGCTTCCGGCGAGATGGGTGGCCCTGTAGAGGAGGATCTCCAGGTCGAGCCGGCTCTCCCGGAAACGGGTCGAGCCCAGGTACTCTCCGATCTCCGCCTGGATGCTGAACTCCTCCTCCAATTCCCGGCGAAGAGCCTGTTTCGGATCCTCCCCGGGATCCACCTTTCCGCCGGGGAACTCCCACTTCCGGCCCATATGCTTGCCCGCCCTGCGCAGGGCCAGGAGTATTTTACCGTTTTTTTCGATTAGGGCTGCCGTAACCTGCTGCACCGTATCGCGATCCTGTGGTTTCAGAGAGGAAGCTGAATCAGGAAGGTCGTGCCCTTGCTCCCCGTCTCATAGCTCAACTTTCCGCCGAGCTCTTTGACGGTGCTGTGCACGATGGATAGGCCCAGACCTTCGTGGCCTTTGGAGCTGGTATAGGGTTCGAACAGCGTGGACTGCACGGCTTTGGGGATTCCGCCGCCCTGATCGCTTATCAGGACTTCGATGCTGGGCGGCTCCCCGTCCCGGTAACGGGTTTCGAAACCCAGGGTTCCGCCATTTGCCATGGCTTCTACCGCGTTCTTCAACAGGTTGATGAACACCTGCTTGAGTTTGTTGGAGTCGGAGCTCACCAGGGGGATATTCTGATCCAGGTTCAACTCCAGGGTGATTCCGGAACGTTGCTGAAGCGACTCCTGGGATATTCTGGCCAGATCCCGGAGAACTCCGTTGATATCCACGGGCTCTTTGACGTTCTGCCCTGTTTCGGAGAAGCTGGACAGCTCCCCGATAACCTGGGACACCCTCCGGATCTCCTCCCGCACGATGCGCAGATCCTCCTGGGCGGATTCGTTGTTGGAGAGCTTACCCGCCAGGATGCTGAGGTAGTTGTTGATGATACCCAGTGGGTTATGCGCCTCGTGAACCACCTTTCGGGCCAGAATGGAGGTGGCGGACATCCTCTCTTCCCGTATGCGCTCGATCTGCGTTTCCCTCGCCTGGAAGCGATGCAGGGCCAGAGAGGCGAGGTTGAGAAACATGGTGAGCAGCTTTCTCTTGGAATGCAGCATTTCCCGTTCGCTGCGTTGGATTCCTCCGATCAACACCCCCAGGGGGTCCTCCCCCACCCGCATGGGAAGACAGAGCATCCCCTCCGTCCCGAGAAAGCGAACCAACTGTTCATCCAGGATGCTCAACACGGGCTTGTTGTCGAAGGTGTCGAGGATCCTCTGCTGCACCAGGGCTTTCACCAGGAGACTGGTCTCCTCCCGAAACGGGATCGCAAGCTCCCGGATCACATCTTCCTGCTCGTCGCTCCCCATGGCCACGCCCAGCAGGCTGTCTCCCCGGTATTGGAAGTAGAACAGGGAGCTCAGGTCAAGGAGCAGCTGGAAACCCTGCCGGATTGTTTTCAGTATCTCCCCGGCATCCTCGGCTCCGAGATAGGCTTCAGAGAAGCTCTGGAGCAGGGAAATATCCCGAACCCATCCGGCAAGCTCTTCGTACTTCTTCCGGTCCTGCGGTCCTATTCCCTGGGGTTCCGCCTCCGGAGCGCTGATCTCGATATCCAGTGACTGGGCGATGCCCCGGACCTCTTCCTCGGCCTGGGCGGTCAGCTCCTCCAACTCCTGCTTTGACAGTCCGAGGATCCGCTCGCCCACGGAGATTCCCTCCTCCCGCTCCTCGTCAACGATGGGACAGAGGCGATTGGCCACATAGACTGTCTGCACCAGCGGCGAAGCATGGATAATCCGATCCGGCTGATCGTGATGGTAAAGCACTGCGTCGGGCATGAACGAGTGCGGATCCCAGCGTCGAATCAGCCAGGCTCCCGCCTCCGCATGGCTCAACCCGAAATCCTGCTCTCCCTCCAGAAGCTCGGCGGTTCGGTAGGCGGAGGTTTTCAGTATGTTTTCATACTGCTGCTCGAAGTTGTTCCACAGTACGATTTTCC
>CAZPQC010000068.1:0-21392 GCA_964588525.1 uncultured Spirochaetaceae bacterium
CGATCCCGTCGGTGGGACTGTACGTTCCCCGCGGACGGGGGAGCTTCCCCTCGGTGATGTACATGCAGGCGGTTCCCGCCGGGATCGCCGGGGTGAAGCGGATAGCCGCTGTCTCCCCCGCGGACCGGGAAGGACGGGTTGATCCTGCCTGCCTTTACGCCGCCCGGATCTGCGGGATCGGAGAGGTCTACCGCATCGGGGGGATTCAGGGAATCGCCGCCCTGGCTCTGGGCACCGAAAGCATCCCGAGGGTGGACAAGATCCTGGGCCCCGGCAGCCTCTACGTGGCCGCGGCCAAACGCGCTCTGGCTCATCGGGTCGACGTGGGACTGCCCGCCGGACCCTCGGAAGCGATCGTCCTGGCCGACGAGAGCGCGGATCCTCACCTGGCCGCTTTGGACCTGATTACCGAAGCCGAGCACGGTTCGGACTCCAGCGCCTTCCTGGTCACCCATAGCCGCTCCCTGTCCCGCGCCGTCGAACAGAGGCTGCCCGCACTCCTTGCCGAGATAGATCCCCGGCGCGCCGGTTTCGTGCGGGATGTGCTGGCCGGATACGGGGGCATCGTGGTCACCGAAACACTCGAGCAATCGATCGAATTCGTCAACCGATATGCGCCTGAACACCTGCAGATCGCCTGCCGGGAGCCCTTGTTCCTGCTCGAACGGATCGAGAACGCCGGTGAGATCCTCCTGGGCCAGGACAGCGCTTTCTCCATGGCCAACTACGCGGCGGGCTGCAACAATGTGATCCCCACCGGCGGGTGGGCCAGGACCGGCTCTCCCCTCTCCGTTCGGGCCTTTGTCAAATCCTCCTCGGTGCTCTACGTAACCTCCGGGGGGGTTGCCTCCCTGACGGATGCGGTGTCCTCCCTGGCCGCGTACGAGGGCTTCTCCGCCCACGCCCTGGCCGTGCGCCGGCGCGGGCTGGGGGGTGCACCCGACCAAAGCCCGGCTCCAACCTCAGATCCGCCGGGGCAGGGCCAATCCCCGCCCGAACCATCCCCCGGCTGAGGGAGACATCGCGCTGTGGCCTTCGGCAGCCTGGAGGAGGTATTCCGCTACATCGAATCCTTCACCAATCTGGAGCGGTCCGGCTCCCTGTTCACCTCCCGCAGCTACCGGCTGGACCGGATGCGGCTGCTCCTGGAACGCTTCGGACAGCCCCAGCTTGCCTACCGCACGATCCACATCGCCGGCACCAAGGGCAAGGGCTCGACCGCGACCCTGCTGGCCCACGGGCTCCAAGCGGCGGGCGTGCGGACCGGGCTGTACACCTCCCCCCACGTGATGAGCTACCTGGAGCGGATGGAGGTGCCGGGCAGCAGGCCGCGGATCCCCGCGATCCTCGCCCTGGCCGAACGGATCCGCAAGGCTGTCGAGGAGCTGCCCGCCGAAACGACCGGGTCTATGGGGCCTCCCAACACCTTCGAGCTGCTCACCCTGCTGTCCTTCTGCTACTTTCGGGAGAGCGGCTGCGAGTACGTGGTGGTGGAAACGGGAATCGGAGGCCGCCTGGACGCCACCAACCTGGTCGACCCCGAGCTGTGCCTCATCACCCCCATCGAGCTGGAGCATACCGACGTGCTGGGGGACACCCTGGCGGCCATCGCCCGGGAGAAGGCGGGCATCTTCAAGCCCGGCAAACCGGTATTCTCCGCGCCCCAGCCGGGGGAGGTGAAGGAGGAGCTCGAGCAGGCTGCAGAGAGGGTGGGGTCTCCCATCCTATTTCTCGATGAACAGCTGGAATCCTTCCAGGCCGACTACACATCCGCGGGAACGGAGCTGCGCTTCGCATTGACCGGGGGGCAGGAGATCCGCTACTCCCTGGCTCTGATCGGCACGGTTCAGGCGGAGAACGCCGCTTTGGTGCATCTGGCCGTGCAGTGCTCCCTGCCGTGGCTGCTGCCGGCACTCAAAGAAGGTTTTGCCGCCGCCCGCCTGCCCGCGCGCATGGAGGTGATCCGGCGGGACCCGGCGGTGGTGCTGGACGGGGCGCACACCCCCCGCTCCGTACAGATCGTGCTCGAAACCTTTACACGGCTGTTCGGTGCAAACGGCGTGCTGCTGTTCGCCGCCGCGGCGGGCAAGCGGATCGCCGAGATGGCGGAGATCCTGGCCCCCGCGTTCGAGGATATCGTGGTCACAACCCCCGGAACCTTCCGGGAGAGCCGTGTCGAGGAGGTACACCGTGCCTTTCAGCGGCTCAACCCGAGCACCCTCCTGATCCCCGACAGTGCCCAAGCCCTTGCCCGGGCTCGGGCGTTGGCCGGAGCGGACCGTCCCCTGCTGGTTACCGGCTCGTTTTACCTTGCGGGGCTGGTGCGGAAGATCCTATACTCCTGATATGAACTACACGGTGTGGCGCTTCTCCGTCGGAGCGGGATACAACTACAGCCTGATCGTGGGCAATGTCTTCGCCGGTCCCTGTTTGAAAGTCAGCTTCTGGCTGTAGAGAGCCCGACGGAGAGAAAACCAGATGGAGACCGCGCTCACCATCCTCCACGTTGCCTGTGCCGCTGTATTGCTCGCCGCCCACTGCGTCTTCCTGTTCCGCGGGCTGGCCATCGAAGCCGGACGAATCACGCCGGGCAGGCTGGACCACCTGGCCCGCAGCCTGTCCCAGGTGCTTCTGCCGGTTGCCGCTCTGAGCGGATTGATCCTCAAGATGGCGGACAGCCGAGCGGGAAGCGGCTCAGCCGCAGGCTCGCCTTCGCTCTCGCTGCCCCATCTGCTTCTGGGATTGGCCCCACTGGCGGCCATACCCATCGTGTTTTTCGGGCGGGTACTGCTGAACAAACGCCGGCAGGCGCCCTGGTTATTGCCGGCTGTTAATCTTATACTTCTGGCTGCAGCCGCAGGTACGGGTATAATTCTCTGGAGGTAGAGCCTATATGAGCGAGACGAAGTTACTGAACGGCAGATTGATCGTGACGACCGGGGACATCACCGGGATGAAGACGGCGGCCATCGTCAATGCCGCCAATTCATCCCTCATGGGCGGCGGGGGCGTGGACGGGGCTATCCATCGGGGCGGCGGGGCGGCGATTCTCGAAGAGTGCAAACAGATCCGCAAGAGCCGTTACCCCGACGGGCTTCCCACCGGGGATGCGGTGGTGACCACGGCGGGCAGCCTGCCCGCCGCACACGTGATCCACACGGTCGGACCGGTCTGGCACGGGGGAGGCTCCGGGGAGGCGGAGCAACTGGCCAGCTGTTACCGCAGGAGCCTGGAGGAGGCGGTCAAGCTCTCGCTGAAAGACATCGCCTTTCCGGCGATCTCCACCGGAATCTACGGCTATCCCAAGGAAAAGGCGGCGGAGGTCGCCTTTGCCGCGGTCCGGGATTTCCTCGCCTCCTCCAGGCTTCCGGAAACCGTGTATTTCGTGTTCTACTCCTCCGCAGACGCCCGGGTTTTTCTCGACACCGCCGGCTGAGCCCCGAGAATGCGGTGGAAGCAGTCGCCTTGGCGAGGTGAGTCTTGTCGCTGAACTGGCGGGAGATCGATGCGATCCTGGAGGAAATCCCCTTCGAAGGCGCATTGATCCGGGATATCCATCAACCCAGCCATCCGCAGCTGATACTGGAGCTTTACAGGCCGGGGCGTCCCTTCAAGGTGCTGTTCTCCTTCGCCAATCCGACCTGCCGCCTGCATCTGCTCTCCCCTTCCCGAAAAGTCCCCAAAGCCACCAAAACGCAGCGTTTCGTTTCTTTCCTTCGCGCCCATATCCGGGGCGGCCGCGTGGTGACCGCTGCGCAGATCGATGGGCAGCGGATCGTCCGTATAGAGGTGAAAAAGGCCGAGCGGTCCGTGAACCTGTGGTGCCGTCTGTGGGCTTCGGCGGCGAACATGATCGTGACCGACTCCGAGGGGATCATCCTCGATGCTCTGTATCGCAGGCCGAAGCGGGGTGAGATTTCCGGGGGTACGTACAGCGTGGAAGAGGACATCGCATCGACAGGCCCCCGCAGCTCCGCAGGCAGGGACAGCTTCTCGATTCGGGATCTTCCCGGTACCGGCAGCTTCAACCAGCGGGTGGAAAGCTACTACTTCGATCTGGAGGAGAATCGGGAAGCCTCGAAGCTGCGGAACAATCTTCTCACCCGCCTGCGGAGGGAGGAGAACCGTTTGCTCGCCTCCCTGCAGAACTTCGAGGAGCGGATGAGTCAGTATCGGCAGTACGAAACCTTCAAGAGGTGGGGCGATCTCATTCTGTCCAACATTCATGCCCTCAAACGGGGCGATCACTGGCTGACTGCGGCGGACAACGATGATCCGCACCGGATCTGGGACATCGAGCTGGACCCTCTGGCCACTCCGGCTGAAAATGCCGAAAGCTACTACCGGCGCTACCGCAAAGCCAAGAGCGGGCTCAAAAACCTGGAGGAGGAACGACGGCAGCTGCTGCAGCAGCTCGACCGAATCAACGGGCGTCTCCAGGCGCTGGAGCGCGACGAGATGAGCCTGGAGTCGCTGCGGCAGGCGCTCCGGAAGGCCGGCAGGATCAGGCGGGAGGAAAAGCAGGAACTTCCGCCGGGTTTGTCCTTTACCTCCGGTCCTTTCACCATCCTGGTAGGCAGGAATGCCCGGGAAAACGACGCCCTCCTGAGACGCCACGTTCGGGGAAATGACACCTGGCTGCACGCCCGGGACTACCCCGGGGGTTATGTGTTCATCCGATCGATCCCGGGCAAGAGCATCCCCCTGGACACGCTTCTGGATGCGGCGAACCTGGCCCTGCTGTACAGCAGGGGGAAAGACTCTGCCCGGGGAGACGTCTTCTACACCCGGGTCAAGTATCTTAAACGAGTCAAGGAGGCCAAAACCGGACTGATCATACCCACTCAGGAGAAGAACCTGCACGTGAAGCTCGATTCGGGACGGATCCGCCGCTTGCAGCGGAACAACTTTTATTGATTTCCCCGGCCGAATCCATAATACTTTTCAATGTATGGACGATCATTCGATGACAGAAAAACGAGTGCGACCTTCAACTGTGGAGGGTATCTTCTATCCGGGCGAGCAAGACGTCCTGTCAGCCCGGCTTTTCAACCTGCTCGACCACACGGATACCGCTGAGGCGACCGGGCACTGCCCGTACAGCATCATCGTACCCCACGCGGCCCTGGACTATTCCGGACAGATCGCCGCCGCGGCCTACAGAACCGTGACGGATCGCACGATCGACACCGTGGTACTGCTCGGTCCGGTTCACAGAGAGCTCGAGCAGTCGGTGCTTCTTCCCCAATCCCAGTTGTTTCAGACCCCAATGGGAACGATCGCCGTGGACGAGATCGCTCTGAACAAATTGGCCCGGCTCTCCCCCTCGTTCCGGATCGACGATATTCCCCATTTGGAGGAACACTGCCTGGAAGCACAACTTCCCTTCGTTCAGCACCTGTTTCCCGGCGCCCGCATCCTCCCGATTCTCCTGGGTAAGCCGACCCGGGCTCTGGCACGGCTGCTGAGCGATTCGCTTTGGAAGTTGTATGCCCGGCAGATGCCGTCGACCCTCTTCGTGGTAACGGCCAATATGACCTCGAACACGGACGAGAGCAACGGCCGGAAAGAGGCCGAACAGGTGGTAAACTGGATCACGAGTGGAGATTGGCAGTCGCTCATCGATGCGGCCGAGGGCAAACGCATCTCCTCTTGTGGCGCCGGTTGCGTAGCTGCTATACTCCTGATCAACGACAGGCTCGGAGGAAAGATCACGGTTCTCCGGCAGGGAAGCTCCCTGCCGATGGTGAAAGATCCGAAGAAGGTCGTTCATTACGCAGCGTTTATGCTTGAAGAACAGATAGAGAACAGGTGAATGGAATTTCAACTTAGCCCTGAGGAAAAAAAGATCCTGTTGCAGACAGCGCGCCAGGCCATAACCGCCCGCTTGGAGAAACGGAAACCCCGGTATCCGGAACCTACGGAATTGCTAAAAAAAAAATGCGGTGCCTTCGTAACCCTGCATAAGCGGGGAAACTTGAGAGGTTGCATCGGCTTTGTGATCGCCAGCAAACCGCTGATCGACACGGTGGCCGAAGCCGCTCAATCCAGCGCCTTCGGGGATCCCCGCTTCCCGGCCCTCACGGCAGGGGAGGTGAAAGCAATCGACATCGAGATCTCCGTGCTCTCGCCGCTGCGGCGGATCGAATCCGTTGAAGAGATTCGCGTCGGGGTGCACGGGATCATGCTCCGAAGCGGTTTTCGTTCCGGCCTCCTGCTGCCCCAGGTCGCCGCCGAATACGGATGGGACCGGGATACCTTTCTGACCCATACCTGCTACAAGGCCGGGCTTCCCGGTGACTGCTGGCGCTCCGCCGACACGGAAATAGAGATTTTCAGCGCCGTCGTATTCGGCGAGGAACAATCATGAGCCCTGGGTTGGGTGTAAGGCTCTCCCGGGAGGGTACGGATGTTCTGGCCATACCGGTCGGAGTTGGTCGGAGCGAGTTCGTGCTGACCAAGCTCGCCGAACTCCGCAAGCTACCGGCGCAGATCATCCGAGACGGGGAGGTTGAAGAATGGCGCTTCGACGGGGTGCTGAAGCATGAAGGCCGGCTGTATCTGCACGGTCCGTACCTCGGGGGGGTGTTCCTCGAGGAGGCGATCCAGAGATCCTTTCCGGCTGCACTACCGTATCTGAGCCGGCTGATTCGGGCGTTGATTGCCCTCGAGCGCCGGGGGCGTATAGTGGAGTTCATTCAGACGGATTCGGTGTATTTCCTCGAGGACGGGGGGATTCTTTTTCTTCCTCCTTCCCTGATGAGGGAACTGCGGAGCATGCATCCCGAATCCTACAAATTGCGGGTCTTCGAGTCGATCAACCACCCGGATATCGAAGATCCCAAGAACTCGCTCTCCTTCAGCATGGCCGCCCTGCTTTACCGGATCATTGTAGGCCGCTATCCCTTCGAGGCCGAGAGCGAAGAAGAGATCCACAACCTGATCCGGTATGCCCGCCTGCTCCCCCTAAGCTTGATCGAACCGGGTTTCCGGGAGGATCTCTCCGAGAAGATCCTCGCAGGTCTGAAGCGCGGACAAGATCCTGCCCCTTCGCTCGAGCAGTGGCAGGAAATCCTAGCCGCCTGCAAGCGGGAGGGACTGTACCGGGATATCACGGAAATAGAGCGGGAACAGATCCGGCGGAGAGCCCGGCAGGAAGTCCGGAAGACCGATCAGGCCTACAGGCGCAAGGTGTTCTGGCAGAAGCACTGGAAGACCGTGGCCATCGTCGCCGGTGTGGTTATTGTGGCCGGCGCACTGGCCGGATCGCTGCTGAAAACCGTTCTGGCGCCCAGGGAGACCAGAGGGTTCTCCCCGCGGGAGGTGGTGGAAGCCTACTATCAGAGCATGAACGATCTGAACCACACCCTGATGCAGGACTGCGTGGTGGACGGAGCCGGGAAAGAGACGATCCGTGAGGTCGTGAACATCTATGTGCTTTCCCGGGTAAGCCTGGGCTACGAGGGGCGCTCCCACATCATGCCCGCCGACCTCTGGGATGCCCAGGGCCGCCCCGAGCTGACAGCTCCCGAAACCATATACGGTGTTACCGACCTGGAATTGCGACAAGAGCGGGGGGAGCCAGAACCTGTATTTCGTGCCAGTTACACGAAATGGGTCCCCCTGCCGGCAGAGGAATCGCAGCCGGATCTGTCCGAGGCAAAAGGATCGGGGTTCACGAGCCAGAAGATCAGCGAGAGGGTCTATCTCAGATTGGATCGAAAAGATTGGGTGATCTATCGGTTCGAACCTCTTTGATAAAAACGGGAGAGTGTACGATAAAGAGTGCTCCAGACTGACAATGTAATCCGCTGCACCTACACGGATCCGACCATCAACCAGCTCCTGAAACAGGCCGGATCGGAGGCGGGGACCTTTAGCCGCCATTACAATCAGGTCGAGGAGTTCTTCATTCGCTTCGAAAGGAACTTCAGCGTACCTCGGCTGCCGATCCATCATGACGTACGCGTGAGCGTTCCTGAGCCTCGCTACGTGCAGCTGCTGACCCAGGTCTTGAAGCAGCTGATCCCGCTGGCACCACGGTTGTTCGGGGATCTCACCCATGTGTTCGATCCAACCGACACTCTTCGCCCGAGTTTTTTTCATCTCCACCTTATCGACTCCAGCCGGTATCTGTATCTCCTGAAACTGGATCTGATGTACCGGCCTCAGGTTCACGGTCTGGTTGAAAGAGGTTCGAATGATCTGACCGCCGCCTATTCCAGCGACACCCTGTTTCTCGAGGCCACCTGCATCCCGGTGCGGGAGGTGCAGACCCAATCCGGCAAGATCAGCACCTTCGTCATCGATCAGACCATATCCAACACCTGGGTGGACGAGATCGGCAGAGGGTATCTGGTCCAGGGAATCTGGATGGACAATGATCTCACCAAATTCTTCAGCAAGCTGTTTCTTCCGGAGGGCAAACGCACCTATCCTTTCTATCCGTATATCTGCAAATACAAAACCATCTGTCAGAATTTCATCGATCCCGATCCCCAGACACGCAAGGAGCTGCTGCCGTATCTGCACAGAGCCGTGCAGTATCTGCGGCCGGTGATGCCGCGGATCGAGGCGGCGCTGAAAGAAGGAGAGTTCAGCGAAGACAACGAAACCTTCCGTGAGCTCAAACGCAAAGTACCTCTCCCGTGGATGAAGATCTGGAACGGTCTGCACCTCGAGATGTACCTCAACAGCCGGGATATGAAGGAGTATCGCATCGACAATGCAGCTGGCTGACATCTGTTCCCTGAGGGTTACGGTGATGGGTCTGGGGTTGCACGGGGGCGGCCTGGCCTCGGCGCTGTTCTTCGCCCGCCACGGCGCCCGGGTGACGGTGACGGACAACCGGGACAATCCGGAGGTCTTTGCAGAGATCCTGCCCCAACTCGAAGAAGCCGGGGTGCGCGCCGTGCTCGGTCGTCACGACCGGCGGGATTTCATCCAGACCGACCTGATCATCAAGAATCCGGCGGTTCCCGCCGCCTCCTCCTTTCTCGAAACCGCCCGAGCTCACGGACGCCGTATAGAGACGGACCTGTCGGTGTTTCTCCAGCTCTGCGGCAACCCGATAATCGCGGTCACCGGGTCCAAGGGCAAATCCACGACCTCTTCGGCCATCCACCACTGCCTGCAGGAGGTCCACCCGGGCGTCCGGCTGGGGGGAAACATAACCGTCAGTCCCCTCACCTTCCTCGATGAGATCGAGCCGGAGGCGCCGGTCGTCCTGGAGCTCTCCTCCTGGCAGCTGGCGGACATCCGCGGACGGGACCTGCTGGCGCCCCTCGTGTCGGTGGTCACGGTGATCCTCCCCGACCACCAGGACCGCTATCCGAATATGCAGAGCTACATCGCCGACAAGGAAACGATATTCGCGAGCCAGGACTCCGAACAATACGCCCTGTTCAATCTTCAGGACCCTCTGCAGCACGGTTTCGCGAAGGAGACCCGGGCGCAGGCCCGCTATTTTTCGGCGGCGGCTCTGGACCCCGGGCTGGAAGGGGCATATCTGCTGGATCGGGGGGCCGTGATACGGGAGGGAAGGCGGGAAATCCCCCTTGCCCTCGATCCGCTCAAGCTGCCGGGGGCGCACAACCGGCTGAATCTCCTGGCCGCGGCCCTGGCCTGCCGCTGCTTCGGAATGCCGGTGGAGCGGATCGCTCGCCCTCTGCGTGCGTTTCCCGGCATCGAGCACCGGTTGGAGCTGGCTGCGGAGATCGACGGCGTTCGTTACTACAACGATTCGGCGGCCACCATTCCCCAGGCCACCGCCGCCGCCCTGGATTCGCTCATCGCCCCGATTCACCTGATCGCCGGCGGCACGGACAAACAGCTGGATTTTCATCCCCTGCTGGAGTCGATCCATCGGGCCGAGAGGATCATCCTGCTGCGGGGCAGCGCCACCGAAAAGATGCGGGCTCTGTTCGAAGAGCAGTCGATCCCCTATGAGGGACCCTTCGAAACCCTCGAAGAAACGGTCCGGCAAGCCGCCCGCGGGGCGAAGCCCGGAACCTCGGTTCTGTTCTCCCCGGGCTGCGCTTCCTTCGAGTTGTTTCTCAATGAGTTCGATCGGGGCGCAAAGTTCAAACGACTGGTTGCGGATTTGGGCGGCTCGAACCGCCTAGGGTAGAAACAGGACTTTTTCAAGATAGCTCTCATCCCAACCAGCTAATAGCCGTTTCCCGGCGATACTGCGTTTACAGGTCTTTTCCTGTTTGAGAAGATTGAGCGTGATCCGTCGGAGCATCGCGAAGTTCTCCGCCGAATGGTCTTTTCGTTTCCGGCATTCATCTTCCCTGAACGCGATGTCGAATACCCAGTGAAGACTATTTTCGATCCCCCAGTGGCTTCGTATCACCTCACCAATCCTCTGTGCCTGTGGTGCTAAGCTTGAGATATAAAACAAGGTTTCTTCCGATTGGCTTTCACCGATCACCCTCTGGATTTTCATCATGCAGATGCTCTGCAGATTCGCCCACTGATCCTTCATCGAAAGTCAATCGATATCATCGGTGACCCACCATTCGCAGATCTCAACACGCCCATGATCTTTATCCACCGTTTTGTGCTAATCGAAAGCAGCACTAGAAAAATCCTGCTCCTGCGCATCCTGGAAATACAATTCAACGTCCTCGTTCAGGGTTCCTTGATTGCCCTTCAAGGCCAACACATACTCCGCGCCCCCTTCACAGATGCTTTGGGCTATCTCTTTTTGTGTGCCCATGGCATCAATCGTCACAATACAGCCGTGTAATTCCAGTAGATCAAGCAACTCAGGGATCGCGGTGATCTCATTGGATTTCTCATCCGTTTTCACTTGTCCCAGGGTAAGGCCCGCCTTGTTCGCCCAGGCGCTGATCATGTGAATGGCAGACTTTCCTTCCCCATGGGAATGACGAAGCGTTTTTCCGTCGATATTGATGATCTCCTGCTCATGGCGTGGATTGATGGCCTGAATCCAGGACAGAAAGCAGCGACTGAATTGTTCGGGATCTAAGAGGACAAAGACCCTGGCCAGGGTATCATGAGAGGAAATCCCATGAGGCAGCTCCAAATATCTTTGAAACCAGCTTTCTTTTGCTCGGCCGAAGGTTTCGATATCGTCCCATTTCTCCGCCCCGCAAATGGATGCACAAAGTACAATAGTGATGATATCGATGAGCTTATGTCGTTCGTTGTCTTCCTGTGGATCCGCTAACTCGCTAAAATGCTCGAGGATGTTCTTTGAGTTCATCGTCCCTCCCAGAGTATCAATCTGGGAGGATTTTCTTACTAGCGGAAACCACCTGTCGGCTCCGCACATCCAGCGGCGCCACCTCAAAATTTTATAAGGCTGGGGTGCCTATGCGAAAATCAGTCCCTCGGCCGTTAACGGCCGGGGAATGCCCAACTCAACTAAATCTCGAATCATACGGCTTTTGCGTAACAGTAGTACCGGTGCTCGGCCTGGTTGTGGCTGATATCCTCTGAAATCACACGACTCGGGTCGGCGAATGCTTGCTGTGCCAGACAGAATGGAGCTCTGGTCAGGTTGATTTGATGCAAAGCGACCGGTACCCGTTGTCGTATTGGACCCTTGGCTGCTTGAACGTTTCATTAATAAATGTTACATTATGAGAGCGTTTTCATAATGTATAAAAAACCGGTGACATTGAAGCGAGGCAACCCTAGAGTTACCGTCGAAGACGTAGCCAGCCGCTGCGGCCTTTCTCGGGCAACGGTTTCTCGGGCGCTCAACCGCAAGGACAGCGTCAGGCCGGCAACTGTAGAAAAAGTCAAAAAGGCCATCGCCGAACTCGGTTATGTTCCCGATGCATCTGCCCGGGCTCTCCCAGGGGGACGCAAGAACATGATCGCCATTCTCCTCCCCGATGTGACGATGCCCTATTATGCCAACCTTCTTGAAAGCGCCGACGAGGTAGCGGAGGAGCGGAACTACCACCTGCTCATTCAAACAAGGGAATATAGAAGCTCAGTACTGAGGCTTATCGAAGAGCAGCGTGCTGACGGCTATATTATCCGCAACTCCGGTGATCCGGAGGTTGATCGGACGATTGTAAACAAGCTCACCGCGAACAGCCTGCCCTTTATCTTCATCGGCAAGCCGACCGAAGATGGGGTGCTGCACATCGGCGTGGATAACGTGGGCGGAGCGCGGGAAATGGCTCATCACTTCGCCGATCATGGCTTCCGCGACATCCTTTTCATTACAGGACCACCGAAAAAAATCGACTCCAACGATCGCATCTACGGATTCAAGCTGGGTCTCAGTGAGCGCGGTGTCGATCCCGATTCCCTGAAGTACGTAGAAGGAAATTTCACCCGGGCTGGAGGATTCCAAGCCGCCGCTGATTTCTTCGCCCGCAATCGGGTGGAGGCGGTCTTCGCAGCCAACGACCAGATGGCCTTGGGGGCGTTACATTATTTCTACGAACAGAGGATCAGAGTCCCCCAGGACGTCGCGTTAGCTGGTTTTGACGACGACTTCTTCGCAGAATTTCTCTGTCCGCCCCTGAGCACGGTCAGGCAGCCTATGGCCGAGATCGGCGCCGTGGCGGTTGAGAATATCATCCTGATGCTCGAAGGCTCAGGAATACGAAAAAACAGAATTCTACTCCCCACCGAGTTGATGATCAGACGATCCTGCGGGTGCGGAGAGAAAAAAAACACTAAGGGAGGTGTTCTATGAAACGAGTAGCTCTTGTTCTTCTGGTTGTGCTGCTGGCCTTGCCCGCGTTCAGCGGTGGGCAGCCGGAGCCTGAGAAGAAAGTGCTCATCTACGCGGCCCTGGATGAAAAAACCAGCAACGAGCTGGCCCAAGCCTTCACCGCCGAGACGGGAATTCCCGCTGAAGTGGTTGTGCAACTCGAACAGGCGGGTACAGTCTCCGGACGGATCAAGACAGAAGCACCGAATCCCCGGGCTGATGTCTTCATCGGCGGTAATTCCAATTACCACACCGACCTGGCCGACGGAGGCTTTTTGGAAAAGTACACGTCTCCGGTGATCAAGCAGGCCGGTATTTCCAGCCAGTTCACGGACCCAGACGGCTACTGGACCGGTTGGTACCTGGGCGCTTTGTGTCTGCTGTACAACGAGAAGCGCTACCAGGAGGAGGTGGCGCCAAAGGGGATCAAACCTCCAAGCACGTGGGACGATTTGCTCAACCCCGTTTATAAAGGGGAGGTCATTGCTTCCAACCCGGCCACTACCGGCGGCGCTTATCTGATGCTCTGCGCCCAGATCTTCCGTCTGGGCAGCGAACAGGCGGGCTTCGACTACATCCGGAAGCTGGATACAAACGTGGCCCAGTATACCAAGGGCGCAAATGGATCGATTCCTCTGGTCAGCCAGGGAGAAGCCATTGTCGGTTTTGCTTGGGGGCATGACACTTTAAAGCAAAAGATCCAGGGCAACCTGCCTATCGTCGTGGTGTTCCCCAAGGACACCGGTTTCGAAATCGGTGCGGCCTCGATTATCAAGGGGGCTCCCCACCTCGAATCGGCAAAAAAATTCGTCGATTTCCTGCTGTCTCCTACTGCGGGGGCGATTAACGCTAAAAATGGCTACCGCTACCCCGTACGTAAAGGCGTGGACCTACCCGCCGGTGTTCCGGCTTTCGAGAGTATCGACTTCGCTCCGTGGGACCTGAAAAGAGCCGCGGTAAACGTTGACGCCTGGAAGAAAAAGTGGGCCGAGATTACCGGCAAGTAAATCGGGCATGAGTCTCGGGGACAGCCACCCGGAACATGCACCGGAGATCTCACAGAGGAAACTCTGACAACCTAAGCGGGCAGGCGGATCTGAACTGTCTGCCCGCTCGTATATACGAAGACGCTTAAAGAGCAGATGAAAGAGAGATCAAAGTTGCTGCGGGAGCCCCTCCTGCTGGCGACAGTCCTGGTAGTCGGTATATGCCTGATACTGTTCGTTCTCTATCCGATCGTGCGGGTCTTCACCTATCCAACTTTGAAGGATTTCGTCGAGGTACCGAGGAATATCCGATATCTGAGAGCTATCCGCAACAGCCTGCTGATGGTTGTCCTGTCCACCTCCACGGCCACCTTTTTCGGATTTTTGTTCGCCTACACCGTAACTAGAACCGATGTGCCGCTGAAATCGGTTTTCAAGCTCATTTCGATCCTGCCTTTGTTTTCCCCTCCCTTCATGGTGGCCTTCAGCTACCTGATGATGTTCGGAAAAAACGGCCTGATCACGGCACACCTGTTCGGCCTGAGGGTAAGTATTTTGGGGTGGCATGGTCTCTGGCTTTCCGAGACGATCGCCTTTTTCCCGGTCGCGACCATGGTCATGGAGGGCGTTCTTCAATCGATTGCGCCAAGTCTGGAATATGCGGGGCGTAACCTGGGAGCAACAGGATTCACCTTGTTCCGAACCGTAACCTTTCCCCTGGCCCGTCCCGGTGTGGCTGGGGCGGCACTGCTCGTGTCGATCCTCATCCTGGCGGATTTCGGAAATCCCATAATGATCGCTGGTGATTTTTCGGTATTGGCTACGGAAGCCTGGCTGCGTGTGGAAGGATGGGGGGATGTGAGCGGCGCGGCCGTATTGTCTTCGATGCTTCTGCTTCCGTCACTGGCGATTTTCCTGATCCAGCGCTACTGGGTGGGACGAAGTTCTTATATCACGATTACGGGAAAGCCGAGTCAAGTTGAGCGTGAACCGACCAAATGGTTCATCCGCTGGTCGCTGTTCGGCTTCTGCTTCCTGGTATCGGTGATGGTCATCCTCGTGTACGTGGCCCTGGTTGCAGGTGCATTCGTCAGGGGCTGGGGTTTTGATTGGACACCGACTCTGGAATATATCCGCAGCATATTTTCCCGCTCACCCGAGCTGATCCACAGCCTGTCCTTCGCCGTAGCAGCCGGCATAATCAGTGCGGTCTTTTCCATTACCGCATCCTATCTGGTTTCCCGGAAGCGCTTTCCCCTGCACAAGCTGATGGATTTTATCTGCATCTTACCTGCCGCACTGCCGGGGATATTTTTTGGGATCGGCTATTCCATCGCCTTCACCAGACCGCCCATAGACCTGTATGGCACGGCGGCCATTATCATCCTCAGTATGATCTTTTGGAACATTTCGATGGGATATCAGACAGGCATCGGGGCCTTTCAGCAAATCTCGCCCTCCCTCGGCGAGGCCGCATCCAATCTGGGGGCGGGGAGCATGAAGATTTTCAGGCAGATCGAAGCGCCGCTGGTGAAGACCTCCTTCTTTTCCGCTTTTATTGTTTCCTTTATCCGGGCTGTCACTACCTTGAGCGTTATAGTTTTCCTGACCACCTCGAGCAATGCAGTCGCCACCTTTACGATCATGAATTTAGTCAGTGACGGTTTCTACGGCAAAGCCGCCGCTCTGACCACGGCCCTGCTTCTGATCGCCTTCACCGTGCTTGGGCTGGCGAAACTGTTCATAGGCAAACGGATGGAGTTGTTCAAGATCTGATTCGGGGGATGAGTATGAGCAAGCTGCATATCAAGATCGACAAAGCGAGCAAGAGCTTCGGCCCGGTGGAAGCTCTAAAGGGGGTGTCCATCGAGATCCTGCGGGGCAGTTTCACCACCTTCCTCGGTCCAAGCGGCTGCGGCAAGACCACGATGCTGAGGACGATTGCAGGTTTTTACAACCTCGATAGTGGTGATATCTACATCAGCGGTCGTCTGATCAACGATGTTCCTTCCCATCAACGCAACGCCATCATGGTCTTCCAGGACTACGCCCTGTTTCCCCACATGAACATAGGCGCCAACATCGCCTACGGGCTGAAGATCAACAAGGTCCCTCAAGAGGAGATCAGGAAACGAGTCGCCCGAACCGTTCAGTACCTGGGAATCGAGGGCTTGGAGTCTCGCAGCCCCGGCCAAATCAGCGGTGGCCAGCAGCAAAGAACAGCCCTGGCCAGAGCGCTGGTCATGGAGCCCGAGGTTCTGCTCCTGGACGAACCTCTGTCAAACCTGGACGCCAAGCTCCGCATGAACATCAGGGCGGAACTCAGGCAGCTTCAGAAGAGGCTGGGGATCACCACGATCTACGTCACCCACGACCAGGCCGAAGCCTTGGCGCTTTCGGATCAGATAGCGGTCATGAGCAAAGGACAGGTCATCCAGATCGGTTCCCCCTGGGACATATACTACAAACCGAAAAATATGTTCGTAGCCGATTTTGTGGGGACCGCCAACCTGGTGCCCGGCATTGTGACAGAAAAAAACGGCCGCGCCGTCACCGTTGATATTGATGATGCAAAGCTTCGGGTTGACGAGCCAAACCTCGAAGTACAGCCGGGAGAACAGGTGACCCTTTGCATCCGACCCGAAACGATCCAGCTGTCCGTGTCTGAAGCTGCTGGAGGCCAGAACAGCCTTCAGGGGATTATTACGAACCATATCTTCGAAGGCGCTTTGGTGCGCTACTGGGTCGAGGTGGGAAAACGCGAAATCATCGTGGATGTCTTTGATCCGAGCGACAAAGGGATCTTCACGGGAAAGGTGACTCTGAGCGTGCACCCGAACAAAGTTCACGTCCTTTCCAGCCTTCCCCAGGAATCGAACTGAGGATGGAGCTGACCGTACTAGGCTCGGGAACACTGATCGCACAAAAGGATCGAAGCTGCGCGGGGTATGTACTGCGCGAGGGTAACCGTTACGCCCTGCTTGACTGCGGTCCCGGCTGCCTTCTTCGACTGAACCAGGCGGGTGTGGAAGTAACGGATATCTCGCTGGTTCTGATTAGCCACTTTCACTGGGATCACGTTGCCGAGCTGCCGGCTGTGCTCAACTCCCTATGGCTGCAACGGGAAAAGGCGACGGGCCGACTCAGCCTCGCCGGACCATCCGGCTTTTCCGCCTGGCTGGAAAGGGTTATGGCTGACGACCGGGATTGGCTTCCAGATCTCGACCTGAGGATCCACGAGCTGAAAAAAGGACCAATGGAACTTGGCACCCTATCCATTCGGGCCGGGCGGAGTTTTCACACCGACAACAGTCTGAGCTTTCGGTTGGAGAACACTGCGGGTACGGTTCTGTTCTACAGCGGTGACATGGACTACCAAGAGTCTCTGCTGCCGCTGGCCGCCGAAGCCGACCTGGCCTTGGTGGAATGCTCGTGGCCGCAGGTTCGCCGGGGAGAGGAACACCTGGATCCTCTGCAGGTCTCCCGCTTCGCAGCCGCGGCGAATGTACGAACGCTGCTGCTGACTCACTTCTACCAGGAGGTAGATGCCGATACCGTTATCGAAAAGGTCAAACAGGGGTTCCCCGGTACCGTTTTGCTGGCCGAGGATCTTCAGACCTACCCGATAAGTGCTAGGAAAAGTTGAAACTGGCGCTGCCCCGGGGGGTTGCTCAGAATCCGTAGTTTTCGCGACGATCGGGGACAATTGCACTGCGCCCTTTGCCTTCGAAACGAGATCCCGCCGGAATGTGGAGGAAACCCAAATATCAGTCGGCGGATGAGCGCTTGTAGTTGTAGCATAGAATCCGCTTCCTTTGAAGATGATACCCATGCCGCCCCCGAACAAGCGGCGCCTTATAAAATGAAAGGTATCAGGCCTTTTGTTCGTTTCCGGCAAGCTTGGAACGAGGCGCCGTATTTCTCTTCGAGGTGCTTGTAGAGAAGCGGCACGTCGTACCACGCGAACATGCAGAACAAGAGCACCGGAATGAAGGAAGACCAGGGATTTAGGGTAAACAGCGCCGATCGCGAACAGCGCGAGGGCCGCGACATCGAGGGCCCCGAAGGTGGCGTCCCTGAAGCCGCCGAGCGGCGAGAAGACCACATAGTAGAGGAGGAAGGCGAAGGGTACGGCAATCGCCTCTTCCCAGCCGATGCTTCTCTTCAGCAGGACCGTGATCATTGTCGTCATGCGGACATAGGTCACGACGACAAAAAGAAACAGCACCAGACGGCGAAACAGAGGCGCAACTGCAAACCGAAAGCCGAACCGGGAGTCGATCACGTCGATCCCTCCGAGAAGCAGGATCCACAGCGCCACAGCCGCTAGGACAGTCTCGGCAGTGACTATGGTCGCCCGCCGGGCGGTGGAGGAAGGCTCATGGCCGTATATCATGCAGACTCCCTTCCAGGCGCGGGGATCGTTCCTACGGACTGTTGCGAGGGTTGCCCGCGACACCGGTCTCAAGTACCTGTCGACCGACCTCGGTGCCGTTACATAGGTGAACCTCGCACCGCGGCTTCAATCTACGGCGCCCTCAAGAAAGGACTAGGGAGATGCCAACGACCGAACAAGCAAACCTTGGCGAAGGCGAAATGGGCTGGCTTGCTCGCACGTACGGCCTGAATGTGGACAGCCTCGAAAGCCTTGAAGCGGTCAACGAGGACGGCACTCTGCGACAAGCCGTTCATTTGGAACAGCGTTTCCGTCGCCTTTGCACCGGACTGGGTGGCTCGGATCCATGAACATCTCCACCGACTACGCGCGGATCTGACGCCCCACCTCAGCGGTGCAGGGTCCGGTCTCCCAGCAATCAGCGGCAACTCCGCCGTCACTCGCCGACAGCCCTTGAATCACGGCGTTGACAAAAAGAAGGGTGCCACGACCTGATCGGCGTAGTTTCCGAAAATGCTATCTGAACAGACGCAGGAGCATGTTGATTCCTCGCGACCGGTACACCCGCGTCTTGAGTGAAAGGGGCCTGAAAATGTCACTTCAAGCGCGGGATCCCCTGCGCGGAGGATCAGTATTTCCCGTTTCGGTTCGGCCCGGTCGCCCGTGCGCGGAACACGCGGCGGACGTAGAGGCTGTAGACGACGATGATCGGGAGGACTATCGCCACGCCGACGAGCATGAACCTCAGGGTGTTCGCCGACGCCGCGGCCGCGGCGATGGAAAGGGACGGCGGGACAATGTACGGGAACACACCAGCCAGCACCGCCGCGGCCACACAAACAAACACAAAGACGGCCCAAGGATAGGCGTGCCGGCACTTCGCGGGGCGAGCGGCGCAGCGCAACACCATGACGAAGCCGAGCAGGGCTCCGACCAGCAGCACGGCGACAGCACCCAGGTGGAACGGCCTCAGCCAAAGTCCGGAGACGGGCGTGCGCAGCAGCGGCAGCAGGGCGAGAAACAGCACGAACACCGTCAGGGTCGCTACGGCGGCGACGCGCAGCCTCCTGCGGTAGTCAGCGAGAAACGGCCCTGCGTACCTGCGCAGGAGGTACGCTCCTCCGAGCATGGCGTGTCCCAGGACCGTGCCCACCGCGACCACGGCGGAGAGAGGGCTCAGCCAGTCCCAGGGGCCGCCGGCGAAGAGCTCGTCCTCGACGCGGACGCCGTTCAGCACGCTTCCGAGCATGAACCCCTGGCCGACCACGGCCAGCAGGCTGCCGGCGGCGAAGACTGCCCCCCAGAACCGTCTGGACTTGGCGTGTGGCCTGAACTCGATGGACACGGCGCGGAAGATGAGTCCGAAGATCAGCATCATCGTCGGCACGTAGAGCGCGCTCAGGGCCAGGCCGTAAGCCCGGGGAAAAGCGCCGAAGAGGATCGCGCCGGCGATCACCAGCCAAGTCTCATTGGCATACCAGAGGGGGCCGATCGCGGCGAGCATGGCCGAGCGCTGCTCTTCGCTGGCCGGCCGAAAGGCCAGGATTCCGATGCCCAGGTCGGCACCGTCCAGGAGCAGGAAGGCGAGCAGGCTCAGGTCGAGGATGAGGAACCACACCAGCGGCAACGCCTCTACCATGACCTCACCCTCCCTGCCGCGGGGCGAGCGCCCCATAGCGAGGCAATGGGCTGTCCAGGTCGGGCCCGGCCTTCAGAATCCGGCGGGTGAAGAACACGAACAGCGCGAACAGTGCAAAGTACAGGACCACGAAGGCCGCGAGACTCCCCGCGGTGGCTCCCGCCCCTACAGGCGACACCCCATCGGAGGTCCGCATGAGCCCGTAGATGATCCAGGGCTGGCGGCCCATTTCGCGGGCGATCCACCCCGCCTCCGTGGCGATGAACCCCGAGGGAATAGCGAGGACCCACAGCCGCCAGAAGCGGCACTGCTCCGCCGCCCGTTCCGGCTTCAAGCGACCGCGCACCCACTTCCACAGGGCCCACAGGGCCAAGAAGAACATGGCGAAGCCCAGAAGAAACATGACGCGGAAGGCGTAAAAGGGCGCAACGACCGGCGGCTGCTCGGCGACGGGGAAGTCCTTCAGGCCCGTTACCCGGCCCGTTAACGACCGGGTGCTCAGGATGCTGAGGAGGTACGGGATGCGCACCGCCCAGCGGTTGTCCTGCGCGGCCTTGGCGGGCGCGGCGATCAGGTTCCACGAGGCCCCCGTGCCGGGAGGGTTGGTGTTCCAGTGGGCTTCCATGGCCGCCAGCTTGGCCGGTTGGTGCTTTCCTACGGTCAGGCCGGAGGCGTCCCCGAGGAAGATCTGAAGCGGGGCCGCCGCCAGGGCCACGATTAGGACGATCTTAAACGACTTGAGAAAAAACTCTACGTTGCGTCGCCGGAGGATGTACCAGGCGGAGATTCCCCCTACAAAGAAGAGGGTGGTCTCCACGCTGGCCACCCAAATGTGGGCAAAGGCCGTCGGCAGGTCGGGATTGAACAGCGCCCGGAAGTATCGGGTGACCGTTATCACCCCTCCCTCGAGGTGTACCCCGGCGGGGGTCTGCATCCAGGAGTTGGCGGCCATGATCCAGAAGGCGGACAGGGAGGCACCGAAGGCTACCATAACCGCGGAGAAGAGGTGCATGCCCCGAGAGACCCGGTCCCAGCCGAAGACGAAGACCGCCAGAAACGCCGCTTCCAGGGCGAAGGACATCGTCGCCTCGAAGGCCAGCATGTTACCGAAAAGACCGCCAGCGGCGCCTGCGAACCGCGACCAGTTTGTTCCGAACTGGAACTCCAGGGGGACGCCGCTGGCCACCCCGATGCCGAAGGACAGCAGGAAGATGCGCGACCAGAAGCGGACCTGCCGGTAGTACAGCTCCTCCCGGGTGTGCAGCCAGAGGATCTCCATGACGACCAGGAGTAGACTGAGGCCGATGCTGAGCAGAGGCCACAGCATGTGGAAGACAGTGGTTACGGCAAACTGCGCTCGGGACAAATCGACAGCAACGCGGTCCATACGGGGCCCTCCCTGACTACTGTGTTCATCATACTCCCGCCAGACGGTGTCTCACAAGTGATCGCGGTGCCTCATAATGATTCTACAGATGAGGGAGTTGTTGCCGCAAAAACAGAATCTGTACGAGAATTCCCCTGAAAAGCAGGCAGTATTAGGCTTTCCATGGGCACTAGAGGGGAGCTGACCCGAGCCGCGGCCGCCGCTTCGTGGGCTCGGTTTGACGGACTATGGGGCAAACGCTTGGCGGTATCACTGCCCACCGTGCTGCCTCTCATGCT
>CAZPQC010000069.1:0-20874 GCA_964588525.1 uncultured Spirochaetaceae bacterium
CAACGCCCGCCAGAGGAGCCAATGGGAGAAGTTTTTCCTCTACCTCGATCTGGAGAGTCTGTACCTGAAGAATCCCGGTCGGGCTCAAGCCTTCAGACGCATGTCGGAGGAGAACCGTCGCGCCGCGATCGCCCGCTACAGGGAACAGCTGCGTTCGGAAACCGTGGATGTGGACATTCTGGTGATCCCGGCTGAATACGAAATCATCCGGACCAGCTACACTCCCCTGGAAGCCGAAGTCACGGTAATCGAGCGATTCCAATACCGGGACTACGTCGAGATAAAGAGGTATACCTACTTCCTGGAAAGACGTGATAATATATGGGTGGTCATTGACTACGAAATCGTCAATCTAGGAACGGAATGAATGAAACTGCTGGTTGTCGCCCAGCGGAAAGATCTCAAAGACTTAATCACCTATCACCTCAATCCGATCGGCTTTGAAATTCTCTACTACAGTGAACCGATCAAGGTCGTGGACAGCCTCGAAGATATACAACCGGACATGGTTCTGTTCAACGCCGTGGATTTCCCCCGGCACTGGAAGCCGGTCCTGAAATTACTGCGGGAGCGTCTGTCCAAAGAGCAGGCCGTATTCGTAGTGCTTGCCAAAGACCCGTCCTTCGAGGAAGCGGCCAAAGCCACCTACCTCGGCGCCAACGGCATTATCGATGCCAATCTGCCGGAAAAGCAGCAGATGCAGCGCCTGGAGGAACTGTACCGGCGCTACGGATCCTTGAAGGATAAACGCAGATTCCATCGCCTGATTCCGACTGCGGCGGATAACCTCAAGCTTGTCTTCAGTCACCCGCGGACCCTGGCTATCGTCACCGGCTCTCTGGTCGAGATCTCGATAAAAGGGGCCAGCTTCTTGCCGGATGATCCCTCCCTGACCGCGGATCTGCGCCGCGACGATCCGCTCCGACACTGCACCCTGAGCGTGGACAACGATCCGATTGCCGTGAACGCCAGAATCACCCGAAACGAGGAAACCATCGGCCTGCAGTTCAAGTCCTTCGAAACCGGAGGTCATCACAAGCTCTTCCAATACATCCAGAATCGAACGCAGCGGGAGCTGCAGACCGCGGCCCGGTCCGCCCCCCGGGGGGCGGAGGAGTAGCGGTCCAACCTACCGAGAAAGCGTCCCTTTCCATCCGGCTGAGTAATGCACTTATTTCGACTACACTCGAAATATGCTGGATTTTTTTAGATATTTCGACTATACTCGAAATATGATTGAAATCAAACGGACTTTCTACCTGGAAAGGCTCCATCGATTCATTGAAACCCCAACGATAGTCGTTGTAACCGGGCTACGCCGTGTGGGGAAGAGTATTCTGCTTCGTCAATTTGCCGATGAAATGAGATCGGAAACCGATGTTGTCTACATCGATAAGGAGTCCTTGGATTTCGACACGATCCGCAGCTCTCATGATCTAATTAACTACGTCGATCCGGCGAGCAGAAAGGGTGTGCCTCGTGTTCTCATCATAGATGAGGTACAGGAAATACAGGATTGGGAACGGGCAACGGCTGCCCTTCTGGGAAGTGGAAACACCCGGATACTCGTTTCCGGTTCAAACGCCTCCCTCCTCTCCGGAGAGCTGGCAACCAGAATCGCCGGCCGCTATTTGACTTTCCAGGTGTTTCCGCTGACCCTGAGGGAATTCGGTGATCTCTACCGGCTGACGGGAAAAACAAACGTGGAAGGGGCAGAGTTATTTCGAATCTATCTTCGCCTGGGTGGGCTTCCCGGTATTCTCCATACCGATCTAAGCGAAATCGTAGTGAATCAAATGCTGAGGGATGTGTTCAATACAATCGCACTTCGAGACGTCGTAAGCCGCCACCGGATCCGTAATGTACGATTGTTCGAAGACGTTGTTATGTTTCTAATGGACAACATCGGTAGTTTGATCTCGGCGAAACGAATCTCTGATTTCATGAAAAGTCAACGACGTGATCTTTCGGTCGATACTGTTCTCAATTATCTGTCCTATTTGCAGGACGCCTTCCTCTGCGAGATCGTGAACCGCTTCGACATCAAAGGGCGACGCCGAATGGAAGTCAACAATAAGCTCTACCTTGGGGATATAGGCCTGCGAAACGGTCTGCTAGGGTTTCGTGAACGGGATATTTCGGGAATCCTCGAGAATCTTGTCTATCTTGAGCTCCGCAGGCGCGGCTTTACCGTGTCGGTCGGCTCACTTGGTGAACGGGAGATCGACTTTGTTGCAGAGAAGGAATCCGGACGGTTCTACATTCAAGTGGCCTATCAACTCGGAGCTCGAGCGACTATCTCAAGGGAGATCAAACCACTCTCCGATCTCCACGACGCTTATCCCCGTATACTAATGTCCATGGATCAAATCCAGCCTCGCGATCTGAACGGGATACAGCATCGGGGAATCCTCGATTTTTTGCTGGGGGCTGAACTATAGTACTCGCACGAAATCTCACGGCCGCCTGTGCTTCTTGATCTGGGATTCGAAGCGCTTCCAGGGATCGGGATTCAGGTGAGCATGGCGGCAGCCGGGGGCATGCTTGCGGCCGGGCCGATAGACCCCGTCCAGCAGATCATCCTTGTGAACCACCTCCAGATCCATCTTCTTCAGCTGGATGAGCAGATCCCGACGCCGCTCTTTGATGTTCCAGCAGGCCGGGCACACACCGATGGTAGCCAGGTCGCGGGTCTTGACCTTGCGTACCCGGACCATGGCTCTCCCCTCGGCTACAGCGAGCTTCCTCGGTTTGTACCGATCGCTTGACATTCCCCCTGCTTCCATTTACATATAGTACGACTTTTTACGAATTTTTCGACGGTCATTACAATCAGTAGCACAGCAGGAGAGTTATGTGAAGGTCCTCTTTACAGGAATTCAGCCGACCGGTCTGCTCCACATCGGCAACTACTACGGGGCGATTCGGAACTGGGTCGAGCTGCAGCACAAGTACGAATCCTACATCTCGGTGGTCGATCTTCACGCCATCACCATCGAATACGACCCGAAAGAGATGCTCAACAACTCTTTCGAGCTGGCCCTTGGTCTGTTCGCCTGCGGCATCGACCTGGAGAAGACCCACCTCTTCATCCAGTCGGAGGTTCCCGGCCATACCGAGCTGACCTGGATCTTCAACACCATCACCCCTCTGGGCGAGCTTGAACGGATGACCCAGTTCAAGGATAAGGCCAAACAACACAGGAAGAACGTCAACATCGGCCTGCTGGACTATCCGGTTCTCCAGGCCGCGGACATCCTGATCTACAAGGGAGAGATCGTACCGGTCGGGGAAGACCAGGTTCAGCACGTGGAGTTTACCCGGGAGGTCGCCCGGCGCTTCAACGCCCGCTACGGGGATACCTTTCCCGAGTGCCAGGCCGAGCTGACGGCCACCCCCCGCATCATGGGCATCGACGGGGACGCCAAGATGAGCAAGAGCAAGGGGAACTATATCGGTATCCTGGAGAGCCGGGAGGAGATATGGCGGAAGCTGGCCCCGGCCCCGACGGATCCGGCTCGGGTGAAGCGCAGCGATCCGGGAACACCGGAGAAGTGCAACATCTACTCCTATCACCAGCTGGCAACGCCGGAACCGGAGTTGAGCGAGTATGTTGCCCACGGCTGCCGAACCGCGGGGATCGGCTGTCTGGACTGCAAGCGCAAACTCCTGGACAATCTGATGACGGTTCTCGATCCGATCCGGGAAAGGTATTCTGCTCTTTCGGCCAAGAGGGGCGAGGTCAGAGAAGTGCTTGACAGGAATGCCGATGTGTGCCGGAAAGTAAGCGGCCGGACGATCCTGGAAGTCAAGGAAAAGATGGGATTGACGCCGATATGGAAGGTCTAGACCTCACCCAGGAGGATCTGCGGATCGACAATCTGGGACCCGCTACCATCCCCTCCCCCCTCGGGCTTTCCACCGAATATGGCGATGATATCGTCAACTACTGCGCCGATTCGGAGAGCGTGCTGTACGAACTGGACCGCAACAGGATTGTCGAGCAGGTGACCAAGGGTGTCCAGGTCACCGCATTCGAAAAGGCCGGCCCGCGAAACAAGATCTACTTCGAACCTGCGAAAACCCGGGTCGCCGTCGTGACCTGCGGCGGCCTGTGCCCGGGAATCAACAACGTGATTCGCTCCATCGTGATGGAGCTCCACTACCGCTACGGCGTCCGTACGATCTACGGGATTAGGTACGGGTATCAAGGCTTCATCCCCAAGTACGGGCACGAGGTCATGATGCTCACCCCCCAGGAGGTGGAGGACATCCACGAGAAGGGGGGCAGCATCCTGGCCTCCTCCCGAGGTCCCCAGAACGTCGGGGAGATCGTGAATTACCTGGAGCGGATGAACATCTGCCTGCTGTTCACGATCGGCGGTGACGGCACCTTACGGGGTGCGGAGGAGATCTACCTGGAAATCAGCCGCCGGGGGCTGAAAATAGCGGTGATCGGAATCCCCAAAACCGTGGACAATGACATTGCCTTCGTGAAAAAGGCCTTCGGGTTGGAGACGGCTTTCTCCGTGGCTGCCGAGGCTATTCGCGGCGCCCACACCGAAGCCCGGGGTGCTCCCTTCGGTGTAGGCATCGTGAAGGTCATGGGCAGGATGTCCGGCTTCATCGCGGCCAATGCCGCCCTGGCACTAAATGAGGTCAACTACGTTCTGATCCCGGAAGTGCCCTTCGATCTGGAGGGAGACAAGGGCCTGTTCGAATCTCTGGAGAAACGGCTGCGCCGCCGAGGTCACGCAGTGATCATCGTAGCCGAGGGAGCTGGACAGAAGTACGTAGAGGCGGGAGGAGAACGGAAAGACGACTCGGGCAATCCGGTACTCGGGGATATCGGAATATTCCTCAAAACCGCGATCAAAAAATATTTCAAAGAGCACACGGACCTGTACATCAACGTCAAGTACATCGACCCGAGCTATATGGTGCGTTCCGCGGCGGCCAACGCCCACGACTCGATCTACTGCATGCAGCTGGCCCAGAACGCCGTGCATGCGGGGATGGCCGGGAAAACCGGCATGCTGGTGGGCTGCTGGAACGATGAGATCACCCACGTGCCGATCAAGCTGGCCACTTCACGGCGCAAGTGCCTGTCCCCGGAAGATACCCTGTGGCTGAACGTGCTGGAAGCCACGGGACAGCCGATGTCACTGGTCAATACTTGAATTGATACTTGAGTTTCAATTGGAGGCTAACGTGAGCAAACAGGGAGAGTTTATTTTTACCTCGGAGAGTGTGGGAGAGGGCCATCCGGACAAGATCTGCGACCAGGTTTCCGACGCGGTGCTGGACAACGCCATGTCCCAGGATGCCAAATCCAGGGTTGCCTGTGAGACCTTCACCACCACCGGATTGGTCCTGGTGGGCGGAGAGATCACCACCCAGGGCTACATCGACCTGCAGCGCATCGTCAGGGGCGTGCTGAAGTCCATCGGCTACGATGATCCCTCCTACGGCATCGACTATCAGTCCTGCTCGGTGATTTCCAGCATCCACGAGCAGTCCCCGGATATCGCTCAGGGCGTGGAGAGGGGAAGCAAGGAGATCGGCGCCGGGGACCAGGGAATGATGTTCGGCTATGCCTGTCGGGAGACGCCGGAGCTGATGCCCGCCCCGATCCAGTACGCCCACCGGATCATGCAGCGGGCGGCGGATGTACGCAAGCGGGGGATCCTCCCCTTTATGCGGCCGGACGGGAAGTGCCAGGTCTCGATCCACTACCGGGAGGGCAAACCGGTAGAGGTGACCACGGTCGTGCTGTCCCACCAGCACGCCGAGGATGTCGGCTACCAGGAGCTGAAAGAGGCTTTCATCGAGGAGATCATCAAGAAGGCGATCCCCGCGGATATGCTTGCCGGCAAGGTAACCTACCACATCAATCCCACCGGAAGGTTCGTGATCGGGGGCCCCCACGGGGACACGGGGCTGACCGGGCGCAAGATCATCGTAGACACCTACGGGGGCATGGCCCGGCACGGCGGGGGAGCATTTTCGGGAAAGGATCCAACCAAGGTCGACCGCTCGGCATCCTACATGGCCCGTTACATCGCCAAAAACATAGTGGCTGCGGAGCTTTGCGACAAGTGCGAAGTCCAGCTGGCCTACGCCATCGGTGTGGCCCAACCGGTTTCCCTGTTCGTATCCACCTTCGGTACGGCCAAGGTTGCTGAGAACAAGATCGAAGGCGCGATCGCCGAGATCTTCGATGCCACCCCGGCGGCCATCATCGAAACGCTGGATCTGCGAAAACCGATCTATCAGGAGACCGCCACCTACGGGCATTTCGGTCGGGGCAACTTCAGCTGGGAGCGAACCGACAAGATCGACGTGCTGAAGGAGAAACTGCTGTAGCGCCGCTTGGACGCACCATGACCGCATCCCGCGTACGTATCAGAGCGCTGGATATCATAATCTTTCTCTTTGCCCTCATCATCATCGGGTTGATCTCCCTCCAGACCTACGCGCGAGGCAGGGGTACGCCGGAAATCACCATCAGCAGCGCCGGCCAGGGAACCGAACAGCAGTGGATCTACCCCCTGGACGGGGAGGCGACCCTGAGGGTGCCGGGGCCGCTGGGAGAAACAGTGGTGGTAATCAAGGACGGTGCCGTGCAGGTGATCAGCTCCCCCTGCCCCGAGAAGATCTGCGTCAAGACCGGCCGGATTTCAAAACCGGGGCAGTGGATCGCCTGCCTGCCCAACAGGGTCTTCATCTCGATTCGGGGAAGAAGGAGCCAGCAGCCCGATGCGGTCAGTCAATAGTCCGGCGGGCTCCGGTCACGGGGGGTCCAGCCCGCCCCGGATTCAGCGCCTGGTAGCCCTGGCCGCGGCGGTCTGTCTGTTTCTGGCCTCGATCGAGTACGTGATCCCCAAGCCCCTGCCCTTCCTGCGCATCGGGCTGGCCAACCTGCCCCTTCTCCTGGCCCTGGATCTGTTTCCGGTCTCCCACTTCTTTCTCCTGCTGGGAATCAAGATCCTCGGTCAGTCTCTGATCCAGGGCAGCCTGTTCTCCTTCACGTTTCTGCTCTCCCTGAGCGGTTCCCTGGCCAGCGGCCTGGTCATGCTGGCCGCCCGCCGATTGCTCAGGGGGTCGACCACTCTCATCGGCATCAGCATCCTGGGGGCCATGGCCTCGAACCTCGTGCAGCTGACCCTGGCCCGTTACCTAGTGTTCGGCCGCTCCGCCTGGATGATCGCCCCTCCCTTCCTGCTGGTCGGGCTGATCTCCTCCAGCATCCTCGGCTACCTGGCTCAGGTGTACAAGGAGCGCTCGACCTGGCTGCCCAAGATGTTTCCGCAGCATTTCAGTGAGTAGGGCCATCTGTACACAGGGAACATCCTGAACAGCCGTGGCGGGGAGCTGTGGTACGCCTACCGCGGTGGAGAGGTGCGACCACTCAAACCCGGGAGACGTCCACGGGCTGTTGCCGACAAGAGGAACGAACCGTCAGTTCGGGTTTGTAGGTGTATCGAGGTTTATCGGACTTACCCAGGACCATATCGAGGATCAGCTCCGCCGCTCGACTGCCCATCGCTTCCTTTGGATGATTGATTGAGGTGAGCTTGGGCAGGCAGGCTTCGGCCAGGTGGGAGTTGTCATACCCGATAACCGAAACATCTCGAGGGACCTCCAATCCGGCGTCGCGAATCGCTTCCATCGACTTAATGGCGACCTCGTCGTTGTAGCACACGATCGCGGAGGGAGGAGGTTCCTGCTGCAGCAGGTGGCGGGTATACTGGTAGGGAAAGGAAAATAGCTGTTCGGTTCTATAATTTCCGATGTGCTCTTCAGGAACCGGGCAGCCGAACTCCTCTATTGCCCGACGAAAACCCTGGTTTCGTCGAACCCCCTGCAAGTCGTCTTCCTTGAAGATCCCGGCGATGTGTCGATGCCCCATCTGCAGAACGTACTGGGTTGCCATGAACCCTCCTTCCTCATCATCCATGACCACGTACGCGGAGTCGATGTCAGGGTACGATGCGTGCAGGAACAGAAAGGGGATCTTCCTTTTTTCCAACTCGGAGAAATACTCCCGGTTTGCCTTGCTCTCGGCACTCTTCGTTGGCTCTATGATAAGCCCCGCTATGTCCTGATTGAGGATATTCTCGAGACACTGGGTCTCTTTCCTGACGTCGTTCCACGTGTTCGCCAGTATAAGGATATAGCCGGCCGAGCTCAGAGTCCTCTCTATCCCCCGCATGATGTAGGGGAAGATGTAATGCGAGATATAGGTGGTAACGACCGCTATGGAATTGGCCTTATCCCTCTCCCTGAAGCTGCAGAAAGTGCCCCGTCCCTGCTCGCGGAATATCCAGCCCTCGTGTTCCAGCTCGGCGAAGGCTTTTCGCACCGTGTGGCGGCTCAATCGGAACTTCCCCACCAACTCCGTCTCGGAGGGCAACTTCTCTCCCGGGGAGATCTCTCCGGAGCTGATTTGCTTCTTGAGATGCTCCTTGAGCTGATGGTATTTGGGCAACAGACTGTTGGAGTCGATCATGGTTGTCTGCTCATCCGGACAAGTTTAGTACTCACGATCCAATTCTATATCCTAAATACTCATTCTTGACAATACGATTGGATATGCTAAAATCAAAAATGTACGGACAACCGTACAAGCAATACCATTCTTAGTACCAAGGAGGTTCAGTATGGCTAGGAAGATCGGTATCATTGCGATGTGCGCATTCCTTTGCTTCACTCTGGGGGCATTCGCCGGCGGTGGGACGGAAACCGCCAAGGTTAAACTCGCCTTCTGGAACATGCCCTTCGTGACCCAGGAGGTCTCTCCCGAGTACGTTTTGAAGTGGGAGAATGACGTGGTGGCCGCTATCCCAAACGCCACCGTGGACCACTTCTACGGCCCGGGGAAATACAAAGATCAGAGAGACAAGTTTCTGCTGCAGGCCAAGAGCGGGACTCCCGACGTCATCGAGGGACTGCTCGAAGACACCGCCGTCTATGTCCAAAAAGGCCTTATCGAGCCGCTGGACGACCGGTTCGCCGCCTGGGCGGACAGCAGCCAGTTTGTCGAAAGCACCCTTGCACCCTTGAGGATCGGAGGCAAGCTCTACGGGATCCCCTACAACACCAATGCCCGGGCAATGATCTACAGAAAAGACATCTTTGCTCAGTACAACCTCAAGGTTCCCGAGACCTGGACGGAGATGGTCCTGACGGCCAGGAAGATCACCGAGCTGACCGGCGGCAAGACCCACGGCTTCTACGTGTGCACCGAGGTCGGCGATCCCCGGGCAGCCCAGGAGTTCATCTCCTGGTACTACCAGGTCAGCGGCAGAAAGAACCTCTTCGAGGTCGGCGGAGACCAGATCAAATTCAATGGCACGGTCGATCAGTTCGAGAAGGTTCTCACCCTCTACGACGAGTTGTTCCGGGAAGTAGCGTATCCCGCCTGCGATCCGAATGTCCGCGGAACCGGCTGGCCGGTGGAGGACCCCGGTTACGTGGCCGGAAAGTGGGCTATGGCTCCCATGGGACCCTGGCTCTGGGGCAGGAGGGACGAAAGCGCTGGCGCCCGGGATATCCTGGAAAACAAGACCGCCATTACGGCGCTGCCGGTAATAGCGGGAGGGACCCCGGCGACCTACCTGGAGGTCAAGCCCATCATGTTGAACAGCTTCTCGGCGAACAAGGACGCAGCCTGGGAGCTGGTGAAGTATATCACCTCGAAGGAAAAAATGGGGGAATGGCTGGCCGAATCCGGCGGGATCCCGGCTCGCAAGGACTCGCTGCAGATGGATGTCTTTACCAAGAGCGATATCGGCTGGTGGATCCAGGGCTTCGCCAATGAGCTTCCCAAGTCGGTAGCCATGGCTCCGATAAACTGGGGCCCGGTGAGTGAGGCCGATCTGCGGGCGGTTAATTACGTCATCTACGATGAGAAGTCACCCAGAGAAGCCGCCCAGTGGCTGTACGACCGGATCATGGAGCTTAAAGCGAACAACGAGCTGTAGCTTACAGGCGAGCGCTTAGAGGCAGTCGAAAGGGGCTGTATCCGCAGGTTGGGTGCAGCCCCTTGTTCGTGGGCAAGCCATCACGTTGACATTCAGACTTTCTTAATTATTATAGATCCCGGAATGAAAGAGATAAGAAAGGGCCTACTCTTAATCGTCCCCGCACTCGTGATCATGTCCCTTTTCACCGTGTATCCGCTTCTGGACGGCATCCGCATGGCTTTCACCAACAAGCACCTGCTGAAGGAAACAGTGCAGTACGTGGGGGGGGCTAATTTTAAGAGGATCCTGACCGACGAGATCTTCTGGATCTCTCTGTATCACTCGGTGATCCTGACGGTCAGCGTGGTCGTCTTGCAGTTCATCCTGGGACTGGTGCTGGCCTGGACCATGAAGCAGAAACTTCCCGGGATGAGCATTTTCAAAAGCATCATCATGGCCAGTTGGGTGATTCCGGTGGCCGCTACGGTGATCATGTTCAAGTTCATGGCCCAGCCGGATATCGGGTTGATCAATATCGCCCTCAAGCTGCTGGGCTTCAAGAACTTGAACCGGTACTGGCTTGGGGATCTGAACGCAGCCCTGCCCTTCATCATCATGCTGCACCTCTGGAGAAACGTCCCATTTTACGGAATTGCGTTCCTGGCTGCCATGCAGGCCATACCGAAGAGCTACTACGAGGCTGCGGAGATAGACGGAGCCAGCGCCTGGAGGAAGTTCCTGCACATCACCCTGCCCGGAATCCGCAGCATGATCATGGTGATGGTGACGATTCACGTGCTGTGGACCTTCAATAATTTCGACTTCGTCTACCTGGCTACCGGAGGGGGGCCGGTGAATGCCACCGACGTGCTGCCCGTGTATGTATACCGTCAGTGCTGGACCAGCTACACGGTCAGCTACGGAGCGGCTATAGGGACCGTCATGCTGGTTATTCTCATGATCTATTTTATCGTCTATATCAGAATATACGAAAAGAGGACGGGCAGTTGATGAGCACCAAAACTCGAAACAGGGCGGTTACGGCTCTACTGGCCTACCTGGTGGTCTTCATCTCCCTTCTTTTCTTTATCCTACCTATACTCTGGATCATCTACACCTCTTTCCGTACCCAGGCCTCGATCTTCACGGGAACGGTATTTCCCCCTTTGGAAGAGTTCACCCTGGAGAACTACCGGACCATACTCTCGGTAACCGATTTTCCCCGCTACTTTCTCAACTCTTTCCAGATCGCAACGCTGGTGACCCTGTTGTCCCTGTTGTGCTCGATTATCGGAGCATACGGGTTGAGCCGCTTCGATATCCGCGGAAAGAACGCGTTGATACTGGGCATCTTCTCCACCCAGATGTTCCCCCAGGTGCTGCTCATCATTCCCCTGTACCTGATCATCTTTCATCTGCTGCTGCTCGACCGGGTGATCGGGGTGGTGTTGGGCCACATCGTTCTGGTTCTGCCGTTTCAGATCTGGATGCTCAAGGGTTACTTCGACAACATTTCCAAAGATATCGACGATTCGGCCAGGATCGACGGCTGCAGTATCCCGCAACGGCTCATCTTCGTCGTGCTTCCCGTGGCAGCCCCGGGGATCATGGTGGCCGCCTTCTTTTCCTTCGTCGTTTCCTGGGGAGACTATCTGATCGTCTCTATAGTCAGCCAGAGCCAGCGGACGGCAACGGTCACGCTGGCCATCCAGCGGCTCTCATCAGCCCTGCTGATCCGCTGGGGTCAGGTTGCCGCAGCCACAGTCCTGACTATCGTACCCACGATAATTCTCTTCTATTTCGTACAGAACCGTCTGGTTGAAGGGCTGACCGCCGGTGCCATCAAGGAAGAATAGAACCTAAACTCGTCCCATTGGCAGGAGAGGTATACTATGGAACAGCTGAAGACCCTGGAAGCCTGGTTTATCACCGGCAGCCAGAAACTGTACGGGGAAAAGACCCTAAGGCAGGTGGACAAGGATTCAAAACTCATCGCGCGGGGGCTGTCCGATTCTCCCCGGATCCCGGTTCGAGTGGTGTTCAAACCGGTGCTCACCGACCCGGAGGGCATCCTCACGATTTGTCGGGAGGCGAACGTGGCGTCGAGCTGCATCGGGCTGATTACCTGGATGCACACCTTTTCCCCCGCAAAAATGTGGATAGCAGGGCTCAAGGCGCTGCAGAAGCCGCTTCTGCACCTGCATACCCAGTTCAACCGGGACATCCCCTGGGAAAGCATCGATATGGACTTCATGAACCTGAACCAGTCAGCCCACGGCGGCCGGGAGTACGGCTTCATGCTGAGCCGCCTGCGGCTGAACCGCAAGGTGGTGGTGGGCTACTGGCAGGACCCGGAGGTCCAGGCGAACGTGGCCGTCTGGGCAAGGGCGGCCTGCGCCTGGCACGACGCCCAGGGTGCGCGTATCGCCCGTTTTGGCGACAACATGCGCGAGGTAGCGGTAACCGAGGGCGACAAAGTAGAGGCTCAGATCCGCTTCGGGTATTCGGTCAACGGATACGCTTTGGGGGATCTGGCAGCCGCCGTGGATCGGGTAGCCGAGGGTGAGGTCCAGAAGCTGCTCGAGGAGTACGACGAATCGTACCGGATCGCCGACGACCTGAACCCTAAAGGAGCGCAGCGCGCACATCTGCGTGAATCCGCCCGTATCGAGTTGGGTCTGCGTTCGTTCCTGCAAGAAGGCGAGTTTAAAGGCTTCACCACCTGTTTCGAGAACCTGTACGGTCTGGCCCAGCTTCCCGGCCTGGCCGTGCAGCGGCTCATGGCCGACGGCTACGGTTTCGGAGCCGAGGGTGATTGGAAAACCGCGGCGCTGGTGCGGGCGATGAAGGTCATGAGCCGGGGGCTGATCGGCGGAACCTCATTTATGGAGGATTACACCTACCACCTCAGCGAAGGCGCGATGAAGGTTTTGGGAGCCCACATGCTCGAGCTTTGCGCTTCCCTGGCCGGGGCCAAACCTTCTTTGGAAATGCATCCCCTGTCTATCGGCGGCAAGGAGGATCCGGCCCGCCTCGTGTTTAACGTACCCGCCGGTCCGGCGCTGAATGCAACCATTGTGGATATGGGAAACCGCTTTCGCATGCTGGTCAACGAGGTGGAGGTGGTCCCACCTGAAGCTCCCCTGCCCAGGCTGCCCGTAGCCCGAGCCCTCTGGATGCCCCGTCCCGATCTCAAAACCGCCGCGGCTGCCTGGATATTGGGCGGTGGAGCCCATCACGCGGCTTTCAGTCAGGCGCTCAAATCCGAGCATCTTGGGGAGTTCGCCGAAATGGCCGGTATCGAGTTCCTGCTCATCGACGGAACCACGAGGATTCGGGACTTCAAGAAGGAGCTGCGCTGGAACGAACTGTACTACGGCCTGGCTCGAGGCCTGTAGAAACAACGTCGAAACGAGCTCGATAATCTTATTCGCGGAGGACAATCATGAAAGAGCACCAGATCCTGTACCTCAGCAAACAGGAGGTTGCCGAAACCGGGCTGACCATGCCTGAAGTGATCGAGGCGGTGGAGCAGGCCTTCAGGGAGAAGGGGGAAGGCAGGGTGGAGATGCCCCCCAAACCGGGAGTGCATTCCCGGCCCAACTCCTTCCTCCACGCCATGCCCGCCTACATCGCCGCAACCGGCGCCCTGGGCATAAAGTGGGTTGCCGGTTACCCGGAAAACAGCAGGCGGGGCCTGCCCTACATCAGCGGCCTCTTGGTGCTCAACGATCCGTATACCGGACTCCCCCTGGCCGTGATGGACTGTGTCTGGATCACGGCCATGCGCACCGGTGCGGCTACAGCGGTGGCCGCCCGTTACCTGGCCCGGAAAGATTCCAAGATCCTGGGTGTGCTGGGCGCCGGAGTCCAGGGGTTCAGCAACCTGGAGGCGCTGAAGGTGCTGTTTCCGATCGAACGGGTGGTGATCTACGACCTCGAACCCCTACAGCTGGAACGCTACCAGCAGCGGGTCCGCAGTCGCTGGCCGCAGATCGAGGTACAGCGGGCAAGCGAACCGCGACAGGCGGTGGAGGGCATGGACATCGTGGTCACCGCCGGTCCGATCGTTCGCCCGCCCCATGCAACGATTCAACCCGGTTGGCTGTCCAAGGGAGCCTTCGCCTCCATGGTGGATTTCGACTCCTACTGGAGCGGAGAAGCCCTGGCCGAGATCGACAAATTCACGACCGACGATATTCCCCAGCTCCAGCACTACAGGACCCTGGGCTACTTCCAGACGATCCCTCCGGTCTACGCGGAGCTGGGTGAGCTGGTCACGGGCAGGAAACCCGGACGGCAGACAGCGGGAGAACGGACCGTGGCCTGCAACCTGGGACTGGCCATCGACGACCTGGCCACCGCCCCGCTGGTGTACAAGCGGGCCGTGGATAAGGGACTGGGCACCTGGCTGCCCCTGTAAGTCCCTGTAGGGATTTCTCTTGTAATCGAGGATCGCCGGAGATACATTGAAAACATGAATCCCCGCTTCTTCGAAATTGCGGAGCAGAAAAAAATCCAGTGCCGTCTGTGTCCCAACGACTGCCTGATCGCTCCCGGCAAGTTTGGAGTGTGCCGGGTGCGCTACAACAACGATGGAAACTTGGAGCTGCCCTTCTACGGACGGTTGTCAGCCGTGGCCATCGATCCGATCGAGAAGAAACCCCTCTACCACTTCTACCCCGGCAGCTCGATCCTCTCCATAGGCTTCGTGGGCTGTTCCTTCCACTGTCCCTTCTGCCAGAACCACCACATCGCCCACGACACCTCCTATCCGACGGAGCTGGTGCGCCCGCAGCAGCTGATCGATCTCTGCGAGCAGCGAGGGTCCTTCGGCGTAGCGTACACCTACTCCGAGCCGATCGTGCACCTGGAGTACGTCCTGGACAGCGCGGCCCTGGCGCGGAAACGGGGCCTGAAGAACGTGCTGGTTTCCAACGGCTACATCAATCCCGAACCGGCGGAACAGCTGCTGGAGCTGATGGATGCGGCCAACATCGACTTCAAGAGCTGGAATCCCGAGTTCTACAGGAAGGAGATCGGCGGCAAGGTCGAAGATGTGAAACGATTTATAGAGCAGGCCTATGACAAGATCGCCCTGGAGGTCACCACCCTGGTCATCCCTACCAAGAACGACAGCCCGGAGGAGATCGAATCGATCGTCCGCTTCCTGGCCTCTTTGAGCCCGGACATCCCCTACCACCTGTCCGCCTACTACCCCCAGTACAAGTACAGGATCCCCCCCACCCCGCCATCGACCCTGCACAAACTTGCCGACGTGGCTCGAAAGCACCTGAACTACGTGTACCTGGGCAACGTGGGCATGGAGGAGACAAACACCAACTGCCCCAATTGCGGCAGCCTGCTGGTGCGCCGGCGGGGCTACTCGGTTTCGGTCAAAGGGATCGAGGATGGCCGCTGCCGGCAGTGCGGGGTCGAGATCTCGATAGCGGGTGTATAGGTCGGGAAACGCAACACTCAGTGTTTTGGGACCGACTCAAAAATTATCCGGCTGCTTCGCCTCCATTTGAGGTAGTACTATCGAGACCTCGAAGGGTGCAGCGAAATAACTCCTACCGCCGGGAGATGCGGGTGTTGCCGTTGAAGCAGTAGGTGCAGAACCCGCCCTCCAGCAGGCGGTTTCCGAGCATCCCCTCCTGGCTGATGTAGCCCAGGGAGTCCGCCCCCAGGAAGGCACGGATCTTGTCTACGGACTTGCTGTGGGCGATCAACCGCTTGGTCTCGGCCGTGTCGATCCCGAGGTAGCAGCTGTACCTGTAGGGAGGGGAGCTGACCCGCACGTGCACCTCCCGGGCTCCGAAATCCCGGATGATGCGGATGATGTTCTTCAACGTCGTTCCCCGGACGATCGAGTCCTCCACCAGAACCACCCGCCTGTCCCGCAGCACCGAGCGGTTGGGGTTGTACTTCTTCCGCACCTTGGCGTCCCGGATGGCCTGGGTGGGTTCGATGAAGGTACGGCCGATGTAGTGGCTGCGCACCAGCCCGAAGTCGAAGGGAATGCCGGAGGCTTCGCTGAAGCCCATGGCGGCGAAGGTGCTGGAATCGGGAACCGGAATCACCACCTCCGCCTCCACCGGATGCTCCCGCCACAGCTGGCGCCCGAAACCTTTTCGGATATCCCCGGTGGTGTGCTCGCTGCCGTAGAGGAAGCTGTCCGGTCTGGCGAAGTAGATGTGCTCGAAGATACAGCGCAGCTGCTCCGCCGGGGGGAAGAGCCGGTGCCGCTGAAGCCCCCGGTCGTTGATGATGAGCATCTCCCCGGGCTCCACCTCCCCGAGGTAGTCGGCCCGGATGATGTCGAAGGCCACGGTCTCCGAGGCCACCACGAAGGCTCTGCCCACCTTGCCAAGAACCAGCGGCCGGACCCCCGATGGGTCGCGCACCGCGATCAGCTCATTGAGGGTGAGCATCACGATCGAATAGGCCGGCTTGACCTCCCGGAAGCAGGAGGCAACGATCTTTTCGATGGAGGTTTCAGCGGAGCGGGCAAAGTTGTGCAGGATGATCTCCGTGTCGCTGTCCGATTTGAAGATGCAGCCCTCCCTCTGCAGCCGGAGTTTGAGACTATTGCAATTTGCGAACTGCCCGTTGTGGGCGATGGCCACCGGCCCGTGCTGGGTATGGGCCATGAGGGGCTGGGCGTTCTCCAGGGAAGAGGATCCGAAGGTGGAGTAGCGGTTGTGCCCGATCGCTCCCCGGCCGTTCAGCTCGTGGAGCATCCTCTCGGTGAAGATCTCATTCACGATGCCCATGCCGTGGTGGCTGTGGAACTTTCGCTGAGAGGAACTGACGATGCCGCTGGATTCCTGGCCCCGGTGCTGGAGGTTGTGCAGACCCAGGTACACGTACTCGGCGGGTCTGTCCACACCCCAGATGCCGAACACGGCGCAGTTGTCGTGGATTGCATCGTCGCTTCTATGTACGGGCGTCGGGGTCATGTTCATTCGCCGCCTACGCATGCTGAGATCCGGATCCGTCAAACCCGCAGCTCCTCGCCCGCGGCCGCGCTGTCCCGGTAACGGTCCAGAAGCGGCTGCACGGTTTCCTGCAGATACTCCCGCACCTGGCTCTCGGAGCGGCCGGAAAAATCGGTCACAAAGGCGATCTCCTTGAGCTGCTCCAAATCGAAGGGGATGCGATCGTCCCGGGCGAGCATCTCCAGAAGGCGGTTTACCGATCCCTGCTCCTTGATCTCCCGGGACGCGGCCACCGCATTTTCCCGCACCGCCTCGTGTAGTTTCTGGCGGTCCCCCCCGCGCACCACGCCCTGCATGATGATCGTTTCGGTGGCCAGAAAGGGCAGCTCCTCCTCCAGCAGCCGGGTGATCATGGTGGGATACACCCTGGCGCCGCCGACCACGTTGGCGTAGATCAGGAGAACGGCATCCACGGCCAGGAAGGCCTGGGGCAGGTACAAACGCCTGCCCGCCGAATCGTCCAGCGTGCGTTCGAACCACTGGTTTGCGGCGGTGTGGTCGGCCGCCTGCACCTGGCTGATAACGTAGCGGGCCAGAGAGCAGAGCCGTTCGCAGCGCATGGGATTGCGTTTGTAGGCCATGGCCGAGCTTCCCACCTGCTTCTCCTCGAACGGTTCGTCCACCATCCTGAGATGCTGCATCAGGCGAAAGTCGACGGCGAACTTGTGGGCGCTCTGGGCGATGTTCTTCAGCAAATCCAGTATGCGGGTATCCCAGAGCCGGGGGTAGGTCTGTCCGCTCACCGGGAAAAGCCTGCTGAAGCCCAGTTTCTCGCACACCTTCCTGTCTAGATCTTTCACCTTGCCGTGATCCCCGCCGAACAGCTTGAGGAAGCTGTCCTGAGTGCCCGTGGCTCCCTTGGCTCCCCGGAGGCGGTAGCCCGCCAGCAGGTGCTCCAGATCCTCCCAATTGAGCATCAGCTCCTGCAGCCAGAGCAGGGCGCGTTTGCCGAGCGTGGTCGGCTGAGCCGGTTGAAAGTGGGTATAGCCCAAACAGCGCAGGCCCCTGTGCTTCTCGGCAAAGCCGGCCAGCTCGGCGATCACCCGCAGCAGGCGGCTGCGAACAAGCTGTAACGCCTGGTGATACTGAATCAGCTCGGTGTTGTCCGTAACGAAGCAGCTGGTGGCTCCCAGGTGAATGATGCCTCTGGCCTTGGGGCATTGCTCGCCGTAGGCGTGAATGGCGGCCATCACGTCGTGACGAAGCTCCCGCTCCAGACGGTCCATGGCCTGGAAGTTGATCTCATCCCGCTTGTCCCTCAGCTCGGCCAGCTGCTCTTCACTGATGCTCAACCCCAGCTCCGCCTGGCTTTCCGCCAGGGCGATCCAGCAGCTCCGCCAGGTACGGAATTTGTTCGCGTCGGAGAAGACGGCGCTCATTTCGTCGCTGGCATAACGCTCGATCAGGGGGTTCGAGTAGCGCTTCTTGTTTTCCGCCATGCTTGCACCTCCGCTTTCTCCGGGTTCAACTCTCGAAGAATTTGATCCTCTCCATCACCTCTTCCAGTGGCGGAGAATCGAAGACCCGCCTGCCCGTGTAGCGATTACACCCGGACATGTACATCTGGGAGGCCAGCGTGGCAAACTCCGCGGGCAGATTCCGGGGTTTCACGTCACAGTGCTTCTGCCATCCGGGCCCCGTCTTCTTCCACTTCTCGCAGGCACCGACGAACTCCGGCTGGTTGCGCTTGTACCACTGCCGCAGCACCTCCTTGCTGATCTGTTCTCCCTTCCAGGAGAAGCGGTTCTCATCGAAAGTGCCGATCACATCGCAGACCACCAGACCGTTGTCCCAGACCGTCTCGATCTTGCCGTCGTAGTGGGCGAAACCCGTCCGTTCAGCCTGCTCGGTGATCATGCCGTTCACCTGCAGAGCCAGGCTGTCCAAGGTGTTGAACTCCCGCCGGAGCAGGCCGGATAGCCGGTAGGCCTGCTTCCGGCTCAACTCCCGGTCCCCGGCTTCCAGCTTGGTGGTGTAGCTCATTACGGGTGAGGGAAGCATCTGCCCCGGCTGGGGCGGCTCCTTGAGCCCGAGCTCCTTGAGGATGCGCCCCATCTCCGCACCGCGCTGCTTCACATCGGCGAGCTGCTCCGCTCTCTCGATGCGCTTGAAGATCGAGCTTCCCAGGGGCAGGCCGTTTCGGAAGATAATCTCCAGGCCGACGAGGTAGTTGTTGATCCGTCCCCTGTGCCGTTCGAAAAACGTGTAGTCGTAGCGGACCTCGACATGCTCTCCGGACCAAAACTCCCGCACGATCGGGTGATAGACCCGTGCCAGGCTGACCTGCATCGTAGCCAGCCCATCTGAATCCAGGCTAAGGTCGGTGAATCGGCACAGGGTACCGGATTGGCCGATCAGTCCCTGATAGTGGGTGCGGATCCCCCGGTTCTCCAGCTGTTCGAAGTTGAAAGCCGCCATCACGGCCAGGGAACGCCCCTTTCCCGCGATCTTGTCGGGCATCTCCCCCCAATCGAATACGCTGTAGCGATCGGAAAACACGAAATTCCCGACCCCCGCCCGATTTTCGTAGGCCGGTTCCAGTACCAGCAGATCCTTTACGCTTCCCATAACACGGTTCTCCTATTGCCAGCTATTGCCGGTTCCTGAACTCGGCGTCTTTGGCCTCGAGGTGGCGAATCTTCTCCACTCTGCTGCCGGCCAGCAGTTCCTTCAGCCGGGGATTGACGGCCGAATAGACCTGGGCGATGAAGCGGGCCGCGTTCTTGGGGCTGAGGATGGTGGCGTTCGAGCTTCCCGGCGGATTGGTCAGGCAGCTGTGATTCAGACCATCGGGGGGACAGCTGATCACCGGATGATCCGCATGGAAGGCCAGAGTTCCCGAGAGTGCGTCCGTACCTCCGGCCACGGCCACCCAGACCAATCCCCCCTGCCCCTCGTATTCAGCGATAAGGTCGAGCAGCCGTCCGGGGCTCTTGTGGGCCGAACAGATCCGTACTTCGTATGGAATTTCATACATCTTCAGAGCCGAAGTAAGCTTCTGGATGTGGCCCTTGTCGCTGTCCGATCCGGCTACGATCACGGCGCAGCCCGTATTGCCGCGTAAATGCTCTTGAAAATCCGATTGGCTCATGGTCGCCCCCACTATATCGACCCTTTCGATCCCTGTCAATTTTTGCTTTTGCCCGGTTTGCTTCCGCCCAGAGCCCGATATCCGATATCCCGCCGGAACGCAGAGGCTTCGAAACGGATCTCATCGACTCCCCGATAGGCAGTCCGGATCGCATCCCGGATGCTGGCGCCCGTTCCGGTCACGCCCAACACGCGGCCTCCGCTGCTGACCACCCGCCCGCCCTCGTCCCGGCGGGTACCGGCATGAAACACATACACGCCGTCGAGGCTGTCCGCCTGCTCCAGGCCGGTGATCTCCTTGCCCTTTTCGTATTTATCCGGATACCCGCCGGAAGCCATGACCACGCAGCAGGCCGCGCCCTCGGCAGAGCGCGCCTCCAGCCCCCTCAGGCTGCCCGAAGCACTTGCCGAGAGAAGGGCAAACAGGTCGCCGTGAAGCAGGGGCAGGACCGCCTGGGTCTCGGGATCGCCGAAGCGGCAGTTGTACTCCACGACCCTGGGCTGCCCGTTTTTGATCATCAGCCCCACGTACAGACAGCCCCGGTAGGGAGTGCCGGCCTCGGCCAGACCGGTCAAGGTCGGACCCACGATGCTTCGATCCACGATCTCCTGCACCTCTGCAGTGACCACCGGGGCCGGGGCGTAGGCACCCATCCCGCCGGTATTCGGACCGCGGTCGCCGTCCAGGGCCCGCTTATGGTCCTGGGAGGAGACCAGATACAGGGCGTTCTCGCCGTCGCAGAGGGCGAGAATCGAGGCTTCCTCGCCCTCCATGAACTCCTCGATCACCACCTTTTCCCCGGCGGCGCCGAACA
>CAZPQC010000070.1:0-20335 GCA_964588525.1 uncultured Spirochaetaceae bacterium
CGGGAAGCACGTACTTGCCCTTGGCCTCAACAACCTCATCGGCTTTGATCGACTGTTCGAGACCGCTGCCGATCGCCTTGATCTTTTCCCCATCCACGTAGACATCCGCGTGGCAGCTTCCCGAGGAAGTTACCACCAGACCGTTCTTTATCAATATGCTCATCCGTAGCTCCTCCTGTGACTAAGCAATCCTCGTTATCGCTTCAGATCCACCTCTTCGAAGGGCTGGTACTTCAGCTCCTTCTCCAGGCCCGGATCCATAATCGCCGTTTCTTTACGCTGCCAATCTTTGCTCATCTCCTTGAAGGTGATCAGACCGGGCACGGGGCAGACGAAGCTGCAGATCATACAGCTGAGACACTTGTCCTCGATCAGCTTGGGGCGCCTCTTCTCCGCGTCCCACTCCAGCGCCTGTCCGGCTGCGTCGTTGCATACGATGTAGCACTGGCCGCAGCCGACGCAAATTTCGTAGTTGTACTCCGCCCTACCCTGACGCTCCAGATCGAAGTGATCCGTCTCCTGCAGGTTGGGCAGAGCCTTGCCGATAAGATCCGATACCTTGTCGATCCCTTTGGAGGCCATGTAATCCCTTAAGCCCTCGGCCATATCCTCGACGATTCTGTAACCGTAGTGGATGATACCCGTGGTCACCTGTATGGTCGTGGCCCCCACCAGCAGATACTCCAACACATCCACCCAGGTTTCGATGCCGCCGATTGCCGAAAGAGGAAGTCCCAGGTCCTTGCACTTGGCCATGTCGGCTATGAAGTGCAGGGCGATCGGTTTGATCGCCGGACCGGAGTAGCCGCTCTCCGCGCCGACGCCGAAGATGTTGGGCTTGGGCACCCAGTCATCCCGGCCGATCTCCGAGATACCACTGAAGGTGTTTACCGCAGAGATGGCATCGGCGCCCCCTTTCTTGGCATACAACGCAGGCTCGGTGATGTCTGTTATATTAGGCGTCATTTTGGCCATGACCGGGATCCCTACAACTTTTTTCACAGTTTCGGTGAATTTCTCCAGCAGGTGAAAAGCCCGACCCACCTTATGTCCCGAGCCTTCCACGGTCATATGGGGGCAGGAGAAGTTCAACTCCAGCATATCGGCACCGTTGTCCTCGGCCGCTTTGGCCAGGTAACCCCATTCCTCGTTAGAAAAACCCATGATGCTCACGATTACAGGATGATCAGGGTAGTTCTTTTTTAAATATAGGATGTCCACGAGGTTATCTTTGAGGGACCGATCCGTGATCTGCTCCACGTTCTGCAGACCCACCAGCTGCTTGGCCCCGAGGTGGAAGGGGTTCATGCGCGGAGAAGGATGTATGATCGGGATACGGTCGGCTCCAAGGGTCTTATAGACCACGCCCCCCCAGCCTGTTTCGAAGGCATTGGCTATCATCTCCGCGCTGTTGGACACTGGGGATGAGGAAAGCATGAAGGGATTTTTAAATTTGATCCCACAAAAATCAACGGACAGATCTATATTTTCCGCCATAGATGTCACTCCTATCAAGCAAAGTTTTTCGCGATGGCCCAAGCGGCAACCTTGCCGTCTTGAACCGCTTCTACGACTAGGGCCGGACCCCGCACGATATCACCTCCGGCGAAGATCATCTTTTCGGAAGCCCGCCCGGTTTCAGCATTTGCGACAATAAACCCTTTTTTATCGACCTTCGCAACGGGGGACCAATCGACCGTTTCGTCCGCTTTGTTTCCGATCGCCTCAACGACGAAATCGACCTCCAGAACCCACTCCGCGCCCTTGATTTCCACAGGCCTTCTTCTACCCGAGCTGTCCAGTTCCGCTAATTGAGTTCGGACCAGCCTGAGACCGCTTACCCGACCGTTGGAACCAGTCAGATAGTCAGTGGGTTGATTTAGTACGAGAAAGTGAACCCCTAGACGCAGAGCTTCCAACCGCTCATCTTCCTCGGCAGGCATTTGCGCAAACGAACGCCGGTAGACGAGGTAGACGTTCCGAGCTCCCAGCTTCGTGGCAGATTCAACACAATCCATAGCAACGGAACCACCGCCAATAACTGCAACTGTCTTTCCATCAATTTGCCTGCTGAGTTCCTCGAACCGCTCCTCCCGCAGGGCTACTAAAAATTCTGCGGATGTATATACACCTTTGATATCACCTGCATTGGGGACCAGCCTTTGTGTTCCCCATAATCCTGGAGATAGAAAGACGGCTTTGAATCCTTCCTCGAGCAGCCTTTCCGCACCTAGCCTACCCTCGATTTTCGTGTTGCACTGGAAACTCACTCCAAGATCATAAAGATCTTGAAGCTCATTCTTAAGGAACTTCTTATCGAATCGATATGCGGGAACCCCGAAGCGGATAATGCCTCCAGGCTCAGATCGCTCTGCAAATACAGTGACCTGGAAACCTTGCTTGGCTAGCTCAGCAGCACAGCTCAAGCCCGCCGGACCAGAGCCGATCACCGCAATTTTCTCTTTGCGGGGCTTTGGCTTTTTGAAAACCTTGAATCCTGTCTGCCAGGCGTATTCCACCAGGAATCTCTGTACCTTGCCTATCTCGATCGGTCTGCTGATTCCTGTCGCGCTACACTCTTTCTCGCATAATCTGGACGTCGGGCAAAGCACACCACAGGCTCCGCCGAGAATGTTGTTCTCCTTGATTGTTCGGATCGCTCCGGTGAAGTTCCGCAGACGCAGCTTGCGTATAAAGGTTGCCGGATCCGTCTCCGCAGGACAAGCTTTGGAACAGGGAGCATCGTAGCAGAGCAAACAGCGGTCTGCCTCAGCGATCGCCTGGGTTAAGCCAATGCCCTTCTTCATTTCCTGAAAATTATCAGCGTAGCTCACAGATACAACCTCCTAATGTAAGTACAAAATAACTTTTCCTATAACGTACGGATTAGCGGGTTTTTGTACAATATTCCTCTGGTTGGTCCCCAACAGATTGAACAACCACGATGAAAAACCCTACAAGCAGGAAGCCTGTCAGTTCAGCTGCGATTATACTTGCTACAGGGGCGAATTGTAAAGGCAGCTGACACTTTCGAGGGTTTCTTCCTGACCGCTTGATCCGTGGGGCGCAAACCGAAAATGTGCGCCGCGGCTGAGATGGTACTCGGAATGGCAAAGTCCCGGGCAGCATGATATAAAGAGTCAAGAGCAAAACCCATTGAAGGAGGAACCATAGAATGAAATTCGATCTGTTGATAAAGAATGCCAAGACCCGTTTTGCGAAGGAGAGTCTTCGCGATATCGGCATCAAGGACGGCCGGATCTCAATAATCGGGGGAAAATTGAAGGAAGAGGCAGAAGTGGTGATCGACGCTTCCGGAAAATTGGTAACCGAATCTTTCGTCAACGGCCACTTGCACCTCTGCAAGGTGTACACCCTGAACATGGTACCCCAGGAAGCCCTCACTTCCTACCAGGGGGAGGCCATGGGAAAAGCCATGAGCGCCATAGAGCTGGCCTCGAAGGTGAAGGAGCAATACGACGAGAAGTGGATCATCGAAAACGTGCGCAGAGCTGTCCGTCTGGCTGTGAAGTACGGTAACACCCACATCCGTGCCTTCGCTGACACAGACACCAAGGCCAAGCTTGAGGGAGTAAAAGCTCTCATCAAAGCGCGGGAGGAGTTTAAGCACGCCGTGGAGATCAAAGTGGTTGCTTTCCCCCAGGACGGGGTTGTTCGTGATCCCGGGGCAGAAGACTACATACGCGAAGCTTTGGAGATCGGCGCCGACGTGGTCGGAGGGATTCCCTGGATCGAGTACACCGATGAGGATGCGAAAAAGCACATCAAGTTGATGTTCGACCTGGCCAAGCAATACGATAAAGACGTCTCCATGCTCATCGATGACGCCGGAGATCCCGGTTTACGTACCCTGGAGATGCTGGCTGTAACAACCATAGCGCAAGGCTGGGAGGGAAGGGTCACGGCTCAACACGCACGGGCGATGCACCTGTACCCCGAGCCTTATTTCCGCAAGGTCCTTGCTCTACTCAAACGGGCCCGTATCGGAGTGGTCAGCGATCCCCATACCGGCCCCCTGCACGCCCGGGTACGAGACCTGTACGACGAAGGGGTCGCTGTTGCTTTGGGACAGGATGATATCTGGGACGCCTACTACCCTTACGGTCGCAACAATATGCTCGAGGTGGCCTTTCTTGCCTCCCACCTGCTGTGGATGACCACGTTTGCTGATATGGAGATCCTCTACGATTTGATCACCACCAACGCCGCTCGGGCTCTCTCTATCCCTGAGTTCGGAATAAAAGAAGGAAACAAAGCAAACCTGGTTATATTAAATGCTGAGAGCATCGCCGAGGCCTTGACCGACCACGATCCGCCCCTCCACGTGATTAAGGACGGTAAGGAGGTTACGCTCAGGGATTGAATATCGAGCCGCCTCCCCGGCGCCCGAAAAATACGAACGACTATCCCCCCTTTTCCTCCCGGCGGTATGGCTTAAGCAGGCTGGCCGGAACAGTGGCCCGCCGGGACACGCCCACCAGCACAACGATGGTCATCAGGTAGGGGATCATCAGGAAGATGTGGAAGGGCACCTTGAAGCCCAACCCCTGCAGCCGCAGCTGCAACCCATCGAGGAACCCGAAGATTATGGCTCCCAACACCCCTTTGAGCGGGTCCCAGTTGCCGAAAATCACCATAGCGATGCTTACCCAGCCTCTGCCGCCCACGACTTCTATGAGGAACATGTTCTGATGGGCCAGGGTGAGGAAAGAGCCGCCGATCCCCATCAACGCACCCCCGGCCACCAGGCAGAGAGTGCGGGTCCGGTAAACGTTTACCCCGACAGTGTCTGCGGCAAATGGATTCTCGCCCACGGTGCGGATCTTCAAGCCCGCCTGTGTCTTATACAGCAGCAACGAGAGCACCGGTACCAGCAGCCAGGCCACATAGGTGAGGAGATACTGGTTGAACAGGCCGGGACCAATGAGGGGGATCTTCGACAACAGAGGTATGGCCACCTTGGGGAATGGATCCACCGTGGGCGGCACCAGGGGAGATCCGAAATGGAGGCGGTAGACGAACATGGCCAGTCCCGTGGAGAACAAAGTGATGCCCAGACCCGAAACGTGCTGGCTCAAGCCCAGGTAGACCGCCAGAAAGGCCATCAATAGTGCCAGAGCCATACCCACAAGGGCTGCGGCCAGGACTCCCAGCCACAGGAATCCGGAGGACAGGGTGACAAGAAACCCGGTCATGGCCCCCATAAGCATGATCCCTTCGATCCCGAGATTCAACACGCCGGCGCGCTCGCTGAGTATTTCGCCCAAGGTGGCAAACATGATGGGAGTTGCCATCCGCATGGTGGCCCCGATCAGCCCGGCGAAGAAGGACACGTTGAATATTTCCCGAATCAATTGCGCGAGCCTCCGGCCCTCATGCGCGGGCGAACGCGCAAGACCCTGATTCGATATTCCGTCAGGAGCAGAAAGACGAGCATCACCATCAAGGCCATACCCTGGATCACCTCGGCGATGTAGGTGGGTACCCCGGTCATCCGGCTCATGGTCTGGGCGCCCACGATGATCACGCTGAAGAACAGAGCCGAAAGGAGGACTCCCACAGGATGGAGATTGCCGAGCATGGCGATCACGATCCCGGAATAGCCGTACCCGGGGGAAATGTCCATGATCAGCCTGTACTGCAGAGCGCAGAGCTCTCCGACACCGGCCAGACCGGCAAGACCTCCGGAAAGAACGGCGGTCTGCAAGGTTACGACGGTCGTGTTGATCCCACCGAAGTGAGCCGAGCGGATATTGGCCCCGACTGCCTTAGACCGGTAACCGAACACTGTCTTGGTGTTGAGGAACCAGATGAGGAAAACCGCGGCCAGCCCCATGAGGAATCCTATGTGAAAGCGGGATCGAGGAAGGAGAAGGGGGTACTTGGCCGCCTGCAGTATCTCCGAAGACCGGGGCCAGCTCGAGCCGGGCTGCTGCAGGGGACCGAAGAGCAGGGCGCCCATGATATGGACCATCACGTAGTTTAACAGCAGCGTCGAAACAACATCGTCCACCTTGAGCTTGGTCTTGAACAGAGCCGGGATCGAGGCCCAGAACCCCCCGGCAAAAAAACCGGCGGCAATGACCATCGGCAGCAGTAAAAACGAAGGGATCCAGGTCCCGTAGATCCCGATCCAGGTTGCCACCAGGGCTCCGGCTAACAGCTGCCCCTCCGCCCCGATGTTCCAGAACTTGGCCCGGAAGGCCAAAGCAACGGCCAGCCCGGTGAAGATCAGCGGGCTGGCCTTCACAAAGGTCTCCAGAAGATTGAAGCGGGTGCCCAGGGCGCCGTAGAACAGGAAATAGTACGATTTCCACAAGGCTCCTCCGGCAGCCAGAATGGGAATGGCGGACAGGATCAAGGTTACCACGATTGCGGCTATCGGGATGACGATCCGGGCCCAGCCCGGCAGGGGCTCCCGTTTGACGATCATCAACCGGATCATTTATGCATCCCGGTCATCCAGAGGCCGATCTGCTCCCGGCCGGCCTCTTCTAACGGCACTTCTCCCATGATTCGCCCCTCGTACAGTACTATGATGCGGTCGCTGAGGGCAAAGATCTCGTCCAGGTCTTCGGAAATCATCAGCACGCCCGCCCTCCGCGCTTTTTCCTCCAGCAGCCTCCGATGGATGTACTCCATGGCACCCACATCCAGGCCCCGGGTGGGCTGAGCTGCGATCACCAGCTTCGGCCTGCCGTCCAGCTCCCGGGCCAGGATCACCTTCTGCAGATTACCCCCGGAAAGGCTCTTAACCGCTGCATCCCGGCTGGAGGTGAGGATGCGGTATCCTTCGATGAGCCGATCGCTGAACTGGTGTATCTGCCGGAAGTTCAGAATTCCCCTCGTCTGGAAAGCCTCGCTGCCATGACGCTCGAGAATCAGGTTCTCCTCTACCGAGAGATCCGTCATCAGCCCGGTTTCGATCCTGTCCTCCGGAATCCTGGCCAGGCCAAGCCGGATCGCCGAAAGGGGATCTCCCCACGGAAGAGGCTCCCCGCTGACTTTGAGGTTCCCCTCTAGCGGAACCCGCAGCCCGAAGAGCACCTCGGAGAGCTCCCGCTGGCCGTTTCCTGATACACCGGCCAGGCCCACGATCTCCCCCTCCCGCACCACCAGGTTCAAGCCTTTCAGCGCTTCCAGTCCCTTGTCGTGCAGGACGGTGAGATTCTCAATCTCGAGAACCGGCTCGCCGGGGGGGACCTTCTTCCTCTCGATCCTTTCCAGGAGGTCACGACCCACCATGAAGTTCACCAGCTCTCGAGTATTCGTCTGTTCTTTCTTACGCTCTGCCACCACCCTTCCGCCCCGTAGAACCACGATGCGGTCGGAGATGGCCATCACCTCCTTCAGTTTATGGGAAATGAACACTACCGAGCGATCTTCCCCCACAAGTATTCGCAGGGTCTGGAACAGCTCTTCGATTTCGGCGGGAGCCAGAACGGCGGTGGGCTCATCCATAATCAGGATGTCCACTCCCCGGTAAAGGGCTTTCAGGATCTCCACCTTTTGCTGCTCTCCCACCGAAAGGGTCCACACCCTGGCCTCCGGATCGACGTGTAATCCGAAACGCTTTTGGAGCTCGAGGAGCCTCTCCTTGGACGACTTCAGGTCGAGAAAAAAGCCCTTTCTCGATTCCGTGGCGATGATGACATTTTCCAGCACCGTCTGGGCGGGCACCAGGGTAAAGTGCTGGTGGATCATCCCGATCCCACGGGAAATGGCGTCCCGAGGCGAAGAGAGGTTGACCTCCTCGCCCTTGATGAAGATTTCTCCCGAATCGGCGGTGTAGTAGCCGAAGAGGATGTTCATCAGGGTGGTCTTGCCGGCTCCGTTCTCACCCAGCAGAGCGCAGATCTCTCCTCGATAGATTCGAAAATCGATCTGCTGGTTTGCGATTACATCGAGGAAACGCTTCTCGATGGAGCGCATTTCCGCTACTGGTCTTGGTACGTCGTCTGACAAAGATCTACCTCGGCTCTCCTAACGGCTCGAATACTCGAATAATAGAAAGAAAAGCGAAAAAGACCGGTAGATGCCAGCTCTACCGGTCTTGCCGTACTCGTGGCTCAGTCTGGAGTCGGTGGTTGCTCGACGATGGAAACCCGGAAGGTCCCGTCCAGGATCTTTTGCTCTAAACCTCGCACTTCATTGATCACTGCCGCAGGGAGCTTTGTCTCGAAGCCGTGGAACGGAGCAAGCCTAGATCCTCCCTTGGCCATCATGGACCATTCGCCGAGGTCCTGGGCCACCCAGGCGTCCTTCTGTACCATCTCGATGCAGTACTCGATCGTGGGCCACATATCCCAGACCGGCCCGCTGATCACCGTGTCGGGAGCCAGTTCATTCTGGTCAGACATGTTCCCGAAGGCAGGCACCCCCTTCTCCTTGCAGGCCTCGAACACACCGAAGCGCTCCGCGAAGACGAGGTCCGCACCGGCCTCGATCTGGGCCAGGGCGGCTTCTTTGGCTTTAGGCGGATCGAACCAGCCGCCGATGTAGGCGATCTTCACCCTCACATTGGAATTCACGCTCTCAGCCCCCAGGATGAAGGCATTGGTCAGCCGGTTAACCTCGCCGATCGGTATGGCCGCCACGATGCCGAGGATGTTACTCTTGGTGAGCCTGCCGGCGATCACACCGCAGAGGTAGGCCGGCTCGTGGATCCAGTTGTCGAAGACGCTGTAGTTCGGCGCCACCGGGCCGAACTCGGAACCGAAGGCGAAGGCGATCTGCGGGTAATCCTTGGCCACCCTCCGGGATGGTTCCTCTCCGGCCAGAAAGGCGTCGCCTACGATCAGGTTGAATCCTCGCTCAGCATACTCCCGGACTACTTTCTCGAAATCCGCTGCGGCAATCTTCTCCGCGAACTCGTACTCTATGCCCATCTCCTCCTTCGCCTTGAGGCAGGCCTGGTGGATCACGCCGTCCCAGGGCTCCTCAATGGCTGTCTGGAAGACGGCGGCAACCCGAAATGCCCCTTCTTCCTCTACACCCGCCTCCTTTTTACCGCCCCCGAACGTCAGGGCCGCGGACAAAAGAAGAATCAGAACCAACCACGCTCCTCTTCTCATAATGACCCTCCTTACTTGTTATTATCTGGTCAACACAAATTATAGGGTAAGAGTTGCTGACCGTCAAACAGAGGTTTTTCACCTTGATCTTATTTTCTTGACCTCAAGCATTACGCCCCATACTATTGTCGAGGGAGGAAACGTATGGAGCTTAAATATGTCGGAAAACCTTTACGACGGGTCGATGCGGAAGCCAAGGTGACGGGAACGGCGACTTATGTTGCCGATATCAGGCTGCCCCGCCTGCTGCACGCCAAGGTGCTGCGAGCCGGAACGCCTCATGCCAGGATCCGCTCGATCGATACCGGGGAAGCGGAAAAGATGCCCGGGGTGGTGAAGGTGGTAACCGGAAAGGACTGCAAAATCCTCTTCGGCACCTGCCTGTGGGATCAGCCCCCGATTGCGGTGGACAAGGTTCGGCATGCGGGGGAGGCCGTGGCGGTTGTGCTGGCCGAGACACCTCTGCAGGCCGAGACCGCCCTCAAGAAGATCGGGGTTGAGTATGACCCCCTGCCCTTTGTTCTGGATCCCATCGAAGCCGCCGGCACCAAAGCTCCTTTGATCCACGAAAAAAATGGGGAGTACGGTCGTGTTGAGTACGTGGTTCATCCGGTCAAAGGGACAAACATCTTCCACCACTATTCCTTGCGCAATGGGGACGCGGAGAAAGGCTTCCAGCAGGGCGATGTAGTTATCGAGGAACACTTCGAGTTCCCCTTGAGCAACCACTGCGCCATCGAGCCCCACGGCGCCATCTGCCGTTTCTCCTCCGATGGCAGCATCGAGATCTGGGCCAGCAACCAGGCTCCTTTCGTGCTGCGGGACGTGCTGGCGGACATGTTCGGGATTCCTGCCGCCAAGGTACGGGTTCACATACCCTACCTGGGCGGCGGCTTCGGGGGCAAATCCGACATCTGTATCGAACCTCTCACCGCCTACGCAGCCAGCCTGGTCCCAGGCTACGCAGTGAAGCTGGTGTTGTCCAGAAGGGAAGTCTTCACCAGCACCCTGGTCGGCCGGGGAGTGAAGGCCAGGATGAAGATCGGGGCCAGGGAGGACGGCACCTTCACCGCCCTGGAGGCGGAGATGTACTTCTCCGACGGGGCTTATGGCGACACCGGCTGGCCGGTGTGCACCGTGGCCGGCCACAACTGCACCGGACCGTACCATTTCCCCCACGTCAAGACCGATGTCTACGGTGTGTACACCAACTCCCCGCCCGTTGGCGCCTACCGGGGTTACGGTCATCCGGAAGGACAGTTCATGGTGGGTCGGCTGATCGATATTCTGGCCCGAAAGCTGGGCATGCCTGTTTGGGAGGTGATGCAGAAGAACTTCCTGAAAGAAGGAAAAGAGAACGCCCTCGGGCAGACCATTAGCAAGAGCAATGGGGATCTGGATCGCTGCCTCGAGGAGGTGAAGAAAGCGCTCTTCACCGGGAAGAAACCGAAGGAGAACAAGCGCTATCTGTACGGCCGGGGAATAGCGGCGATGATGAAATCCCCCAAGATGGCCACCAACTCCTCTTCTGGCTGCCTGCTGTCCATCAATGCCGACGGCAGCGTGTTCGTTGCCCTGGCGGGGATAGAAATGGGCCAGGGCTGCCAGACCGTATTCACCCAGATGGCCGCGGAGGCCCTTAAGGTGCCCATCGAGAAGGTGCGGATGTACCAGGACGTGGACACCCAGTTCAGTCCCTGGGACTGGCAAACCGTGGCCTCGATGCAGACCTACCGGGGCGGAAGGGCGATCGTTCAGGCCTGCGAACGGGCCATCCAGCAGCTCAAGGAGAACGCCGCCGAGGCTCTGGGCTGTGCGGTCGAGGATATCGAGTACGACGGCGAGTGCTACCGCCGAGGCGAGCCCTCCAAGCGGCTGTCCATCGGCTCCCTGGCCCGGGGGTATATGCACGAGAACGGCCTGACCGTCGGAGTTCCCGTGCACACTGCGGGAAGCTATCGAGTGCAGGGAGTGATCGAGCCCGATCCGAAAACGGGGATGGGCAACGCCGCCGCTTCCTGGACCTTTGGCTGCCAGGCTGCGGAGATAAGGATCGAAAAGGCCACCGGCAAGGTGGAGGTGCTGCACTTCGTCTCGGCCTTCGATCCCGGGAAGGTCATCAACCCGGTCACCTGCAGGGGCCAGGTGGTCGGCGGCGTCGTGCAGGGGATGGGAGCGACCTTGATGGAAAAGGTAGAGTTCAAGGAAGACGGGACGATCCGAAACGCCAACTTCGGACCCTACCGGTTACCCCGCATCAAGGACGTGCCAAAGAAACAGACCGTGATCTTCCTGGAGACCCCCAACAACGAGGGGCCCTGGTGCGCCAAGCCGATCGCAGAGCACCCGATCGTGGCCGTGGCTCCCACCATCGTCAACGCCATCAGAGATGCCACAGGTATAGAGTTCAACTGCCTGCCGGTGACGGCAGATGATGTCCTTAAAGCCCTGCAGCAGAAAGGGAGGAGCTGACCATGCCTACCATCAAACTCACGGTCAACGGCAGCACACACCAAGTCGAGATCGAAGAGGGCCGGGTCACCCTTTTGGATGTATTGCGGGACAAGCTTGAGCTAACCGGCGCCAAGTACGGCTGCGGAGTGGGCCAATGCGGTGCCTGCACGGTGATCCTGAACGGAGAGGCGGTCACCAGCTGCACCGTCTTGGCCCGCAAAGCCGACGGAGGCGAGGTGCTGACCGTGGAAGGACTTTCCGACGGCTACACCCTCCACCCCATCCAGGAAGCCTTCGTCGAGTCCGGAGCGGTGCAGTGCGGCTTCTGCACTCCGGGGCTGATCATGCGTACCTATTACCTGCTGACGAAAAACGCGAAAGCAACGGAAGAAGAAATCCTGGAAGCTCTCGACAAGCACCTCTGCCGCTGCACAGGGTACGAGAGCATCCTGAAAGCGGTGAAGCTGGCCCAGGCAAAGATGACCCTCTAAAGACGAACAAGGGGCAAGTGCGTTCCCTCTGCCTCGAGCTTCACTCGCACACGTCTGCAATCAGGCTCTCCAGATACTTTATCTTCTTCTCGCAGACCTGGACGAAGCTTCCCGGAAGCCGGGAGCTGCGGATACGCTCGTCGGTCCACAGCCATTTGAAGCGGGTGTACAGCTTGCAGTACTCCTCCTGGCTCAAGCCCTGCCAACATTGGCTCTTGTTCTCCTGAAGCATCTCGGGGCTGCCGCTGTCCAGAGTCTCAACATTGGCAAAGTACATGTCCACAGGCATACGGGCGTTGTACTCTTCCCAGATGGACAGCTTTTTCTCCCTGCCCACCTCCAGTTGCTTCTCCCAGAACTCCAGGATGTCCTTGACGTGGTTCACAGGCTCGAAGCCCTTTTTACCCCCGTCGTAGATGGCGCAGGCTTCCAGCCCAATGATCACCCGGTCGAACTGGGAGTGCTCGAACTCGGGGGTCAGCAGGGCGCCCAGCTTGTAGTTCTTCAACAAATCGGTATCGTAGAGGCAGTTGTACAGCGGCGTGTTTCTGGTCGCCAGGGCGAAGCGGCCTTCCAGATAGATCAGGATCGTCTTCTCGTATTCAGGAAAGCTGTTCTTGAAGGTCTTGTGCCACTTGGCCAGTACGTTCTCTGCTTCGATACAGCCGATGGTTATGAATATAAAGTTCTTCAGCTGGCAGCCCTGGGATTTTAGATAGGTGCTGACGTACTCGATCCCGTGGTCCAGGGAGACCCCGGAAGCCACAATGTCGGCTGTATAGAGCGTAGCCCGGTCGGGAATGATGAACTTGCGGTAGGTGTCCTCGCTGATCTCGAACTTTCCCTCTTTGAGGACCCTCTGGCTGGAGATGTAGGAGCTGGAATGCCATTTGTAGCCGAAAGCCTTGCGCAGGGCATCACGGACCTTGAAGTTCAGGCCTCCCCGGAGAATATGGCACACATTTATGGATTTTGAGCTTGTAGAGCTGAGCCGCTCCAGGATGTTGATGCCTTTCAGGGCGTTGGTTACTCCGTTCTGCATCAGGTTGGTGAAATCGCAGTTTATGATCTCGGGGTAGTTCATCAGGTCCCGAGTATCCCGGGTGGACACGGTGTAGCGCTTGAAACCTTCATCCACTCCCGGCCCTTCGATCCTGTAGACAGCAACAGCTTCGTCCTTGAACTTTCGTACCAGTTTATCCTGATTCATCGCCTTCCTTTTCATCCCGGGCGGCCAGGATCTTCACCGCCTCAATGGCCGTCCTGATCGCCTCCTCGATCCCCGACTTGGCCACGATCGGCTTGTCCGCGTAGGTCAAACCGATGACAGCCAGGACTTCCCCGGCACGGGCTCTTCTAATGGAAGAAATTACGAACAGGGCGGCCGCTTCCATGGAAGTGGAGAGTACATTGGCCCTCTGCCAGACCTGCCACTGCTGCCTGGCCTGCTCGGCCAGGGGCAGGTCCGCATTACCCTCGGTGTAGAAAGCGTCCTTGGTGTGGCCTATCCCGATGTGGTAGCGGTAGCCCAGCCGCCGGGCCGCCTCCCGCAGGGCGGTGGTTACCTCGATGTCCGCCACGGCTGGGTATTCCAGGGGCACGTATTGCCGCGTTGTTCCCTCCTCCCTCACCGTGGCGCTGGTGATGGCCAGGTCTCCAACCTCGATTCCGGGCTGCAATCCTCCGGCGGTGCCCACCCGGATGAAGGTGTCTGCGCCGCACTTGATCAGCTCCTCGATACAAATAGCGGTGGAGGGACAACCTATTCCGGTCGAGGTAGCCGAGACCTTGATTCCGCTTACCGTGCCGGTAAAGGTGCGGAATTCTCTGTTGAAAGCGATCTCTTCGGCATGATCGAAGAGAGCGGCGATCTTGGCTACCCGGCCTGGATCCCCGGGGAGCAGGACGTATCGCCCCACTTCTCCCCTCTTAAGCTGGATGTGGTACTGCCGTTCTTCATCCATAGACCTCCCCCCTCTCACCGTTTATAGCATGGGAAACGGGCGCCGTGTAGGGGATGCCAACGATCGCAGCCGCAACCGCCGCAGGTCAAACACCAGCAAACTCCCATGTGCAGATTATAGCGGATTTATTACCGTAAACCAGTTTAAAGGCTCAAAATCGTCTACATTTCTCGTGTAGAACGTTCTGACCCCATGCTTTTTCAACGTAATCGCTAGAACGATATCGAATGTTCTACGGGGTGGAAATTCCTCACTCTTCAGTCGATCGACGATTTCAGTCATGAAAGACGTTTCATAGCAACAGCGCAGCCAACCTGATTGACGACGGTAGAAATCTACACTTTCCCACGCTTCCATCGCAGAAAGCGGACGTTCCAGAACAACTGGGTTTCGAAGTAGTCTGTACAACTCGAAATAGACCTGGTCGGAAACGATCCAATCGTCAGGACGGTCGAGGGCCTGCTGAATGAGCGCGCTCGCCTTCTCGTGCTCATCGCAGTCCTCATTCGTCGTATAAAAGAGCAAATTCGTGTCGATGCTATTCACCGGGGCTTGCCCTGTCTGTGTATGCGATGTCTCTCATGTCCTCCGCGCGTACTTTGATCCTCCCTCCGTGAAAGGTGGGAATACGTTTCTTTCGATGCGCTTCGGTCATCGGCTCGTTCTTCTCGATCCAGGCATCTACGGCTTTCCTGACGATCTCACTCACCGGCCGATCTTCTTTTCTGGACAGCTCTCTAAGCCGTCGGAGTTGCGGCTCCGGAAACAGGATTTGCAGCTTTTGCATGGATACATTATATACATGGATGACCCAATGGTCAAGACGAGACATTGCCCAGGTCCGCTGCTAACCCTCAGCCCGGTCTGTCGAACATGAAGCCGTACACGTCCTCGCCGATCTTTTCCCGGACCACCCCCACCTTGGAGACCAGCTTCATACCGATCTTTGGATCCTGCACCAATAGCCTCCCGCTGGCCCGCAGACCGTTCTCGAACTCCACGATCCCGAACAGCAGGTAGCGGTCCTCGAATCCTTCCGGAAGGGCATAGAGCCGGGTCCAGCTCAAAAGGCTGCACTTTCCGCCCAGGGGGACCTTTTCCCAGGACGAAAAGAGCACTCCCGAAGGGTCCCTGCGGGCGCTGCAGTCTTTGCAGATCATCGGGACCGGATAGTGAAGGGTCCCGCACTCCGGGCATTTGTAGGCGTACACCTCGAGCTTGGCAGGCCTGTATTTATCGAAATCTACAACATCGGTATCGATCATCTTCTACTCCTTGGAACAGATCGTCGTGACCACGTTATTGCCGAAGCCCCCGAAGTTCACCGCCATGCCGTGCTTCGGATTGCCCACCTGCCGCCCCTCTTCGGCTTCTCCCCGCAGCTGCTTGACCAGCTCGAACACCTGGGATACTCCGGTTGCTCCTAGGGGATGCCCTTTGGCCTTCAACCCCCCGGAAGTGTTGATCGGCAGCTTACCGTCGATACGGGTCAGCCCCTGCACCACAGCTTCCCGGGCTCTACCCTTCTTGAAGAAGCCCACCTCTTCGCTGATGGCCAGCTCCAGGATCACAAAGGCGTCGTGCAGCTCGGCGAAGGAAATGTCTTTGGGGCCGAGCCCGGCCATCTTGTAAGCCCGCTCGGCGCTCAATGCCACCGCCTTCAGCTCCAGGGGATCTTTGCGGTGATGGATACAGTGGGTGTCCGTGGCCGCTCCGATGCCCTGAATCAGTATGGGCGGCTTCTTCTTGAAGTGCTTCATCTTGGCTGAATCCAGGGCGCAGAGGACCAGGGAAGCCGCCCCGTCACTGACAGGGCACATGTTGTACAGCCTCAAAGGGTCGGCGATCAGGTTGTTGACCACGTTGGCATCAGGGCTTCCGTAGATCCCCTCGAGGGTGCAGGTGTAGGGCACGTGGGCGTATGGATTTTTGATCCCGTTGTCGTGATCCTTCACCGCCACCATGGCCAGCTCCTCCTCGGTCAGCCCGTAACGCTCCATGTACAGCCGGGTGAACATGGCTGCGAAGGCCGGCAGGGTCAGCCCGTAGTTGTACTCAGCTTCCGGATGAAGCAGGGTGGCCACAAAATCCGTGGCCTTCCAACCCGTCACCGCGCGCATCACCTCGCCGCCGGTAACCATCACCACGTCAGCCATCCCGGAGGCTATGGCCGTATAACCGCACTTCAGGGCGCTGGCGCCGCTGGCCGGCCCATTCTCGACCGTTTCGGCCATGGCCGGTTCCAGGTCGATGCGGCTGACCAGGGAAGAAGCGATCGCGGTTTGATGGTTGAGCAACCCCGCTCCCACATTAGCCACAAACACCTGATCGATGATCTTACGCTCCTTGCGGATATCAGCGTCATCTAGTGCGTCCGCCGAGGCGAAGCTCATGATATCCACCAGATCGAACTCGCTCAGGTTCCCAAACACCGTATGTCCGATCCCGACAATCCCTACTTTTCTCATGACCCCCTCCTCTTCTGCCCACCGCGCCGGTAGCGCTGCAGCTGCGGGTACTCCTTCGGCACCCTCAAGCACTCCGCCGTGGCCAGCAGCTCCGGCGGCACCGGCCGCACTCCTGTCACCTTCTCGTCCCGGACCCGGTTGTAGATCTCCTTGGTCAGGACGTAGGTGGGCACCCCACCGAGCTCGTGGTGGGTCTCGGGATAGCGGTCGTAGGCGTTCTCCAGGCCGTACTCGATCATCCAGCGCCTGAAGCCTATAGGGCTCTCGGCCACGATCCACACTTCCTCCTGGTTGAGAAACTCCAGGTGGTGCTCCATCTTGGCTGCGAACAGCTGGGCTCCTACCCTCAAGCCCCTCTTGATAGTCAGGGTGTGCAGGCTCATGCCTACCTTCTCATCCACGCAGCGGCTGGTCACGATCCCGGCGATCTCCCCGTCTATGGCCCCCACGATGACGAACTCGTTGGCCACACGGTAGCGGTACCAGCCCAGAATCTCCGAATACATACGCACCGCCACGATGTCGTAGAAATCATCCGGCACCCCGATCAGGGGGAAAATCGTCTCCAGCAGCACCCCCGCTTCCTCGCGACTGACCTCCCGGCACACCATTTTCTCTCCGCTGGCCAGGGTGATGACCTTGGCCGGATAGGGCGCCAGGCCCATCTCCGGCGGCCTGAGCTTCTTCTCCAACTCATCAACGATCATAATCTTCGCTCCTTATTTCTTCCGGGCCTCTTCGTGCAGCCAAGGGTTCAGAGCCCCGGCCACATCTCCGAAGCGGGTCGGCTTGGCTTTCTTCTTTTTCGCCATCAACTCTTCGTAGCGATCCTCTTCCACCATGGCCACCAGACGGGAGATGCAGGACTCGCCATCCACGAACCTCCAGGGAAAGCAGCCTATGGTCACCCTCTGGTTCAGAAGCAGGTCGATATCCCCCCCGGCGCATTCAACATGGATGATTCCATGATCAAACATCTCCAGATGCATGAGCTGGTACTTGTCGGGGGTGAAGTATTCAGCCAGGCTCATGCCGAACTTCTTCTTGAAGAAGGCGTCCGCCTCCTCGGCCTGGCGGGGCATCCAATTGCGGATGATGGTATTCATTGGATGATCGGCGCTGCCGCAGTCCACTCCGATCCAGCGGATCTTCCTTTTCTTGGCCCAGTCGGCAAACTCCCGGTCCGGCCCCGGATGCATGACCATGTAGCGCACCTCGTTGGCGGTGGGTTGATCCCAGCCGTAGTGGTGGTAGCCGGTGTGGATGAGCAGGATATCTCCTTCCTTTACTTCTACGCGTTCTTCCACCTGCTTAGAGGTGTACACATCGTAGTCCTCCGTGCAGTCGGAAAGATCCACCACCACCCCTTCATGGACCAGGAAATCCAGATCCAGCGAGGCGATGTCCTTCCCCGGGGTGTAGAAGTGGATCTCCCCGTCCAGATGGGTGCCTACGTGGTTGGAATGGGTGATCAGCTGGCCGTTGGCGCCGTTGGGAGCGAGGCGCTTGAAATACTTGATCTGCAGCGGCTCGTAGGTCGGCCAGGGCGGCGTGTGGATCCCGAAGGGGATCGTCAGGTCGATAAATTTCATGGCTTTCTCCTTGTTATAGATGTTTTACTCTCCATATTTTTCTACAAAGGCCTCCAGGGCATCGTGGAAGCACTTCTCCGGGGGCTTCACCAGCCCCGCTCCCACCATACCGATTCCCGGCTCTTTGTGGGCGATCCCCGTGTTGATGGCTGGAAGGATCCCCGTCTCCACCACCTTTATCACGTCGATGGCTGTGGGGGTCCCGCGAAAATCCAGCGTGGGGATCCGGTAGGTGTCATTCTCCGCGACCGTGATCTCGTACATGGCCTGGGTGAAGTTCAGTGCGTCTCTGGGGCTTCCACCGACAAACTTGACAATGGCCGGAGCTCCAGCCATGGCGAAGCCGCCGATGCCGGCGGTTTCGGTGATGACCGAATCGCCGATGTCCGGAGCCGCATCCTCGGCGGAGAAACCGGGCAGGTACAGGCCCTCCACCATGGTAGCCGGGGCTGTGAACCAGCGCTCTCCCAATCCCGAAACCCGGATCCCGAAGTCCGTTCCGTTCCGAGCCATGGTGTAAATCACCGAGCTTCCCTCTATGCCCGCTGCTGCATCGGCGGTGCATTTGCAGGCGGGCATGGACAGATTGAGGAAGAAGTGGTCGTTGCCGTGCATGAAGGAAAAGACTCTAGCGATCTTCTCCCGGGGTTCATCGAGCATCACCAGGTAAGGAGCCAGCTCCCGGATGAACAGGGAAGTGCCGGCCCGGTTGCGGTTGTGCCCCTCATCCCCCATCTGCAGGGCCTGAGAGATCAGGCTCTTCAGGTCGATCTCTCCGTGCCGCCTCAGGGCCTCACCTAGGATTGGCGCCAGATCGCCTGCCATCCACTTCAGCTTTTCAATGACTTCTGCCGAAAAAGCGCCGTAGCGCAAGACCTTTCCCAGCCCCTCGTTCAGGGTACAGTAGGCGCGGTTGCCGAAGGTCTTGTTCTCCATCACCCAGACCGGCATGCTCCAGGTGACAACACCGGCCATAGGCCCGACGGCGGAGTGGTGGTGGCAGGGCTCGAAGATGATGTCCCCAGAAGCGGCCAGATCCTCCGCCTCTTCGCGATTTCGGGCGAGATCTTCGAGGATCAGTCCGCCGATAACAGCTCCGCGCATGGGCCCGCACATCCGCTGCCAGCTCACGGGGGGACCGGCGTGCAGCACCGTCTTCTTCTCCAGCCCCGGAACGACCTCCCCGGCCGTGGATATATCCACCAGTACCGGCTTGCTGCGCAGCATGCGGGAGGCTGCTTCCAGATTCGCTTTTTCTATATCCACTTTCATGACCAGGACCCTTTCTTTTCCACCCCGGTGTAGCGCAGGCGTACTGCTAGCGCCCCAGCCTTTTCAGCAGAGAGGAGAGCTTCTCGTTTCCCCCCGCCGGGGGCCGCCAGTCCATCGGGAGTACTCTACCCCCTTCTTTTTTCAAGGTATCGGCGAAGACCTCCAGACCCATGTTGATGACTATCAAATCCCTGCTGAAAAGCTCGGTTATCTTTTCCACGTTCATATTCTTCGTGCTCATGAGCCTCCCCCCTTCTGGATGATACGCAGGGCCAGCAACGCGGCCTGATAGTTGGAAGGCATCACGATGCACCCCGCGGATTCCAGCTTTTCCCTCTGCTCCTGCAGGTCCTGGAGGTCCGCTTCGGTGCCCGTGACCGAGGCCGCGACTGCAAGGTAGCCTCCTCGCTGCTTCGCCTTCTCCTTAGCCCGGACGATGCTGTCCCTCATCGCACCGGCAGGATCGGGATGGGAGCCGTAACCCAATACGCAATCCAGAAGCAGGACCGCCACCTCCGAGTCCTCCATCTCCTTTCTCAGTCTATCCACCCTGATGGTGGGATCGATCATGGGGTGAGGCCTGCCCTGGGTAAATAGGTCGTCCCCGAGGTCGACGATGGTGTGCTCCTTGGAGCGTTGGGGGTCCGGCAGGAGCAGCTCAGGCTTGGTCTGGATGTTGGAATAAACCCCGCCGATCTCTCTCTCGAAGAGGATGAGTGCTTCGTCGGCCAGGGTCCCCCCCGTGAACAGGCCGCGGAGATATTTTTGGCGGCCGGACATCCCGGCGACCTCCTGCTCCACCAGCCGCTTCACTTCCGCTTCCGCCAGCGTAAAGGTCCTGGGCCGATAGGAGCGGCCCTGCAAAAGTGCAACCGCCATACCCGCCGCCTCCTCCAGGTTGCCGGCGTACAGAACCCGACCCGTTGACTGGCTTGAAGAGCCGGCGCCCGCAAGCCCTATGAAATGAACGACACAGGGTTTTCCTGTCTCTTCTAGCCT
>CAZPQC010000071.1:0-20209 GCA_964588525.1 uncultured Spirochaetaceae bacterium
TTAGGATGGAGGCCCTGACGAGAAACGTCGGTGCCTTTTCACGTTTTTTAGAGATAGCGGCGCGTCAAAACGGCCAGGTGACGAACATATCAAACGTTGCGCGGGACGCCGCGATCGCTCGAACTACGGTGCAGAATTACTTTGACATCCTCATCGACACGCTGATTGGATATTGGGTACCGGCATGGAAGCTGAAGAGGTCGACGAAGCAGATTTCTCATCCGAAATTTTATGTATTCGATACGGGGGTAGCACGGGCATTGTCGGGGCGTCTGCCCTATCCGCCCTCGCAGGAAGAACTGGGCCCTCTTCTGGAAAACCTTATATTCAATGAAATACGCGCGTATCTCTCGTATCAAAAATTGCACTATCAACCGTCTTTCTGGAGCAGCTATGACGGGACGGAAGTCGATTTCTTCTGCGAAACGCGGGACGGGTTTGTGGGCGTTGAAATAAAAACGTCGGTTAATTGGCAGAAGAAATTCGGCCGAGGATTATTACGGCTGAAGCGGGAAATGGCCCCAGGCAAAGTGAAGAGCTACGGAGTTTATCGGGGAAATCGAGCCGCCCGGATTGAAGACATCGATATTTTTCCCGTCCGCCTGTTCTTACAGATGCTCTGGGACGGTGAAATAGTTCGTTGACATAAAACAGGTTAGCAACTAACCGGAAGGAAGGCAACTGCGGAACTGTCTTGGCCCCTGGGCCCCACGGAACAAGCCGCGTGCGGGAGGAGAAACATGCTGATCAAACACTGGATTGGAGGAATGTTCGTAGGAGTGCTGCTCTGGGGGCTGCTCGTCGCCTGCGTGAAAGAGCGGCAACCGGAAAGCCCGACGGCGCAGCGGGTCAAAGAGCCGGCAACACCGGAGGCGGAGAGCCGGGAGCCGGCGCCGCCCCCTTACTCACCTGCAGCCCCTTCTGACGCTCCTTCGGCAGGCCAGGACGGGGCATCGATCCTCTCGGATCCAGCTCACGTTCCCCTGGCGGTGTACCGCTTCGATCCCCTGAACGGACGCCTGTTCGTCACCCGGACAATCCAGATCACCCCGCATGTCTCCAGGGGCGAAGCCGTGGGAGCCCTGCTGGATCGGGTGAATGAAATCCTCTCGGGTCGCAGGATCCAGTGGTCCGGGATCGATCACTCGGAGCAGGGGGACATCCTCGTCCTGGACCTGGTCGATGCGGAAGAAGCGTCCGGAGGGCACGGCTGGTACGACTCCTTTCAAGGCTCGGCGGGCGGCGCCGCTACCCAGGGATTCCTGGCAGCCACCTTCCTGCAGCCGGCCTACCGCGGCGACTGGTTCGACGGCGTACGCTTTCTCCTGAACGGGGAGCCGATGAGTGAGATGGATCACGTAAACCTGTCCGGAGTGTTTCTGCGCAGCAAACCGATGACTGAGCACATGATCGTGTCGATGAGCGAGCCGGGGGAGATGACCGTGGAGGAGATCTCGGAGTACCTGCGGAACATGCTGGAGCTCGCAGATGATGCGCGGCTCAGCCTGGCCCGGGTGCGGTCAGGGGACGGCACATCGTCGGCGGTGTTTTTCGTTTCCAGCTCCATCGAGATGGCCCGTCGCGGCGTGCTCCGAGTGGTCGACGGGGTGCCCCGGATTCTCTCCTTCGAACAGGACCCCTGCTACTGCTTCACGGTCGCGGCGGAGCCCAGGGAGCTGGTCCGCGGCCGGGGACAGTTCGTCGTCACGCGCTTCAGCCCGCTGGGCGGATCCTGCGTGGGTTCGGACGTGGTCAGGATCCTGGCGTTGGAGGCCGACGGTTCCCTGGTGGAGGTGTGGCGGGGCACGACCTTCGAAGCCAAGGGTCCGCGTTCCCGCATCGCCTCGGTGGAGTTCGTCGATCCGGACGGGGACGGAGATCTGGAGATCCTGCGGCGCGGAGAGCTGATCGACTGCGGGGATGATTGTCTGTGCCGCGAAGGCCCGGTGCTGGAACGCTTCGAAACCCTCTTCGACTGGAGCCCGGAAAAGGGCAGTTTCGTGGCTGTCCCCTGATTCGCGGCATTCGGCGGCCAGCTCCCCGAAACCCCGCCATGCCGGCCTCCTGTACACATCCGCCCTCATCGATTAAGGTAGTAACCGCATCAGGGGGAAAACCATGCTGGAAAACTTGAAAACCAAGGCCAATTCACTGCTGGAGCGCTTCAAGGGGGACCGCTACGTCCACGGAAGCGGCTGCCTGGAAGAGGCGGGGGAGCTGGCTTCCGGGCTCGGCTCGAACACCGTGATCATCGCCAACCACCCGGACAAGAAGTGGAAAGCCGAGGTGCTGGACACGGTGCGCTCTACCCTGGAGGGCTCGGGGGTCGGCCTGGCATGGGAGAAGATCATCCGGGGCGCCCGGGCCAATGCTCCCCGGGAAGACGTCTACCGCATGGAGGCGGAGATCCTGCAGGCGGACCCGGGGTTCATCACCGTGGTCGGCTCCGGGAGCACGATCGACGCGGCCAAGGCGGCCAACGCCCTGAGCTGCCTGGGCAGGGTCACCAACGACCTGGAGGACTACTTCGGCGTGTCCCAGGTCACCGGCATCGCCGAGAAATCCGGGCTGAAGCTCCGGCCCCTGCTGGCGGTGATGACGGCGGCCAGCTCCGCGGCTCACCTGACCAAGTACTCCAACATCACCGACCCGGCGGCGGGGCAGAAGAAGCTGATCGTGGACGAGATCGTGGTCCCGGACCGGGCGCTGTTCGACTACGGGGTGACCGCCTCCAGCCCCAGGGACCTGACCCTGGACGGGGGCATGGACGGGATCGCCCACAGCCTGGAGGTGTACTACGGGGCCGGGGAGAACCTGGAACTGATCGAGGAAATCGCCCTCTGCGGCATCGAGCTGTCTGTGGCCGGGCTGAAGCTGTTTGCAGAAGACTCCGGCAGCGCCGAGGCCCGGGAGCTGCTGGGACTGGCCACGGACCTGGGGGGCTACGCCATCATGGTGGGCGGCACCAACGGCGGCCACCTGACCAGCTTCTCCCTGGTCGACGTGTTGAGCCACGGCAGGGCCTGCGCCCTGCTCAACCCCTACTACACGGTATTCTTTGCCCCGGCCATAGAGGACCGGCTGCGGAAGGTCGCCGGGATCTACCAGAGGCAGGGGTTCTTCGAGGGTGAGCCCTCGGGCTTGAGCAGCCGGGAGCTGGGCATGTCCGTGGCCCAGGGGATGATCGCCTTCTCCAAATCGGTGGGATTCCCCACGAAGCTGACCGACGTGGACGGTTTCTCCCCCGCACACATCGAGCGGGCCCTGAACGCCGCCAAGAACCCCCAGCTGGAGATGAAGCTCAAGGCCATGCCAGTTCCGTTGAACAGCTCCCTGATCGACGAGTACATGGGAGCGATCCTGAAGGCGGCGACCGAAGGGGACCTGAGCCTGATCAAAAACCTGTGAGCCACTGAAGCCGGACCGAGCCGGTCACATAGCGGGCTATGAAGTCAACTTCATCCGCCGCCGACCCGACAATCTGATATATACGACAAGGAGAGGCGATGCTCATCGACGAACGGCAGATGACCCGGTTCCCGGCCCGAAGAACCTTCAAGAAGATCTGGATCATGATAGCCGGTTTCGGGGTCTTCATTGCCATCGGGCTGGCTCTGTACTTCGGCACCGGCGAAAGGACGGCCCTGCTTACCGTTGCCTTCGGCGGGGTGTTCACCCTGGCCCTCATCATCGTCTTCGTCGCCCCCCATCCTTTCGCAGCGCATCCGGAGGAAGCAGCTGGATACAGCGAATCATCGGGAGCCGGTCACAGGGAGAATCCGTCGGAGAAAACACCGAGGCGGCCATGGAAACCGGCTGGGTGGATGGCGACACCTTCCGCACTCGGATCACTGCTCGATCGGAGATCTCGGCGACCGCGGACGATGAAGAAAAATCGAGGGTCAGGAAATCACGGAGATCACGATCATCTTCGATCTCTCCACCCCCGGTCTTCGGGAAACGGTTGATTCTCTGCTGGAAGGAACCCTGAAAACGACGGAATAAAAAGGGAAAACGGTTCTCCTCCCCATCCTCCGAATCCACAAGCTTTTTCTGTTCGGCGCCGGGGTTGTTTCCATCTTCTGATTTTTCTTCGGCTTCAGCGGCGACACGCTGATCTACAACGAACGGGAAAGGCCCAAGATTTAACGAGCATAGCCTCGGTCATGCTTCCGTGGCCGGGGAACAACCGAAAAACACATCATCATGATCCCATTTCCTGTGTGCCGATCAATGCTGGCACGCGGCTTGATAGTACATCTGTAGTCCAAAAAAGGAGACCGCAGAGGAAATGAGCATGACCCGGGAATCGATTGATCCTGCCCAGCCGGGGCTCTATACTGGGTTTATGGCCGAAACGAGCATTCTTCTGTCATTCGTGGGAAATCGGGATCCCTATTCGGAAACCGACGGTGAGGAGTACGGCCCGCTGCTGTCGCTTCTGCAGGCGCGCCGCTTCGATCAGGTCTACCTGTTCTGCACCGGCTCCCGATACCTGGAATGAGCCCGCATGGTTGCCGAGGCGGCCGCCGGAGTTCAGGAGAACTGCCGCTTCCAGTTCAGCACCATGGAGCTGGATTCGCCCATCGACTACTTGGAGATCCTCTCCAAGCTCAAAGCGCGGATCGACCAGGTGCTGCAGGAGCTGGGAGAAAAAGCAAGAAACTAAACAGAGGAGGACAAATTGGCCCCGGCTGAGAATATCCGAATAACGACGATCGTGGAAAACTCTACATCGGTTGGAGGCGTGCTGGCCGAATGGGGGATCAGCGTGTTCATCGAAGTAGGTGAGAACTGCTTCCTGCTCGACACCGGAACAAGCGGCATTATGGTCCCCAACGCCGACAGACTCGGCATCGACCTTAAAAAGACCGAAGTGCTTGTATTGAGTCACGGGCACTATGATCACACCGGGGGACTCGAGGCCGTGATGCAGCGGATCCACAGACCGGAGGTCCGGGTCGTTGCCCACCCGGAGGTGTTCGGCAGAAAGTACTCGCACAACAAAAAGAAGAACACCTACAGATACGCCGGCATCCCCTTCTGCAGGGACAGACTGGAAAGCCTGGGGGCACGGTTCGAGCTCGGCAACGCTCCGGTCTGGCTCACCGAGGACATTGCGGCAAGCGGAGAGGAACCGATGACAACGGACTTCGAAGCGGTTGCCGACAATCTGTGTCTGAAACAGGACGGGCGGTTCGTCCAGGACCCGATGGCGGATGACCAGTCTTTGTATATCCGAACAGACCTCGGGTTGATCATTATCCTGGGATGCGCCCACCGGGGGATGATCAATATCATCCGCCATGCCAGACAGCTGATGGATATCGACCGGGTCTACATGGTCATCGGGGGCACGCACTTGGGACCCGCTTCGCAGGAGCAGGTGGACAAGACCGTACAGGCGCTGCGGGAGATGGACGTTGCCTGGCTGGGGGTATCCCACTGTACCGGGCTTCCCGTGGCAGCCAGGCTCGCCCATGAGTTCGAAGGCAGGTTTTTCTTCAACTCGGCCGGAACGGTCATTCGCTTCCCGTACACGGATCCAACTTCGAGCAGACGCGGCAGCTGAAGCGGAGGAATCGGTCCGAGTCGAACAGAGTATAATTTCTCCGCTCCATCGGAGTAGAAAAACAGGTAGTCAATGCGTACCTTCGGGCCGTCGGTCGGATCGGTGATATCCCGGAACCAGGAGGTCGGACCGTCAGCCGGCGGATCGACCTGCAGGGCCGCATCCACCAGCCCCTCCTCCAGTAGCGTTCAGGTTCCTTCCAGCTGTTTTTCGAGCGCCTCGATCTCCTCCTCCAGCTCTTCGATCTCGATCAGCTGGTGAGGCCGAATGCTGTGAATGGGGATCGAGGACTTCCGCTCCTCCAGCTCAGCCCGCAGTTTCAGCAGTCTCTCTTCCATGACCTTCCGGCTTTCAGCGCTCATTTCCGTCTCCTTTGCCTGCCTCCATAATACCGCCTGGGACCGAAACGGGCCAACCCAGGGCCGCAGGGCGCCTGTGGGGAGGGCGCCCGCAGGGGGTGCCAAGGGAACACCGGGGCACCCACGCACACCCGAGAGCATGCGCTGCAGAGAGACTGCATTGAGGGAAATTCCGATCCCGGTTAGGATTCGCATTGGGGCGGTGACCTCTTGGTCAGCGGAGGATTCGGAGGAGACGGATGAAAAGGTACGGCAGAGGATTCTCCCTCGACTGGCTTTCGAAGTACTACGACCTGGTGACCCGGGCCGAACGAAGCCGGTACCGGCGGAAACAGATCGAGCTGAGCGGCATCAGGCCCGGAGAGAAGGTGCTGGATGTCGGATGCGGAACCGGGTCCCTGGCCGTCCTGGCCCGCATAGCCGTGGGAGACGGCGGGAAAACGGCGGGGATAGACATCGCGGCCAACATGATCTCTACGGCCCGGCGCAAAGCGGATCGAGCGGGCCTGGATATCGACTTCCGGGTCGCCTCGATCGACAACCTGCCCTACCCCGACGGCTGCTTCGACGTGGTATCCAGCACGATGATGTTTCACCATCTACCGGTGGAGATCAAAGCCAGGGGTTTGAGGGAGATCCACCGGGTGCTGAAGGCGGATGGACGGTTCTTTCTGTGTGATTTCCTGGCCCCCCACCCGTTGGCCGCACCCCTCATGTTTCTGCTGTTCGTCTGGATGCCTTCGACCCGCTACCAGCTGTTCGGAAAGCTTCCCAACCTGATCCGGGAGTGCGGCTTCACCCACCTGGAGCTGATCAGGCGCGGGGCTTTCCTCACCTGCTATCGTGCCGGAAAAGTATAGCGGAGGCAGTCACCCCGCTTACAACGAAACACCGCCTTCCAGGAATGCCCTCTGCAGTAGCTCGAAAACCTCCAGTTCTTTGGACCAGCGCTTCAGATACTCTTTGTCGAGTGAATCGGCCTGCACCTTGATGACGCCCAGCACATCGAGCCATTGACGCTCCGACACTCCGCCACCGGACTGATACCACGACAACTTGTGCAGGATAATATCTTCCGTTGAGCAAAAAAAGAACTCTTGAGAGGCCTGCGCTTCCGACAGGGTATCCGCCCTGCGGCGGTCCATGGCATTGCGTGCATACAATTCATCTGCCGGAATGAATACATCGATCTTAATCGATGTTTCGAGATGAATTACGTTGAATGACGACCTATGAGAGATGGCCTGGGCAATCATCACCTCGTCGATGTAGTACTGCCCCTGTAACCGGGTCTTCAAAATATCGATATGCTGCATTTCAATTCCGGCTACCAGGTCGACGTCGATCGTGGCTCGGGCTATTCCGAACACGGAGCTGGCGAGGGAACCGCTTACATAATAAGGTATACATGACTGCTCGAAGACATGCACAAGCGGCGAAAGGGCCCGGATCAGATCAGGATCGGTCATGACACCGTGTGTGAAGGTATCGCTTCAATCGACCGGCCAGTTCCGCGCCGTAGTGCAGTTCCACGAACAGCAGGTTCGCCTCGATCTCATTCGCCGGTTTCCTGGCCCTGGCAATCGCCCTTCTGGACAGTCCCATCACCGTAGCGGAAAGTGAGCGGACCTGTTCGAGTTTCTGTGATACGCTTTTTTTTCTCTGCAGTGCGATCAGCACCTGCTCCGCGCTGCAGGTCGTGTCCGGCGATTGTGTTTTCATCTGTAGCGGCAACCCATCTTCTACTAAAACAATAGCGCACGCGGCCCATCACTTCAATCGCCCGGGCTAACGAGCGCCGGCGCGCGCAGACCGGCGCTGGGGGCACCTGCGCCCCATACCGGAACCTGCGCTCCCATACCGGCGTGCGCAGACAGTGGCCGACACAGACTGCGCGCAGGCATATCATGCACCCGCCGGCCGCGGCAGCCACTTCGCCTTCGAACAGCAGTCACGCATGGGCTTGCCTGCGCCGCCCGGATGTAGCAAACTACGGTGAGAAAGAAACAAGGATGAAGGTCAAATACTTAGTAACGTTTCTCGTTCTGCTCTGCTGCTCCCTGCCCCTGTCCGCGCTGGAGGTTCCGCCGCTGTCCGCACCGGTGACCGATCTGGCCGGCTTGTTGAACAGCGAGCAGGCGGAGCAGTTGAACAAAATGCTGCTGGACTTCCAGACCGAAACGAGCAACCAGTTTGCCGTCCTGATCATCCCCTCTCTGGAGGGGGAGGTGCTGGAGTCCTACTCCATCCGGGTCGCCGAAGCCTGGGCTTTGGGGGAGGCTGACAAGGACAACGGTCTTCTGCTGCTGGTCGCCCTGGCCGAACGGCGGCTGCGCATCGAGGTAGGCTATGGGCTGGAAGGGGTTCTGACCGACGCCTTCTGCGGTCGGGTCATCGACCACACCATCGTGCCCTATTTCAAGAAAGAACAGTACTTCCAGGGGATCAGCGCGGGCCTGCTCGACCTGATCCGGCAGACCGGTGATGAGTTCAGCCCCGATTCGGCGCTGGAACCGCAGGCGAGCAAGCGCAGCAGCCGGGTCGGCGCTTACCTGTTTCTGATCATGCCTTTTCTCATGATTGTGGTCATATCGATCTTCCTCGGCCGCAACCGGGCCTTCAGCCGTCTGTTCAAGAGCAGGTACGACGATCTCGAAGGGGATGCGATCCGCGCGGCCGGCATGAAGCCCCGCCTGTACCATGTGTGGAAGAAGCAGACCCGAACGCAGCTCAAAGGGCGGGTGGTTGGACTGGCCGTGGCCGGGAGCATTCCCATCCTGCCCTCTCTGGCCATGATCCCCGTAACACCGGTTGCCCTGCTGATTCCCGGTCTGTATCTATTCGCCCTGCTGATCGTTCCCCTGATCTGGCGGCCGGAGGAGCTTCCCTACTCCCTGTCCTACAAGAAAACTGAGGATGACTACGGAAAACTGAAGGAGCTGATGAAGGAGGTGTCCTCCGAAGAGGAACGCCAGGAGATGCTCAAGCTGTTTCTGGCCGGGACTGTAAGCATCGCCCTGATGCGGACTGTGATCCAGAAGAAGGGGCATTTCGACAGACAGTACTACATGTCCAGCTACCGGTCTTCCTCCTCCGGCTCGGGTTCCTCCTTCAGCGGGGGCGGCGGATCCTTCGGCGGCGGCGGCGCTTCGGGAGGCTGGTAGCCCTACCTCCACCCGGAGAGAAACAGACGCCAGACCCCGTACAGCAGGACGGCGGTGAGGACCACTGCGCCTGCAATCAGCCAGGGTAGGGCACGGCTGCGGCGCGGCTCATAGGAGATGTCATCGGACAGCTCGTCCACGTCTCCCTTTTCATAGGGAAAGTTCTCGGCCAGGACCGATTCCACCCGATCCAGGATCTCCAGCAGCCCCTCGCAGTAACTGCCGGCGGCGAAGCGCTCGGCCAGTGCATCCCGGAGGCGGTCCCAGTAGTCCGGTGGGGTCACCCGATCGATCCCCTCATCCCCCACGATCGCAAATCTGCGGGAGGGCAGAGACAGAAACACCAGCACGCCGTTTCTGCGCTTCGTAGCGGCCATGCCCAGGGAGGTGAAGGTCCTGCGCGCCGCCTCCAGGGGATCTTTCACCCGCCGATCCGTAACGTGGATGCGGACCTCCCCGGAGCTGCGTTTTTCGATTCTTGCGATTTTATCAAGGAGTCGATTTTGTTCCTCTTGTGGAATGAGCTGATCCAGGGATCCCTTGTTCTTCATGCAGAAAAACTATCCTTCATCGCTTCGGCCTGTCAATGTGCTCGACGAGAACGGACAACCTCCATCTTTTCCCGTGACCGGTTGGGCGCCGCCCTCATCCGCCTAGCTAAAAAGAGCATTCCTCCCAGCTATCGCTACGATGAAGGCGGGAAGCTGCGGTTGATAACGATCTCGTCTGGATGCCGACTGAACACCCGGACTACGGAACAGTCGAGATCGATCCGCTGTACCCTTTGGTTTGGTCAAGACCAGCCGCTCTCACCATCTGCCCTTGATGCCGGAGATGCCGAAGGCCTTTAGGCTGAGTCTCTGGATGAACCGCTGGAAGTTTGATTCCCCCTTTTTTATCCGTTGAAAGTACACGCCGATGAGCCCCTGATTTCGAAACATCACCTGAACAGCTACCGGGAACTGTTCATTGTCGAGTCTCAAGGTAGCGTCTTCGATCACGGCATCGGGTTGAAGCTCCGGGGCGATGTCAGTAATCTTTGAACGGATCGCCGCCCCGATTTGAGACAGGTTCACCAACTCGAAGGTGTGGATCTTGTTCGTCCCCGTCACGGGAACCGTGAGCGCTCCCTCGAATACCGATCCGGTGTAAAACCGCGGGTAGACCCGCATACCCTCGGTCCGCAGCTTCCTATGGATGATGTCGTAGACTCGTTTCAAATGAAACTCCGGGAGAAAGGGCTTGATGATGATCCCGGATACCCCCAGGACCAGCGCTTCATTGGCTTCCTCCAGCGTAACGCCACCTGCGATGAGAATAATCATGATCTTCTTCTGAGCCAGCCGCAGACCCGATGCCGCGATCTTCCACATCCTGCTCAGCTCGTCGATGTCTATGATCACATAATCCGGTTCGAGAATGTTGAGGTCCCTGATCAGCTCCAGGATATCCTCCGATACACTGACCTCGTACCCCAACAGCGAGTAGCTTTCCAAGAAACTCTTCCGGATCGCTTCTGATTTAGAAATGACAACTAGATTCTGGTCCACTGGAGAAGCGTTACTCCCAAATCCCCGGAATTGGTGCGCTGCATAATTGCCCAAGCGCAATCTGTACTCACCCTACCAGGGTATTCACATTCCCCCTCCGATTCAAGGGATCGCGGATTGCGCAGTGACACGAGGGAGCCGGCCGGTTATTGGCAAAAATACCGACACCGCCGGACCGCACTGTAGCACCAGCCCTCCACCTTACAGAGGAACCTCGGTATCTGGACAATTCTCCCCTCCCTTTGTAGAATCCACCTACAGTTCGGCGATCCATCCGGAGATCCGGATGCCAATAAATTCACCGATTCCCTGGTTGGCCAGATGATCGCCGAGTTGGAAGAAAACGGACGCTTCCGCGTGATCGAACGGGAACGCCTGGAAAGCCTCTTGAGCGAATCGGAGTTCTCTCTTTCTGATCTGGCCGACAGCAGCAACGCGGCGGAGCTCGGCAGGCTGTTCGGCGTCGACGCTCTGTGCTTCACCAAGAGAGCCACGATGCTCACCGCCTAATATCCTGTAATTTAAATTGCTGTAAAATTGTGTTTGGAGTAATTTGTTAAGGAGCCCTGCTGATTAATACAGCTAACCCTTATCCCGAAGAGCAATTCTACGCCAAATACTCGAGATGGGAGCCGTATGCGTTAGCAGCGCACATATGGACCTGAGCAGAGGGTGACGGGTAACCGGCATCCCTACTGCGACCGTTATCTTCGCCATTATCAAACGGTTTTACAGCAAAGCAGCCAATACGGGCATCAAGTCCGGTATGGTTTCGGCTTATCAGATCAGCGGTGAATTTTTACGATGGAATCCCCATTCCCACTGCCTCGTTTTGGAAGGGGGGATTTGATGAATCCGGCAGGTTCGTGCATATCCCCCTCGGGAACCTCAACAGGATGTCGGAGTACTTTCGCCGGGTGATCATCAAGTTCGTCTTGAAGAAGCAGCCAATCAGTGCCAAGATCGCTATCAGTTTGATCAATTGGAGGCACTCCGGATTCAGTGTGGATTATGCTTCGGTGCACATCCCCACCGGATCCTCTAAGACACGAGAGGCTCTCTCCCAATACATCGCCCGCCCACCGCTGTGTTTGAAAAAGATATGCATTAGGGAGAACGGAGAGGCCACCGTGGTCTACTACACTTCCGACAACGAATTCTTCAAGGGAAAGATCGAATCCTTCCCTGTGATCCGTTTCTTGCTGGAGCTGACACAGCATATCCCTCCCCGTGGATTACAATATATCCGGCGATATAGGCTCTATGCTTCCAGAACCAAGGGCAAGTGGCGGGATATGCCCCATGTGATGCGGCTCGCCCCTGCCGGATGGAAAGCTGAGCGCCTACAAGATTCTGATCCGCTACAATCGTGCTATGAAGAATCAGATGTGCCTTATCAAGAAAGCACTCGTACCTGGGCCAGGCTCATAGCTCAGGTGTACGAAGGCTGCGCGCCCCGGTGCCCCTCTTGAATGTCCACGCTGCCACTCACCCATGAATGTGATTACCGTTCGATCCCGCTTTTTTTTCAGCAGAGAGAACAGGACCATATTGTTCGATTCGGTTCCACCGGAGCTGAACACCACTTCCCGGAGCTCACAGCCCAGCAGGTCGGCCAACCGCCGCCTGCAGCCGGTAAGCAGTCTTTCCGCCCCCCCGCCCCGGTCCGTGTAGGGCCGAGGGGTTGGAGAAGAAGGTCTGCGACACCTGGCGCATCTGTTCTTGAATATCCGCATCCGGAGGAGCCGTAGCAGACAGGTCCAAGAGCCTACGGAAGATGAATGCCCCTTTGGAGCGGCACATCAGCATCCGTGGCCTGCTTCCATGAGGGCCACGATGTTCTCGAGAGGAACATCGGGGGTCATCACGTTGGCCGGCGCCATGATGAATGCGTTTCCGTACGGCCTACCCAACGTGTCCGCCGTGCGCTGGGCCTCTTCCTTGATTTGTTCAGGTGTGCCCTTGCTTAGCAGGCTCTGGTCGTCTATTCCCCCGAAGAAGGACACTTGCCCGCCGAAGTTACTGGCGACGCGGGATAGATTCATGGCTCCAGGCTGGAGAGGATTCAACACGTCCAACCCGATGTCGATCAGATCAGGGATTATCTCTTCCACGTTTCCGCAGCTGTGGAAGATGACGTCCAAGCCCAGACGGTGGGCCTCATCAAAAACACGGTGGTAGGACCCGCGATAGAATCTGGACCACATCGCCCGTGAAATCATCAGCGATCGCTGAGTACCCCAGTCGTCGGCCAGGAAGACGGCGTCCACCCCGATTCCAGCCCAGCAGCCGACCAGCTCGACGAGGTACTGCGTCAGCGCTTCGATAAGGCGGGTAAGCTCTCTTTCGGAATCAAGATGATCCATGAACGCGTTTTCGTTGCCCCGCAGAGTTCGCACCCTCTCCCAAATGCCAAGAATTATCATGCCGATGCAATACCGCGTCTGAAGGTGCATCTTCAGCCAGGGCAGGACTGCGTCTAGTCGACCCGGGGCATCCGCCTTGGGCATCCGACTCTTGAGATAGCCATCCAACATGGACCAGTCTTTGATCGGGTAGCCGACCTCCATCGCGCCCGTTCCTCCGAATGCGTGCTTCCAGCGGGTACCCCATTCGTCCGTCCACTCGGATGAGTGGATCATAGAGTAGATGGGGTTGATCCGATCTTTCTTTTCGGGGGGCTGATACCCCACGGTAAAGTCGTATGGGTAGAGGCAGACGATATCGTCAGGATAGCGGCAGTAGAGGTCTGCAAGGTCGTTGCCATATTTCAGGACGATGTCCAGTGACAGGGTCTTGTTTCTCACTGGACAGCGGGCCACGCCCTTCCGGTGCACCGCCCGTCTGACGAAGTCCTTGCCGGCGGGCTGGTTCTGTTGCGCCTTATTCACCCTCGCTTCGAATTCTTGGACGATTGTTTCCATTTGCTCCAGTGGTAGCGTGCGGTAGTCTCTCTTCGGTTCCCTTGTTGAGGGCATGTCACAGCCTTCCTCTCTTATAGCAGATCTTGGACTGAGGAATGCAGGTGTTGGTTATCTCCACGTTCTGTTTCACAGAATCGCGAAAAGAAGATACTCCTCCGCAAAGGGTTGCGGATGCAATTCAGCGGTTTGGCAACAGCCCTATTCGGCCACATTCCTGGTCAAAAAGCGTTTTATTGTGTAAGTAGTTTTCTTCTGATTCCGATTGCTTCCAGCGCTCTGCTCCACGCCGATACAAAACTATTCCTGAACAGCGCAACCGGCCCAAACTCTTCATATTCTGGAGGAGTGATTCCGCTTTCCAGATAACCCCGTTTGAAATCAGGTAGCTTCTCCATCAGTTCATCAACAACATGGTCGGTCACGGGATTATAAAATCTTGAGACAACAGGAGGATCAAGCTCGATCAGCTTGTCAGCCGTTCCCAGCCAGTTGATGGTAATACACGCGGCGGCTCCCACCATCTCTGTGAAATGCTGGAGCCCTCTTGCCCCACCGCCTATGAAGCCCACAACATACCCGCGCTCCCGAACAGTCTTATACACCTTGCGTGCAACCGCCATTCCTCCCTGCCAAAGTACATCCGGCGAGATATCGATTTTCTTGCTTTCTGCATACTTCTTCAGGTATTCATCGTATATGCCGGTTATATGAGAGAAGTATAACGGCGCTGGATCATCCACGCCTTCAGCTACTCTTTCGTATAATTCACATACATCCAGAGCCTGCCTCACGGCAAAAACTTCGGTCGCGTTTATGGGAACTCTTTCCGCAACGAGAACCTCCATTGCTCTTAGCCCATCTTCCGTGCACGGCACTTTTGCCATTATATTTTCACCTGCTAATCTGTTGAAGCGTGCATTTTCAATGATGACCTCAGACTGCTCATGGTTGGGATCACCTTGTATACTCACATAACCGTATTTCCCTCTGCTTTTTTCGAAAAGCGGTACAAATATCTTGGACACGCCAGAGACTAATTTCCTCTGCAGAATGATCTGTACCCGATTGTTGTCGTCCGATTCTTCTATGGTTTCGTCCAGTAGCTTTCTTGCATATTCGGCTTCTTCAGGATTGTCCAGCATCTTCCATGTGTACGAAGGATTCTGCGTACAACCTACAGCTCCGGCCTCGATAGCCAGTTCCGCCTCCTTTCGCGTTGCGTTATTGATCCAAAATCTTGTTGGAGTCTGGGCCGTAACGCGATGAAAGTAACCATTCTTGTGCATCATACTACCTCCACCAAATTGATTATTGTAGACTCAATTACCCGGAATTACGCTAAACTCGCGCGATATCAGTTGTTTCGCTCATTCCTCCATGTTCGCCGCATGCAGTTTCTTGGACACACTACTTGCCTCCTACGTTGATCTTCAACACATCTTCCCAGAGCTTGATGATCGCCGGTTGGGACAGACTCCCCCTGCCCGACGCCCTCGCTGCTTTGAAAATCTCATGAACCAGTGCAGTTACGGGGAGCGGTACATCTTTGAACTTGCTGTGATCCAAGGCATATCCAAGATCTTTCCAGTGAATATTGACCGTCCCTCCGGGTCGGAAATCCTTCTTCAGAATGGCGGGAGCACTTGCTTCAAGCACAGGTGATCCGGCCCAGCCATACCGGATCGCCTCAAACAACGTATCCAAATCGATACCGCTCTTCGCTCCCAGAGCAAATCCTTCGGCGATAGCAGCAAAGGTTATCCCGACGATCATGTTGTTGATAAGCTTCGCCACCTGTCCAGTTCCTGTCTCGCCCATTCTTACGACGGATTCCCCCATCGTTCTAAGAAGCGGTAAGCATCTGTTGAAAATCTCTTGTTTCCCCCCCACCATGAATGCCAGCGTGCCTTCCCGGGCGGCTTTCTCACCTCCGCTCACCGGTGCATCCAAAAACTCGATATCCCTTTCCTGCAAATATTCGGCAATCTCTTGTGACGCCTTTGGGTCCGTAGTGCTGGTATCAATCACGACTCCACCTGCGCTGAATACTTTTGCGACGCCCTGCGCACCTATCGTTACCTGTTTTACAACTTCGGAAGAGGGGAGGGACAACACGATTGTCGCTGCACTCTTTGCTACCTCTTGCAAAGAGTCGGCTTCATAGAACCCCTCTCCTTCTTCAAGTTTTTTTCTATATGCGTCGAAGGCGACAACGCTGTACTTCTTCGCGACGTTCTTTGCCATGTTGGCACCCATCACTCCGAGACCGACAAATCCTACATTTTGTTCTTCCAACTACTTACCCCCAAATGCACCCCGAAATTCTAATGGATTGATTTGGTCGCAGGGCAGCTTACCTCGGCGGTGCAAGTCATTCTGTTAGGAACAGGGAAGCCAGTGGGTCCACCTCCTAGCCGAACTCTGAGGTGCTGTAGGAGAAGCGGAAATCCAGCTTCACGGTCTCCTTCAGCGTGAGGGCTACCGGGCAAGTGTAGGCCGCTTCTTCCAGAGCTTCCCTCTGTTCCTTCGTGCACTTCGGGGATAGCTTGAAATCCGCCGAAAGCTTCCCGACTCTCCGGGGTCCTTCCACGATGTGTTTCTCTACTTCCACAGATGAACCCTCGAAGTTACACCCAATTTTGTCGGCTAACTTACCCATGGTGGTTAGGGCACAGCAACCGAGAGAACAGGCCAACAGGTCTGTGGGTGAAAAGTAGCGTCCCGTCCCCCCGACATCCACCGGCGCAGTAGTCGTTATCTCGGACTTTGACGGGCCGTGAACGTTCTTCACTGTCTGTTCCCCGACATATTTGGAATTCATTTTAACACCCATTGTATCCTCCTCGTTAATGCAGATGGGGATATATAATCCTACAGATCCAATAGAAAAGCTGGATTCTGCCTAACCATGGTATTGATCTCTTCCGTGCTAATTCCAACTGCCAAAAGACCATTACAGAAGATCCGCATTCCTTCCGCTGGCGACGGGTGATAAGGTTGACCAAAATCCGTCGCCAAAACGACCTTGCCCGCTCCAACAGCTTTTATGGTCGCCACGAAATTCTCCATTTTAATATTTACAGAGGAAATCGGCATGGCTGAAAAAAGGCAGAGCTCCATATACGCGCCAAGCTCCGACAACTCGGCCTGCCTGGCCACGGAAAGGTCAGGAACCGTACTGTACGGATGAGTGACTACGATCTTCTTAACCCCATGGCGCAGTGCCTCCTTTACCAGCACGCCGATCTCCTCTGAGGAACTGTGAGAAGTTCCGAGGATCACGTTCGCCGAGGCAATCAAATCCAAAATTTCGTGCATCTGAGGGATGAGCTCCCCCTCATGTAGTATTGATATCCCCCCTTCATTACCCCTGACAGCCCCCTTGAAGTTCGACACTTTCAGCAGGTGTGCCTTTGAGTAGAACGAAGGCATCCAGATCTCTTTTCCGCCATAACGGATGGCCGCTTCTACCGCGCTGGGATTGATGCCGCCGACGGGAGGATTCAGGACTACTCCGCCGAAGCAGTCGATTCCCTCCACAAGAGAATTTACGAGCGCCATTCTGTCAGCGTTCAGGCAGTAGTGACACTTTGACACAATCGCTCTCATTCCGTACTCTTTTGCGTCGCGCAGCATCTCCACTTCCGTCATGAGTCTCGGGTGGAAATCAGGTAACGCGTGGACATGCATGTCAACGGCACCTTCCAGTATTTCGTAAGCCTTGAGCATAGCGGCTACCTCTCGTTATTATTAGTCGAATGCTTTTTGTGCACTTTTATCACACCTTCATCGGCGTTTACCTCTACCCAGTCGCCGGTTGTGATTTCAACCAGTGGGTCGCAATCGCAACCGTACACCATTGGTATCTCAGATAGGATGGCCGCAACCACAGTGGTTGGATTTGCAACTTGGTTTATAATCGCCCGAGGAGCGTTTCCGTACCTCTTCAGAAAATAGCAGCTATAGGGATCGTTGGTCGATCCCTTGCCCGTAGGGTATATTAATATCTTGTCTGCAATGCTCTTGCCCTTCAGACAGTGGTTGGGTTCCTCTACAACCCCTGTTTTTAAAACTGGTGTTCCGCCGAAGGCAATCATATCTGTGGAGATGATTGCCTCCCCTTCGGCTCTTCCCCCCGAGGCGCATCTACAATTTATTACAATCTCCCGCATATTAGCTTCTCCACCTTCCTGTTAGGGCAGCCTCAATGCACTGCCTCATGCTACCGAAATGGGTTCCCACACACCCGCCAGAATGGGCCCCAATATAGTGAGCGTTCTTCGCGGAGTTAGTTGCCACAGTGCGTACACCAAGCTCCTTACCGTATCGCCCGAAAATGGTCGACCCGGGGCACATCCCGCTAACGACAACCCCACCCGAACTCTCGATCGTCTCTACAATACCCATCTGCTGCCCTAGCTTGTACTTTATCGTCGAGGTCGCGACCAGCAGCACCACGTTGGGGTTGACCGTTTTCCCCTCAAGTAAAGCTGCGATCTCCCGGAGCTCGTTCAAGGAGCAGTGCGGGCAGCCAAGGGCAACGTAATCCATTTTCTCTCCCTTTGCTGTGTTAAGCCGCTCGTAGGAAGACTTCAGTTCCTTTTTGCCAATGACAAACCGATCTTTCGGCTTTCTTCCGCCAAAGGCCATCTCCAGGCTGTCGGCCTCGGGAGTAACACCTTCCACATGGATCAAGCCGATCCCGGCGCTGACGGCTAAGGGCACGCATAGGTACTTGCAGTCGGTTTCGTCCATGTCTCGGGGCAGCCCCCTGAATACCGGAATCCTGTCAACAGCCACCCGGCCTACATAGTAACCGATCGCGTTGTAGTCGGCGTCGTTCAGCTTTTCCCCAGTCAATTCTCGATCGATTTCTATCAGAACCTGACCGTATCTATTTTCCTTCAAGTGCAGCCCGTAGCGCGGCGTCACCCCCGTAACCGCGACGGCCAACGCCGTCGCGCCCGTCTCTCGATTCACCCTTGCACCATTGAAGGAATTGTTGAACAGAATTTGAACCGACTCTGCACCTCCCAGGTGGTCTCCCCTGCGGTAGAAAAAATCGAAAAAGGGAGTGCAAGAGTAATTTGGAATCGCCCCCCGCCCTTCATACTCAGCCTTACTTTCATCGAAGGTCTGCTTCATTTCTTTGACGAACGATCGAGGTATCCTCAATGCGTCCGCCTTCTCCAGATCCAGCATCAGAGCGTTGGTCGTGCTCGGAACCGCGAACCTCTTTACATCCTCCATGAGTGGACGTGTTATCTCCCTTCCCCACTCTGCCGCCTCATTATTGAAGAATAATGACATCTCCGGAATAACCAAGTGGGAGGAGCGAACGGGTACCATGTCGGCTGCATCGAACACCTCCCCCACTCTGATGAGCATCTCGATCGACCGTTGAGTGCCTCTACCGTACTCTCCGTCCAGCATCTGTTGTTGTTTTTCAGTCAGCCTCATGGTTCCCCTTTATTCCTAGTGTAGTAAATTCTTTGTGCTTCTCTCTGGCCTCGTTTATAAAGCTCTCGATATGATCCTCAATGGCCTTTCGAACCTCACTATTATTCCTGCTGATAATAGCCTCGTATATCTTCTGATGCTGCTTGGCCGCGTTGATCTGGCTGTCCTGCTTGCCCTTCATGATATAGGTCAGGGTCGAGAGTAGCCGGTGCATATTCGAGGTGAGGTGAAGCAAGATCAGATTGTTGGTGGCTTCGGCTATGGCCATGTGGAACTCGTACCCTTTGCCGATGTTCTCCTTGATCTTAAGGAAATCGTTTTCGCTCCCATTCTTGATGGCCTCCTGCGCAACCGCCACGTCCAGACTCTTGCGCACCGGCATGAAGTCGATGAGATTGTCCACCTCACGTTCCAGGTAATCCTTGAGGGAACTGATGAGTTCCGCCGTCAAGGGGCGGACGAAATAGCCGTGCTGCTTTCTGTTCTCGAGCAGGCCGGCAAACGTCAGCTTGCTAAGTGCTTCACGTAGGCTCGGCCTGCCCACGTTTAATATTTTAGATAGATCTCGCTCGTTGGGCAGTTTTTCTCCCGGTTTTAGCTGCTTCGAGAAGATCATAGATTTTATCTGATCGAATATTTCATCTGACAACGTTTTTCGATTTTCTATCGGCGTGAATTTCGATTTCAATCTGTCTGTGATTTCCACGTTGCTCGTGGGCACAGCTAATTGTGTGGCATTTCCTGTTTTGGTCATCACGATACCCTTTCCCTACGGCATGTACCATCCGCCGTTGACGTCGAAAGTCGCGCCTGTCGTGTTGTTCGACAGGTCAGAAGCTAAAAAGATAACCGTATATGCGATCTCTTCCCGCTTACCGATTCTCTTAAGAGGTATCTTCTCGGCCATCGCCTGGTTTACCTCCGGCGTGTTACGCAGATTGGTCGGCCCTTCGATCGGACCCGGTGCCACTGTGTTCACCCGTATCCCCTGCGACGCCACATCCCGGGCCGCACACTTTGTCATGCAGATAATGGCCGCTTTGGACATGCTGTACGGCGCGCCAGGTGGTCCCCCGTTACACGTGTATGCCGAAGCCGAGGCGATGTTCACGATAGATCCTCTTTTCTGCTCCAGCATCACCTTGAGAACTTCCCGCGTGCAGGTGAATGTGCCCTTCAG
>CAZPQC010000072.1:0-20120 GCA_964588525.1 uncultured Spirochaetaceae bacterium
TCCCGGCTCGCTGCGCTCCAAACAGGTAGTAGACCCCCCGTTCGCCGACCTGAACCGGATTGATCCCCATGGAGCGATCGCCGACAATACTGTCATCCGCTTTGTCGTACAGATCGAGCACCGGAGCCAGGTTGATGTTGCATCCCAGGGAGAGTGCCTCCCGGCTGATAATGTAGGCTACGGCTTCAACGTAGAGAGGATCCCGATATTCCCCCCAGTAGTAGGGAGCTGGAAAACGGGTCAGGGTATCCAAGTCCAGCCGGCTTACCCGGCCACCCTCCTGATCGACCGCTATGAACAGCCCAATCCCTGGATTGTGAGCATGTGCCGCAGCCTGCAGGTCTTGCACCAGGGCTTTCACTTGGGCTCGATTCTGAATGTTGCCTCGGGTCAACATAAAACCCCCGATACAGCCCTCCTCGATGAGGTTTTCAATGGAGCTGCTCATCTTTCTTCCGGAAAACCCTGTAATGAAACGCTGACCGATCTTCTGGCGAAGTGTCAGTTGCTGAAGCATCCGTTCAACGATCTCTTCCGCGCCAGGCATCTGTCCACCCTCATCCGGGTAGGCGGGAAGGTTCATCCTGTCGAATCTCTCGGCCGCGGCTTGCTCTTCCCCGGGGAGGGGTTTCATGCTTACCTCGGGATGTTCTTGCTGAGGCGGACCATCCAACTGCACTTTCTTCTGGGTCTGACAGGCTGCAAGAACAACAATGAGGAGAGTGAGTAGAATTACCCGTTTAGGATGCATCGACGCCTTGAAAATGGAGGATAGGGGATTTGAACCCCTGACCTATAGATTGCGAACCTATCGCTCTACCAACTGAGCTAATCCCCCGTGGCTATGGACTTCCCATGGAAGTTCACAGTCACAACCAGAGAAATAATAGCAAGTTGGCAGTTCCTGATCAAGCCTCGACGGTCAGCCCTTCCCGGGCTGCCATCACTTCGACCGTGCTTTTTCCGCGAACGGACTTGCGGATCTTCTTCTCGATCAGCTCCAATTCCTCATCGCTTCGATCCGGGTCATGATGAAACAGAAGCAGTTTCTTCACCCCCGCCTTATGCGCAATATTGACGGCGTGCTCAAAGGAGGAGTGGCCCCATCCCAGCTTGGGGCTCTTGGGATTGACGTATTCGTTGTGGGTGTACTGGGTATCGTGAATCAGGATGTCCGCTCCTCTGAAGAAATCGGTGACTTTGTCATTTTCTTCTTGAGCGGCCAGGGCACCCTCTTTGACAGCTTCCGCATCGTAGCTGGGATCATCGGGGCTGACGTCGAACAGATTGCAGAAAGGCTCGGTGTCGTAGGCCGTACAAAAGACCTTGCCGCGGTACTCGAAGCGGTACCCCAGGACAAGGACCGGGTGATTGAGGTATTTTGTGGTAACCCAAAGACCGTCGCCCAGATCCATGGAGCGCTCCTTGAGCTCCTCGTATTTGATCTTGGCCGCCAGCTCCTCCTGACGTACCGGCCAGTAGCGGTACTGGAGCATGTCGCCGAAGATCTTCTCCAGGGGATCGTCCTCGAAAGTGACCGGTCCGTACACAGTGAGCTCCGTCGTGGGAATGAAAAGAGGGATGAAGAAGGGGTAACCCATGATGTGATCCCAGTGCGTGTGGGTCAAAAACAACTCTGTCTTGATCGGGCCCTTGGGCAGATCCGTTTTCATAACGTGGGCGGCCAGTTCCCGGATTCCGGTGCCCGCATCGATCACCACCAGGCGATCCTCCTCCCCGAAGCGCAGCTCCAGACAGGAGGTATTGCCGCCGTACTTCACCGTCTTGGGCCCGGGGCAGGGGACGGAACCTCGGACGCCCCAAAATCTCACACGAATAGACACGCTTTCAACCTCTGTCAGCGGGCGACCTGGAGAAATACCTGGGCCTTCTCGATCTCCGCTTTCACCGAATCTTCGATGCCCTCCAGGTAGTCCCAGCCCACCCCCGCTTCCTGCAGCACCTCCGCAGGAAGCTCTTCGGGATAGCGGTCGCCGGAAAACCCGAGCTCGTAGGTGTTGCTGAACAAATTCGCCACGGCTACGGTCACGACCAGATCCCTGTGACTTCCGGTGTAATCACTCAAGTTATGGTGGAAGGTCACCGCATCGGAGAGGTTCTCTCCCAGACGCCAATTCTCGATGATCAGTTTGCCCACCATCGCATGATTCACCATCATGATCTGTTCTTCGGATTTGTACAGGGGCGTGTGTTCCCGGTCCGTGTTGGAGACCGCCTGGACGTACTCCTTGGCAAGTTTATTGTTCAATGGAATCTTGCCGATGTCATGAAGCAAACCGGCTATGAAGTACTCCTCCCGGATTTTCGGATCCACATTTCTGCTGGTCGCGATCAGCTTGGCCGTTACCCCAGCACTGATCGAATGCCTCCAAAATCCCTCCATGTTGAGCGCCTGGAAATCACTGGCCCGGCCCAGGGTCCCGAGGACGGCGGTACTCAAGGCCAGGTTCTTGACGGTGTTTATACCCAGCATGATTATGGCTCGAACCAGTGATGTGATCTGATTCGGAAGGGAGTAATACGCCGAGTTGATCAGCCGCATGACTTTTCCCATGAGAACCGGATCGAGGCTGATAATCTGGTTCAGATCCGCCGGGGAGGTTTTTGGATTTCTTGTGATCTCCAGGACCTTGGCAACGGTAACCGGCAGAGCCGGCATCTTGTGCACATAGGCCTGGATTACCTTCAGTATCGTATCTCTCTCCATTGCCTCATTCCCTGATCTTGTGAAGGACTGCGTTCAGCTTGGACTGAAGCATCGTAGCGAGTGTCTTGTCGGGGTGATAGGAGGCCAGGTTCTTCATGAAATCGAAAGTTTCGGCGATCTTCCCCATATCGAGGGATGAGCCGCTCGTGGTGTCGTCAACATTGCCCCGCACAGCAACTTCACCGCGAGGAGCAAACTTGCTCTCGATTTGATTCTTGATCCCCGATCGCCCCTGAAGTTTCGACTTAATATACTCTATCTTCAAACGCGCGTCACTGTGAAGAAAGCTGCTTTTCCGCTTCTCCGGCAGATATTCGGTCAGCTCCTCCAGATAATTGACAATCGATGCCGAGCCTTCCGAGGGTCCGGTTGCGGAAGCTCCGCTGCCCCGGTCTTTTTTTGCCCTGGATCTCTTGGGGCTTTTAGCCTGAGCCGGGGGCGCGCCGGTCGGCTGAGTGCCACCCTCCTGCTTCGTTCTGCGCTGCTCCAAACGCTCCCGAATTCGTTTCAGAAAATCCCGGAGGCGCTGGCGGAGGTGCTTCTTCTTTTCGGCCGGCTCTGCCTCGGGAAACGCCTCTGGAAGCACTTCAGGAGACTCGAGTGCTTCCGTACCTGGGACGGCCCGGCCGACAGAAGGTGCCGCTTCCGCCGCTTCCCTGAACACGAGAGGTTCGGCCTGCTCCTCAGCGTCTGCAAAATCCCTGGCGAATCTCGGGATTCCCTCCTGAGGTTCTACAGGCGGCGGTACGATCGGTTCTTCCAGGGACGTCAGCGGTTCGGAAGGAAAAACCGTCGGGGGAGGCTGATACCGAGGAAAAGCCGGCGGGACCTGTTCCTGCATTTGCGGCTGCATCGGCATGGGTATGAACTGGGGCCGGCTCGCGGCCCTGGCGGACATATCCCGCATCTCCCGTGCCAGCCGGTCCATCATCTGGGCCTGGGCCCGCATCGATTCCCGGACAGTCTGAGCAAGCAGGTCCTGGGCCGCTGTAGAGGGCTGTTGGGGAGCCGGTTGGAGCGGGGTCTGGGAATAGGGAGGTGTTTCCGGCTGCGGGCGTTGCGGGGGCGGCTGTTGCCGTTGCGGCAGAGCCGCGAAGGCAGGCTCCGACTCCCGCAGGGGAGGCTGGGGCGCTCGTGGAAATGGAGGCGACGGTTCCGGGCGGGGCATCTGAACCGGACGTTCGGCAAAACTGGCGGGGAGCTGGAAATCCTTCCAGTTTGGGTTTTCATCGTACAGCTTCTGATTGTCCAGCAGCGATATCAGTGATTCCGGCGTCCGGTCCTCTATCTCTACGCTCGCCGGTTCCAGGCTCTCCTCCATCTCGTCCAGATCGATGGTGTGCTCCTCCTCCTGGATCTTGATCACCGGCTCCTGTCCGCCGAACTTGATGATCGGAACAGAATCCAGCTGTTCCGAGATCTGCTCGCCCTCGGGCAGTGCTTCAAAATCGAAGTCGGGCTCCTGCTCCGGCTCGGGCGTGACTTTCCGACCCAGGCTCTTCAACTTTTGAATATTCCCGTTCAGTTCCTCCCGAAGTGGAGAGGCAAATTCGGAGATCGTCTCCTCATACGCATCGAGGGTAATACGCAGCTTATCCAGATCCGTGGAATCGGCCCGGGTGCCTTCAAGGGTCATCACCTTCTCCAGCGTTTCCAGCGCCCCCTCCGGATCGCCCATCTTTCTGTATGTCTTGGCCAGCAGCTCGTGTGCCTCCACGTGGTCCGGATGGTTGGCCAGGATATCCTTGAAAACCTGGGAGGCGTGCTTGTATCTGTTTTGTAAAAAATACAGCTCCCCCAGAAGTACGCGGGCCCTGGTATCCGCCGGAACGCTGGCCAGGTAGGTTCGCAGCTCTTTTTCCGAAGTCTGCAGATCTCCCTTGTCCTTGGCGACCTCGGCAATGTCGAGGTGAAAGTCCTTGTTCTCCGGTTCCACCTCGAGCAGTCTTCTGTACAGCTGCTCCGCCTGTCTGTCGTTTCCCGCCTTCTGATACACCTTGGCCAGGGCTCTCAAGCCGGGAACGTGATTCGGATGATTTTTAAGTATTTCTACGAGGAGCTCCGCGGCCTCCTTGAACCGTTCGAGGTAGAAGTAGGTGCTGGCCAGGCGAACGCGGCCCTCCAGATTTTCGGGATCCATATCCACCAGTTTGCTGAACTCCTCCAGGGCTTCTGAAAACTGACCTCGGTTTTCGAAAAGAGACCCCAAATTGGATACGGCCGAGAAGTAGGAGGGATCGATCTTCAAGGCCTCCCGATAGTGCCGTACCGCTTCATCGTTCATTCCCAGTTGCCCGTACACGACTCCGAGGTTGTTGCGGGCTTGAAGATTGTCAGGATCGGACTTCAGTATTTCCTGGAAGACCTGGAGAGCCTCCTTGTTCTTCCCCTGGGACTGGAGAATCACCCCCAGGTTGTTCATCGCTTCCACCCAACCGGGTCTCACCTTCAGGGCTTGCTGGAACTCCGACTGGGCTTCCTGGAGCTTTCCCTGTTTTTGAAGGGCAATCCCCAGATTGTAGTGGAGGTTCGGTTGGCTGAAATCCTGTTCCAAACCGCGGCGATAAGTGGCGATCGCCTCCTCGAAGCGGTTCTGTCGCTCCAGCACCGTTCCCAGGTTGTTGTAGGCAGGGACAAATCCGGGATCGAATTTGAGCGCCCGGGAGAACTCTTCCAGAGCTTGAGAATCCTGAGCCAGGCTCTTGTACACATTGCCCAGATTGTAGTGAATGTCAGCCCTCTGCGGTGCCAGACTCAGAGCTTTCCGAAACGCAGCGATGGATTCGTCGAAACGATCGATCTTGCGCAGAACCACTCCGAGGTTGTTGTACGCCTCAATGAAGTCCTGTTTCAGCTCGATCGCCTGCTCGATCTGTCGAATCGCCTGTTCGTATTTCCCGAGTTTATCGTAGACGCTGCCGAGAAAGTTGTACACCAGGCTCATCCGGGGATTACGTTCGATCGCCTTCAGCAGCATCTTTTCGGCAAGGTTGTAATCCCCGATTCGATAAGCCTTGCGGGCTCGAGTCAGGGATTCATGAACGGTCATCGCCTTCATTGCACACCCTTAGGGAAGCAGACTCGACGGTCGGGCGCTGATCTCTCGGGAAAACAGACTGCGGTGGGGGGGGTCGGTGGCGTCGTAGGCCACCACGGCGAAGTAGTAAAGCTTGCTGTTGCTCAAGCCGGTCACCTCGACCTGCGAAACCCTGCCCACGTCTATGGGGGAAGGTCCCAGGTCGCTGTCCCTGCCGCGGTAAACACCCGGCTCGTATCCGTAGTAGACGAAGTATCCCCCCAGGTCATCTTCATTCACAGTGCTCCAGTAGAGGCTCACTTGCCCGTTTCCCGCTTCGGCATGCAGACCCGTCGGCGGGGCGGGCGGCAGATCCTGCTCGTACACCAGACGCAGCTCCGATACTTCCGGAGAACAGCGCCGGCTTCCATCGGGATACAGCTCTACCATGACCTGAAGATAACGCCCGCGACTGTCGGATAGGGGCTGCCCCGCCTCGAATTGGGTCCAGGGAATATTCGAGGTATCCGCATCAGGACGGTCAGTCATTCTATAGTAGAAATATACAGCAGAATCAGCAGGAGTTCTGTATACCGCGTCTATCCTTTTGAGCTTTGTCCCCGTATAACCCAGATCGAAAGTACGGCTTACGAAAACCCCTATGTTGCTCGAATAGCGATTCAGGTTCGGCGTTTCCACGAAGGAACGGGAGATACGCAGCTCATCCACGAATCCGGTGAATCCCGCTCCAACTTTCACCTGCCCGGGACCTGCATCCCCTACAAACGGCAGCAGTACCGCCCCCCGCTCCAGCCCCGAATCCGTTGTGTAGACGATCGCCTCGGGAATACCATCCACCAGGTATTCCAGCAGTCCGAGCCTGCTGTCGTAGCGCAAAAGGTGATGGTGCCAATCTCCGGGCACCAGAGCGCTGACTCCCCGGAGTCGTATCGACGTAGCCTGGCCGAGGGGTCCGGTGAAAACGTTCTCGAATGCCCAGAGGAGGGATCTGTCCTGCACGTTGCAGCGAAGCTCCTGGGGGATCACCGTCTCCCCGTTCCAGCGCGACCCCTGCCACAGCAGGACCTGCTCGCCGTCGCTCAACAGCGCGGGATAGAGCCAGAACTCGATGCTGAAATCCTGCAGCCAGCTGCCCGGGTAGAAAACAGCTCCCGGTTCGGGAACCAGGTGCAATCCCCGATTTGCGCTGTTGAAGCCGCCGCTGCCCTGGCCGAGGGCGACAACGTGCCTGGAAAGGAGAAGATCCTCCTCCGCGACCCGATAATGGCCCACATGATCCTGAAAGGGGTGGGCGTTGAAATGAACCAGCAGATCGGTATACCCGTTGGCGAGGTACTCGGCCTCCTGCAATACCAGATCCTGGCTCCCCCACCGCCCCTTCGACAGGAGCAGATTCTCGGAAAATGAGACGTCCCGCCATTGGTCTTCCCGTCCCAGGACGATCTCGCGGTCCAGAGCCGAAAGGGCAGCGGCGCAGAGAAGGAGAAGGATGCCTGCGGTAAGAGTACTCTTTTTCACGATTCTTCTATACATTATAATCGGAACGCTCAGAATACAACATGAACCCCGGGAACAGAGAAATCCGCAAATCCGATCTGGCAGAAAAATTGAAAAATGTCCCGGATACGCCCGGTGTGTACATCCTCAAAGCCGCAGACGGGAAGATCCTCTACGTGGGCAAGGCCAAGAGCCTGAAAAAACGGATTCGAGCGTACTTTACCGACAGCAGAGACATCAAAACCAGGCATCTCCAGGCCCGGATCGGCGATCTGGAGGTCTTTCCCACGGGCAGCGAGGCGGAAGCGCTGCTGCTGGAAAACAATCTCATCAAACGGTGGAAGCCGAAGTACAACATCAACCTCAAAGACGGAAAGACCTATCCGGTCATCCGCCTGACCAACGAGCAGTACCCCAGGGTCTTTCGCACGCGGCGCATCATATTCGACGGGTCCAAGTACTACGGGCCTTTCCCCAACGTCGGTCATATCGACCTGTATCTGAACATCATCGACAAACTCTTTCCTCTTCGGAAATGCAAGGGTCCGGTGAAAACGAAGAAGCAGCCCTGCTTCTACTATCATATCGGCCGCTGTGCCGGAGTATGCGCCGGTAAAACCGGTTTGGAGGAATACCGGCAGCGGGTGGAGCGGGTCAAGATGCTCCTGGCCGGCGGGACCGAGGAGCTGGCGCGGGAGCTGCGGCAGAAGATGAAAAGCTCGAGCGCTCTCCAGGAGTACGAAAAGGCATCCGTATTTCGGGATCAGCTGGAGGCGCTCCACGCCCTGTCGGAGGAGCAGAAGGTCGTCGACTTCCAGAGCGAAGCGAGGGACTACCTCGGCTACTGGAGCGACGAAAAACGGGTTCACCTGACCGTGCTGCAGCTGCGCGGGGGCAAACTGATCGGAAGGGATTCGATGCTTTTGGAGAACTACTCCATAGAGGAGGAGTTTCTGCCTGCCTTCTTGGGACAGTACTACGGCGGTAAAACCAGTCAACCGAAGATCCTGTACCTGCCGGCGGAGCTGGAATCGAGCCACTCGGGGCAACTGCTGCAGGACTACCTCGAGGAGCTCACCGGTTCCCGTATCTCCGTGAGCTTTCCAAAGAGAGGGCGGCACGCCCGTCTGGTTACCATGGCCGCCGAGAGCGCCCGCTTCCGCCTGGAGGCGGAGGGAGAACGCAAGAAACAGGCCCTGACGGATCTTCAAAACGTATTCCGCCTGAAGCGCCCGCCCAGACGGATCGAGGGTTTCGACATCGCCCACCTGGCGGGCAAACAGACGGTGGCCTCTCTGGTGACCTTTCTGGACGGCCGGCCCAGGAGAAGCGGTTACCGGCACTACCATATCCGCTCGCTCAACGGGCGCATCGACGATTTCGAAGCGATTCGGGAAGTGGTGGCCCGGCGGTACGCACGACAGCTCAACGAAAAGGCCAAGCTTCCAGACCTGATTCTGATCGACGGAGGCAAGGGGCAGGTCAGCTCGGCAGTCAGCATGCTGAAAGCCCTTGAAGCGCCTCCCATACCCATTGTGGGACTGGCCAAGAAGCACGAGGAACTGTTTGTTCCCGAACAGTCCGAACCTCTGCTGCTGCCGGAGAGCTCGGAGGCGCTTCGCCTTCTGCAGGCGGTACGGGACGAGGCCCACCGTTTCGCCACCACCTTCCACAAACAGGTTCGGGCAACCCAGGTGAACACTTCGGTGCTGGAGAGCATTCGGGGAATAGGAAAGAAGAGGAGCAGGGCTCTACTGACGGCCTTCGGGTCCCTGGATGAAATCCGCCGGCAGCAGCCGGAGGAGGTCGCCCGCACCGCCGCGGTCAGTCTTGAGCAGGCCGAGGAACTGATAGCCTATCTGTCCAAGCTGGAAGGATAAAGATCGACCACGAGCCGCGGACACCGCCACGACACAGATAAACACCATCGAGCCGCAAAATAACCGAAACAGTCTATTTGTCGATCGGAAAAATCATAAGTATATTAGCGAACGACAATTAATTGAAGTGGGAATATGCTATGAAACGTGTCTACATTGCTGTGGTTATGCTGATACTTGCCTTCTCCGCATGGTCAATGGAGCTGCTGCCCCCGATGGAAAGCTATTGGATCTCCTCCGGTTCAGGATACCGCACCGATCCCATGGGCGGTAAAGAGGAATCCCAACTGCACAAGGGATTGGATCTGGTCGGACCGCACCATACCCCGGTAAAAGCTGCGGCGGCCGGCGTGGTTGTCGAGCACTGGCCCGCACCGAACGGCTACTTCAGAGGCCATCCGATATACGGCGGGATGATCGTCATCGATCACTTGAACGGTACCTTTACCCTGTACGGCCACCTGTCCACTACCTATGTGGGCGAGGGAGATCGAGTCGAGGCGGGAGAGATAATCGGCAGGCAGGGAAACACGGGAATATCCACCGGAGAACACCTGCACTTCGAGGTAATCGTAAATCCGCTGCTCTACCTCTCGGAAGGACCGAACATCGGGCTGGACGGAACCGAGCGTTAGCGGTAACGGCGGAATCTCGGGCAGATCCCTAGAACCTGAAGGCTCCGCTGCCGCCCTTGACGATCAGATAGTAGAGAAAGAGCTGGAGAAGGTTCGGGTGCAGAACGCTGCCCAGGGAGCGGACCCGATAGTCGAAACGGGCGATCAGCTGTACGATCGCCTGAAGCTCTTGTAAGGTATAGTGTTGCATTCCAGCGGAGTAGACCTTCTGCATCCGCTTGCCGGTTATCTTAGCCCGCGAGAAGGCCTCCTCGGAGGAGTAGCGTTTCTCGATCAGCAGCTTCAGGCTCTTCAGTCTTCGTACCTGATGGAGCAGACCGGCCAACAAACCGACCGGATCGGCCTCGCGGCTGAGGAGCAGCTTGGCCAGGACCTCCAATGAAGCGTCGAAATCTCTGCCCGCTATCTTGTCGAAGAGGGTGAACACGTTTTCGTCCTTGCTGTGATAGAGTATCTTCTCCACATCGGCGTATCTGATTTCACTCCCCTTCCCGAAAAAGATGCTCAGTTTTTCGCAGGTATCTTTCAGCTCTTTGGTGTTGTTTTCCACCATCTCGAGCAGGAAGGCGGCAGCCTGTGGGTTGATCCGGATATTGCGCTTTTTGAAGAAGTTGAGGATCCATCCCATCTTCTGATTCTCGAACAGCTCCCAGAAGATGACCTTGTTCTCCTTGGGAACCAGCTTTTCCAGGCGTTTGTCGATTCGTCCGATCTCCTCGGAGAACATCACCAGAGAGCTCTGCGGCGCCGGATGCGCGGCGTATTGGGTGAGTTGCTCCAGGTCCTTCTTCTTGGTCAACAGCTCGACGTTGCGAAGCAGCACCACCCTGTACGGCGAAAACAGGGCGCCGTTGCGTAGAGCGGCCAGCACTTCCGGCACCTCGCTGTCAAAGGAGTAGAAACGGTGGATTTCCGGAGCCTGCCCGATCGCCTTGGCGATCCGGCCGATCAGCCGCTGGACAAACAAGTCTTTCTCCCCCTCCTCCGGCCCGAGCAGGAGGTAGAGGAAGTCATTTTTACTCATAGTTACGGATCAGGAACAGGAGCTTGCCCAGGATGCGAACGTTTTGGGTGTAGATCGGAGGATAGGCGGGATTCTCCGCTTTGAGCATGGCCCGGTTCTTCTCCAGGAAGAATCGCTTCAAGGTAACCGCTTCGTCCACCAGGGCCACCACCACGTCGCCGTTATCCGCGGTGTTCTGATGACGAACTACTGTGATATCCCCGTCGAAGATACCGGCATCCTTCATGCTGTCACCTTTGACACGCAGAGCGAAGTACTTGCCGGAGCGAAGATAACCCCGGGGCACGGCAAGATGACCCTCCATGTTCTCCTCGGCGAAGAGGGGTTTGCCTGCGGCTACGGAACCGAGGATGGGGATTGACCGGTACTGATCTTCCTGGTACAGATCCCCGTCACCGAGCACCTTGATCGCCCGGGAGCGGTTGAGGTTGCACTGGATAACCTGCTTTTTCTGCAGCGCCTTGAGGTGATCGTAGGCGCCTTTTACCGAAACCTGCAGATGATCGGCTACTTCCCGCACGGTGGGGGGATACTTGTAGGTACGGATGTAGGTCTTGATGTACTCCAAGACTTCTTTCTGGCGAACCGTAAGACCCTTCATCCTACTTATTGATCTCTATTCCATGCTTCTTGATCTTGTTGTGCAGGTGCGATGGGGTAATGCCCAGGGCTCTGCTGGTGCGGCTGATGCTCTGCTCGTTCTCTTCGAGCTTTTTTACCAGAAACTCCCGTTCAAACTCATCCTTGGCTTCATTGAGCTTCATACTCTCGAAGCCCTTCAGCACCTCATCCTTTTCCCAATCGGTGCGACTGGTAAGAAAGCGTCTGACCGCATCGGCAGAGATCACCTTCTCCTCATTCATAATGTTAATGCGCTCTATGAAATTTTTCAACTCTCTGATGTTGCCCGGCCAGGAATATGTACGAAGTAGTTGCAGGGAGTCTTCTGAAAACCGCCTTGGCGACTCGTCGCTGGAGCCTCTGTACTTGCCCATGAAGTAGTCGACCAGCTCAACAAGATCTTCAATCCGATCCCGCAGAGGGGGAACGAAGATCGGAATCACGTTGATCCGAAAGTACAGATCCTCTCGAAAACGACCGGAGCGGATCTCCTCCTGGATATGCTTGTTGGTGGCGGCGATCACCCGCACATCCACGCTGATCGATTTCTCACCTCCGATCCGCTCGAATTTCATCTCCTGGAGCACTCTGAGAACCTTGGCCTGGGTGCTGAGGGACATATCGGCTATCTCATCGAGAAACAGCGTACCTCCGTCGGCGAGCTCGAATTTCCCCTTCCTTCGTGCATAAGCATCGGTGAAGGCCCCTTTCTCGTGCCCGAACAATTCGCTCTCGATCAAGGTCTCCGGGATCGAAGCGCAATTCACCTCGACAAAGGACGCCTGGGCACGCCGGGATCGGCGGTGGATCTCCCGGGCAACCAGCTCTTTCCCCGTTCCGTTTTCTCCGAGAATGAGGATCCGGGCTTCGCTGTAGGCACTCTGGTCGATCAGCTCTCGCACCTTCTTCATCCCCTCTCCGCAGCCGATCATCTCATCCTCGAACAAGATGCTCTGTTTCAGATTGCGGTTCTCCCGCTTCAGCTCCTCCATCTTGAGGGCGTTGCCTACGACGGTTATGGTCTTCTCCAGACTGAGGGGCTTCTCCAGGAAATCGAAGGCTCCGATTTTCACAGCCTGCACCGCCATGTTGATGTTGGCGTGGCCGGATATCACCACTACCTCGATTTCGGGCCAACCGTCACGAATACGCTTGAGCACATCGATTCCGCCCATGTTCGGCAACCAGACGTCCAGGATAACGAGGTCCACGGTTCCCTCTTCCAGAATCTCGAGAGCCCGGAAACCATCCTCGACCGTGATGACCCGATGGCCCTCATCTGCCAAGACATCCTGCAGTACCTCCCGGATACCCTGTTCATCGTCCACAACCAGTATCGTGCTCAAAGCTCAAGCCTCTCTCTCACCCAACGGCAGATCAATGATAAATGTCGTGCCTACACCTTCCTGGGTTTCAAACCAGATGTTTCCATCATGATCGAAAACAATCCGCTCGACAATAGCGAGCCCCAATCCCGCACCCTCGGCTTTGGAGGTGAAGTAGGGTTCGAATACCCGGCTTCGGATCTCCTCGGGTATTCCCGAGCCGCTGTCCTTGATCCAAATACGGCAGAAGCGCCGATTTTCCTTATTTACCACGGCGCTGCGGACCGACACCTCTCCTCCCTTGGGCATCGCCTGAACCGCATTGCGTATCAGATTGGCAAGCACCTGCTTGATTTGACCGGGATCGGCTCGGATAACGCTGTCTTCGCTGATATGGCTCGAGGCGATGATCACCTCGGTGGAGAGGTTCCGATACATCTGGGCCACCTCCTCCACCAACTCCCGCAGGTGTACAGACTGCAGTCGCGGCATGGGCAGCCGGGCGAACTCGCGAAATTCAACCAGAAGATCGTTGAGATTGTCCACCTCGCGCACAATGGATGAAACCGACGCCTGCAGCACCTTCTGAAACTCTCCGGATCCGGCCTCCGAACCGGCTGAGTATTTTTTCAGAATCCTCTGAGCCGAGAGTTTGATCGGCGTCAGCGGGTTTTTGATTTCGTGGGCCAACCGCTGGGCTATTTCCTGCCAGGCGGAGATTTTTTCACTCTGCTTGAGCTTTTCCCTGGAGTGGGAGAGCTCCGAGACCATACGATTGAAGGATCCGACCAGATGGGATAATTCATCGGCGGAACGGCTGAGGATGCGAAAGGAAAAATCCCCGTCGGCGACGCGTCGGGTGGCCTCCTCCAGGTTGACGATCGGACGGATGATTTCCTCGGTCAGCAGAAAGCTGACCAGAATAGAGAGCAGGAAGATGGGAAAGGAGAAGAAAAAGTAAAAAAAGATCAGAACCAGTCGAAACAGACGTTTGTACCGATTCAGCTGACTGAAGATCTCCAGGCTCTCGGTCAGACTGCTCGCCTTGCTGTCAAAACCCTCAGGCATCAGCCGCCCAACCACCACTGTGTGCTGTCGTCCGTCCAGCTCATAGACCGTGGCGTTTCTCAATATGCTGGCATCTTCCCGATCCTCCTTCGGCAGATCCCCGGTTCGCTCATCGAACGTTCCCAAGCTTCTCAAGCGTCCCTGTGGTTCGCCCCGAAACAGCACCTCCGAACCGTCGGCGTCAAAAATTTGGATGAACTGAACGTCCGAGTTCACGGTTCGAACGTTTTTCCAAAGCCTCTCCGGATTCCTGTTCAAATCTTCGAGAATGAAAGACATCAGGGAGCTCTGGTTGAAAGCGCGCAGGTCCTCTACCGTGCTCCTGTAGTACTCCAGGGAGATGGAGAGCCCGCCCCGAAGCGCTTCGCCGATACGTGCCTCCAGCCAAAAGTTGATGGCCGAGTTCACAAAGCTCACGCTCAGCAGAGCCTGGGGAATCGAAGAAAGCAGGGCAATAAGTACGAAAAACATGAGGAGCCGGGTCTTGAGGCGTGAGCCCGACTTGTGGGTGGCTCGTTCCCGGATCAGGCGCACGATCTGAAACACGATCAGCCCCAGAAGGATCAGGGGGAAGGCGATGGCCACGACGTAGACCACGATATTCGCCTGCACGTCCACCCCGGCCAGGTTGATGAGAATTTGGTGGGAAAAAACCACGATCAGGGCGATGAGAAGAACGAAGATCAGGACCAGGACGAGCAGCCCGACCGAGGTGGTGCTGGAGTGGAAGACCCTCAAGGTTTCAGTTCCGCTTCGACCCAGGGGGTCGTGAAAACCGTCTCAGTGGAAAAGAGCGTAATGATATTCAAAGGAGCAATGATCTTCACAGGCATCATCCTCACCCGGGCAAGCAAATAGTATTGCCCCCCGTCCCCACTACCCCCCGCCTCGATTTCCCCGAGTCCGATCTGCGGCACGGAGAAGAAGGCGTCCAAGAACTCCGCCTCCCCCGCGTATTTTCCGATTATTCTGTCGTCCCTTTGAATCTTATAGCGGTTTTCATAAAAATCAAACGAGGCGGTTTGGTATACCCGCCGTTCGTTCAGCAGGCGATCGCCGAGAAAGGCAAAAATGCCGCTGTTTCGCCTGTACAATCGAAGCTGGAAGGTGATCTCCGCCCGTAGGCCATCCCGTAAAGACGCCAACACCTCCTGACCGTGTGCATCCAGATACTCGACGGCTCCGTACACTTTGCGGCCCCGGAGCAGTGCATCCAGACGAGCCTCCTGGGCGGTACCATATGCCGAAGCCAGCAGCAGGAGGATCAGAAGGACCGGGGTTTTCGCCTTACTCCTCCTCGAATCTGGTTTCAAACAGTCTGCAGATCGTCTGAAGCGCATCTTCCTCATCACTGCCGTCGGCTATAATCTTGATGGGGCTGTTGTAGGTAGCAGCCAGGGTGAGGATTCCCATGATGGACTTGCCGTTGATCTTCTCTCCGTCCTTCTCCAAAAAGATACTGGAGGAGAATCGATTCGCCGTTTGTACGAGTAGCGCTGCGGGCCGGGCATGGATTCCGGCCCGGTTTTTGATGGTTACGGTTTTTTCAACCATGATTTCCAACAGGACTCGCGGTGTGCGTTAGGTTTCGCTCAAGAAAATCGCTTTGGCGCTTTCCGTCTCCAACCAGCGCATGACATTCTTGGAGAACTCTTTTGCGGAATAGTAACCCATCTTCTTCAACCGCTCGTTCATGGCGGCGGTCTCGATTATGACGGGGATGTTGCGTCCGGGCTTCACGGGTATCACGATGTAGGGAACCTGTACGCCCAGGATTTCCATGAAGTTCTCTTCCGCCCCGATGCGATCGTAGTTTTTATCGGGATCCCAATCTTCCAGGCGAACGGCCATCTGGATCTGCTTTTTGTCCCGGATGGCCCCGACGCCGAACAGGTGGGTGATGTTGATGATTCCCAAACCTCGGATCTCCATGTGATGACTCGAGACCCCCGTACCTGTACCGATCAGGATGTTCCCTCCAACCCGGCGGATCTCCACCAGATCATCCGCAACCAGCCTGTGGTTCCGTTCGATCAAGGCCAGAGCCGTCTCGCTCTTGCCGACCCCGCTGTCCCCCATAATCAGCACACCGACTCCGAAGACCTCCACAAAGACCCCGTGAACACTCTGCTTGGGCGCAAAGATGTTGCTCAACACGCGCAGGATACGCGTGGTGAACTCGGAAGAGGGCAAATCCGTCTGCAGAACCGTGCAGCCCGTACGCTCTGCTATCCGCCGGAAGTCTTCTGTCGGTGCTTGAGAGTGGGTAAAAACGCAGCAGGGGATCTCGCAGGAGAACAGTTTCTCCAGGGTCTCGGTCTTGCCCTCCCCGGCAAGCTTCTCCAGATAGGCCATCTCCCCGCGCCCGAAGATCTGGATGCGCTGGAAGGCAAAATTATCATAGAAACCGCTGAGCTCCAGACCGGGCCTGTTGATCTCCGGAACTTTCAACTCCCGAACCAGCCCTGACCGGCCGGCAATGCACTTGAGGTCCAGAGCATCTCTATCCCTGAGATCCAACTGCAGCAGGTCCAGAACCGTGATTTTTTTCATGATTCCGGTGTGCCGGCCCGGACACTGTCGTGTCCCTTGTGATCTTGGATTTTGTTCTTCTCTTTGAGCACTTTCAGCTCTAACTTGTCGAAGAGCTTATCGATTCCCTCGAAGATATCGAAGCTTTGCACCCGCATATGATTGGAGTTTCCCCAACGGAAGTTGACCGTAGCCTCGAGGCTGTGCTGACTGCCCTCCTGGGACAGAAAGACAAGCAAATCGACTATATGCTCGGATGCGAAATCGAGACGAGGCAGCTTCTTGTCGATATACTCTCGTATCTTATCTGTAATTTCAACGTGAACTCCCTTGATATCGATGTTCATGGGACCCTCCTATCTGTGATGTGAACTCATGATATCGAGCTCTTTGCGGTATTTGGCAATCGTCCTTCGGGCGATCCTGACTCCTTTTCCCTCCAGGATCTCCCCGATCTTCTGGTCGGTAAGCCGCTTCTTGCTGCCCTCCTCCTCGATGATCTCCCTGATCATCTGCTTGACACCCACTTTGGAGAATCGGCCGCCGCCGGGTACCAGGTTTGTGAAAAAATATTTGAGCTCGAATATTCCCCATTCCGTCTGAATGTATTTGCCGTTGGTCACCCGGCTTACCGTTGCTTCGTGCACGCCGATTTCAGCGGCAATGTCCTTCAGGGAAAGCGGCACGAGGTACTTCGAGCCTTTTCTGAAAAAATCCCTCTGAAATTCTATTATGGCCTTGCAGACTTTCAGCAGCGTCTGATTCCTCCGCCGAATGCTGTTGATAAACCATCGGGCTTCGTGCACACCGTTTTTCACAAAGCGCTTGAGATCCTTCTGTTTGTACTGCTCCTCATGATCCTGAATGCTGGCGTAGAAGGCGCTGATGCCCAAAACGGGGATGTCTTCATCGTTGAGCACGATGATAAGCTCCCCCTCCTGGACCTTAACCATCACGTCGGGGACCACGTAGCGAGGCTGTTCGGTGGAATAGTTCCTTCCCGGGAAGGGATCGAGCTCCCGCAGGAATTCCTTGACCCTCATCACCTCCTTCACGGTTATACGCATAGCGCGAGCGATTTCCTGGTACTTCTCCCGCTCCAACTGTTCAAAATGCTTCTCTACGATCTCCGCAGCCCGGGGGGCGGGCTCGGGATGCAGCTTGATCTGCACCAGGATCGACTCCCGGTAGTCCTGCGTGCACGTCCCGATCGGATCGAACCCCTGTATCAGCTCCTTGACGTTGTTCATTACTCGTAGCTTTTCGGGACTCAAGGATTTTTCAGGATTTTCGAGGGGGTTACCCTCCAGATCCAGGCTCAGCAGCAGGTTTTCCGGCTGTTCGATATGAAAGCCATTGTCGTCGAGATTTCGGATCAGATACTCGCCGATGCGGAACTCAGGGGCGCTGATCGGCTGCAAGCGCAGCTGCCACAGCAGATGTTCATGGAGAGATTCCGGACGGGTGAGCACGCCCTCTATAAACTTCCGATGGGCGTCCTCCCGACTGCCTCCTCCCTGTACTTTGATGTAACCCGGATCGGAGGTGTTTTCGAAATACTCCTGTTCTTCCGAAGTGCGCTTGCCGGTATCGTCCAAAGACACCGGAGAGTTTTCCTCCACGATCTCCAAAGCCGGGTTTTTCTCCAGCTCCTCCTGGATCGTATCCCTCAACTCCAGCAGGGGCAGGGCCATAATTTTTATTGCCTGGTATAACTGGGGGGTCATACGCAGCGTCTGGGTTTGTCTTATTTCCAGTCTCTGTGATTGAGCCATAAATACGCTTCCGGCTTGGGTACCTTTCCCCCTCTATCATCAGTCTATCACCAAATTTGAATGATAAACGCAGGGAATGTCAACGGTGGGTTTTCCGCCGGCGATATACCGCCCTACATGCGAAACTCTTCACCCAGGTAAATTCGGCGGGCGATCTCACTCTGCAGAAGCTCGTCCTTGGGACCGGCCACTACGATTTCCCCGAGGTTGATGATATAGGACCGATGGGTGATCTCCAGAGTGTCTCTTACGTTGTGGTCGGTGAGCAGCACACCGATGCCTTTCTTCGAGAGATCCACCGCGATGCGTTTGATCTCGTAAACGGCGATCGGATCGATTCCGGCGAAGGGCTCATCCAAAAGGAGAAATTGGGGCTCGATGGCCAGGGAGCGGGCAATCTCCGTGCGGCGGCGTTCTCCCCCGGACAACGTGTAGGCCTTCTGTTTCCGCAGGTGTCCGATCCCCAGCTCATGGAGAAGGGAATCCAATCTTTCCCTCTTCTCGGCATGACGCAGGTCCCTTCGGGTTTCCAGGATGGCTGCAATGTTCTGCTCCACCGTGAGTTTCCGGAAAACCGACGGTTCCTGAGGCAGGTAGGAAATGCCCAGACGAGCACGTTTGTACATCGGCAGACCGGATATGCTGCGGCCGTTCAAGTAGATCTTCCCGCGGTTGGGTTTGATGAAGCCCACGATCATGTAGAAAATCGTGGTCTTGCCCGCCCCATTCGGTCCGAGCAGACCCACCAGCTCTCCGACCTTCATAGAGAAGCTGACGTCCCTGACAGCCTCTTTCTTGCCGAAGAACTTCACCAACCCTTCAACGGCCAGCCTCCCGTCCTTTGCCGGCGCACCCCCTCCCAGGCTCTGATCCGGGGTTCTTGCACCCTTCACTTACTCGGCTCCTTCATTCTGGTTTATCTGCGAATGCACCTTACCCCGAATGTCTCCCTCCAAACGAATCGTATCCGTGTTGAGGTCGATGTAGATCTTCAGCGCCCGATATTCGTCACCCTTCCAGTTGACAACGGGCATACCGGAAAGCTCCAACTTATCCTCGTTGCGCTGGTAGCGGGCATACTCGGCCCGGCAGACCAGATCCTCTTTGAGGATCCGAACTCCGATCTGGACCACGGTTTCATCACTGTCCTCCCAATTCTCGAGGTACCCCCCTTTAACCACCACCTCGTTCTGCTCGTCCAACATGATTACATTTCCGCGCACTCGCACGACTTTCTCCTCGCGGTTGTAGAACAGACGCTGGCAGGTTACCTCGATACCCTTCTGTTCATTGACGATGCGAACGTTTCCCTCACAGGCTACGTAGCGGAAATCTTCCCCGTACAGCTCTACCCGGTCGGCCCGAATGAGATTGTCCTCGGTTTGGACCTCGGCATTGCCCGACAAAACCGTGCGCTCCTTTCCCTTGGCCAGCACCGTCTCCATCCGGTCGCCCTGAAAGGAGAAGGTCTGAGCCCAAAGGGAAGGAGCCAGAAATAAAAGCAGGAACAAGACTTTCAAGATCCTATTCCTCCTCTTCTTCCCGAACATAACTGCCTCGCACACGGGAGGAGAACTCCAACTTCCTCCTGCGAAAATCAGCGGAGAAGCCCTCCCCCTCCACATAGGAACCGTCGTCTTTCTGCAGACGGACAGTCTGTCCATCATCGGCGACCAGACGCCGTCCCTCACGGACCCAGGAAAGCCGGCCGGCCTGTAAAGACGCCTGCTCTTCGTGGGAGTAGATCCGGATCGATCCGCTTACCGTGGCATTTTCACTGTCCGTGCTGAATACGGCCCGCTCCGCCTGCGCTTCGGTGAGCAGGTTGCCCTCATGGTCGTACTCACGGAAAAAAACACCCTCCAGAATTATTTCATTTCGCTCACCGTAGGTTTCAGCCCGCTCGGCCTCGAGGATCACCCACACTCTGCCCCCGGACACGACGGTGTGGGTAAACTCGAAGAGGATCGTTTCCGGAATCTGACCGGGAATGCTCTC
>CAZPQC010000073.1:0-19844 GCA_964588525.1 uncultured Spirochaetaceae bacterium
CCTCCTCATAAAAAAGGAAGCTCGCATTGGTGCTTTTGGCGGTTTTTAAGGCAATATCGGCACAGGCGAAGAGCTTCTCTACCCCGACTTCATCAGCTATAGCAATTCCCATGCTGGCACGATATCGGATTTCTATGTTCTGATAGGCGCATTTTTCATGGCGGAGAAATCGGTTTATCAGATTGGCAATGTTGGTAAGAGATTTTTGAAATCTGGTGTCTTCCCCCTTCTGGATCAGCACGGCGAACTCATCTGCACTCAGTCGGTATACCCCCGTGGCGGAATCCGGAAGGATCTGGTTCAGTTTATTGGCCGCACATTGAAGTACTCTATCCCCGGCACGGTATCCGTAGGTTGCATTGATCTCTTTGAAATCATCAATATTTACTAGTATCAGAGCCGGTGAATTGGCTTCGGAAATATGTCTTAGGAGAAGGAGCCGATTGGGCAGTTGAGTCAGTTGGTCATAGTAAATACGATCTCTCATTAGAGAACATAGTCGCTCCTTCCGAGCTTCGACTAGGTGGGAAATAGCGCTTATCAGAATCAGCATGGAAAAACCTAAGAATAAAAGAGAGGGGGATACGGAAGTTGTGATGAGATTTAGGAGAATAAGGATCGTAAGAATCCCATAGCCTATGTTGAGAGCGAGCACCCACTGTAGACCCTTTCGTTTTCCATGTAGGAAATACGCTACAGGTGGAAAGACACACGCAAAAAGGATTCCGAGGTTATTTAAGCCCACCGAGTAAAGACCCAAAGCAGCTAGTAGAGAGAGAATCAGGATACCGCTCGAAAGCTCCAACTTTCCAGTTTTTTGTAAAAGTACGAAGCTGCCCATAAAAAGAATAGGAGGGGGGACGTAGAGATAAATTAATGAGGATCTGTAGGTAATGAAATTTACCATCAAGAAGATGAACGACAGTACAAATCCTACAACACTAGTTACGTTAACAAAGACTCGCTTGCTGCTGGGTTCATACGTTTCGAAATCATCGGGTAATTGCACGTGAAAAAATCTCACCAGTTTATTTATCGTCTTAGCGAGCCTTCATTTCAAGTCTATTCCGGTATGCTTGTATTCTCAACGACGGAGGGGATCGATAGATGCAGGCACTGTTGAAATGGCTGTCTTTGTGGTTGCGCTTCGCTCACAGGCATGGACGGTCTTTTCTCCTATTGAGTGTGACCAAACATACGGATTTTAGAAACTCAACCACTATGGGTCTGGACAAACCGGATATCCGCACCGTGATCCACCTGGATGTTCCCTACTCCCCGGCAGCATACCTGCAGGAGACGGGCAGGGCGGGCCGGGACGGCGCTCCGGTGGAGGCCACGCTCTTGTACTCGGCGGAGGATCTCCGGTTTGCAGATGCGCTCAGTGATGCCCGCAGTGCAGCGGTTTTCGATTCCCGAGAACCCGAGATGACCGGTCCCCTCGCCGCCGAACGCTATACCCGGATGCTGGACTATGCCCTGGAAAGGAGCCGCTGCCGCCGGGAGCAGCTTCTCGGCTTCCTGGGCCAGGAGCCGATCTCCTGCGGCGGCTGTGATGTCTGCGACGGCCGGGTGCTGAACCGGGCGGAGGGAGAGGCGCAGATTCTGGACTTTGTGGCCAGAAACCGCCGGCGTTTTACCCTGCTCCAGGCGGTGCAGCTGCTGCGGGGTGCCAAGAGCTACGAGGTGGTGCGCAGAGGCCTGGCCTCCTACCACGGATTCGGGGTACTGGCCGGCTGGCAGGAGGAGGAGATCGAGGAGGCTCTGAAGACGCTGCGCCGCTCCGGCAAGATCAGAGTGCTGAAGCGGGGCTTCTGGAAGGAGCGGATCACGCCGTCAAGTCTCCGGATATGAGGGATTGGGAGACTTGCACCCACCATATTCACACCGTGAACGGTTTCTCATGCCGGTCCACCCGTTAATCAACCATATAACAAAAATCTTGATCCCTTCGTAGTAAGACGGGAAACAGCTTTCACAAAATAATCAATTCTTATAGAATCAGGGATGGAATATCCGAGAAAATGGATTTGAGGCTCAGCAGATGAGACTACTTCTAATAGAACCTACCAACAAGCATGCGGGTTTGCGAACCGAGTTCCGCGTTCCTTCCCTGGTGTTAGAACTATTGGCAACCCTGACGCCTCCTGATTGGGACGTTCGAATCATCCAGGAGCCCTTCGAAAGTGTAGATTTCGATGAAGAGGTAGACCTTGTCGGGATTACCGTTGTTACCAATACGGCAAACCGAGCGTACCAGATTGCGGATGAATACCGAAAACGCGATAAAAAAGTGGTCATGGGGGGGATTCATCCGACGATTCTTCCCCAAGAAGCACTCAATCACTGTGATGCCGTGTGTTTGGGTGAAGGTGAAAAGATCTGGGGCGATATCTTGCAGGATTTCAAGAAAGGAAAACTGAGCCGACTCTATCGGCAGGATCGAATCACGGATCTCGACAATTATCCGGTTCTCAACCGCGAGGAACTGCAAAGGCGGAGATCGCTCTTTTTTGACATTGGAACTGTAGAGACTTCCCGCGGCTGTCCATACTCTTGCGATTTCTGCTCGGTTCATATCATGCATGGTAGAAAGATACGTCATCGGCCAATAGAAACCGTGCTGAAAGAAATGGAAAGCATCGCTAATCGTACAATGTTTTTCGTTGATAACAATATCATTTCGAATATTTTGTACGCAAAGAAGCTCTTTCGTGAGATGATTCCACAAAAGAAGAGATGGACTGCTCAAGCTACGATAGCCTTTGCCAAAGATAAAGAACTGGTGAAGCTTGCCTCAGATTCCGGTTGTTTCGGTCTTTTAGTTGGTCTTGAAAGCATCGTAGAAGAGGGATTTCAGAAGTACAACAAAAGCCTGAAGAATCTGGACGAACTAAAAGAGGCGCTGAAGCTGTTTAAAGATCACGGCATTAGTATTCTCGCTACTATGGTATTCGGCCACGATTTTGAAACCAAAGATACACTGCGGCGAACGTTGGACAATCTTCTGGATCTAGATTTGATAACGGCATCTCTCGGTATTCTTGTCCCATATCCGGGTACCAAATTGGCAGAGAGACTTGAAAAACAAAACAGGTTGCTCAGTAAAGATTGGAGTCTATACGATATCAATAACTTGTTATTTATACCGAATAACTTTGACTGCGATGAATTCATCGAAGAAATGCAGTATTTAAGGAAAAAATACTTTGCCTTGCCTGCAGCCATAAAGCGTACTCTAAGCCACGCCGGCAACGATGTTTGGATCGGTCTAGGTTTGAACCTAGCCATGCGGCTCCATAATAAACCGAAATGCGCTCTGGATTTCATGAGATGCAGAGAACAGCTCAATGTTTAGGCTCCTGCTTATAAACCCAATCAACCCGGTCAACATCTTTTCCTTTTTAAATCCTAATTTCAGCAAGACCAATGGAGTGGTATTTGTCCCTCCTATAGGGCTCGGGTATATCGCTGCCGTTACCCCAAAGAACTGGCAGGTGAAAATTAAAGACGAAGCAGTTGATCCGTTCGTGTACGAACCGGCCGACCTGGTAGGAATCACTGCCACCACCGGACAGGCACCGCGAGCCTACGAAATAGCCGATGTTTATCGCAAGCTAAAAATACCCGTTGTGATGGGGGGCATTCACGCATCTTTCAGACCGGAAGAAGCACTTTGCCATGTGGACAGCATCGTGACTGGGGAGGCGGAGGATATCTGGTCGAAAGTGATCGAGGATTTCTCCCGAAAAGAACTGAAAAGGATATACAGGGGAGCACCGGTTGATCTGAGACAAGAGGTTCGACCAAGACGAGATCTGTTCAGCAGAAAATACAGATTCGGTTCCATCATGACTTCTCGAGGTTGCCCTTTTTCTTGCGATTTCTGCATTGTCACGATTTTCAACGGCTCGCGGCTGAGGCGGAGAGAGATTAATCATGTAATCGGGGAACTGAAAACAATACCGCAAAAATACCTACTATTTCTCGACGATAACCTCCTCGGATATACGAAGGAACACCGAGGGCAGGCCAAAGAACTCTTCTCAGAGATGATAAAACACGGGATTCGGAAGAAATGGGTCGCTCAAACATCGATCAATTCCCTGGCCGATAAATCCGTACTCAAGCTGGCACGCAAATCCGGATGTATCGGTTTCTTCGTAGGTATGGAGTCTGTTAACGAAGAGGTGCTCAAGCGAATGAATAAAGGGGCGAATCTGAAGACGGGGGTTAGCTCCTATATAGACTCCATTCGTAAAATCCATAAATACGGGATGATAGTGATGGGAAACTTTGTTTTAGGCTACGAAAGAGGTTTGGAAGAATTGAGCCGGGATACCTATTGGATGAAGAAAAGTCCGTTGGATATTATAAATTTCGCCATTCTTACTCCCTACCCGGGTACTAAGATCTTTGAGCGATTGAACAAAGAAAACAGAATTATCATGAGGGATTTCCCGGGAGACTGGGGTTATTATGACGCTGACCATCCGGTTTCACAGATGGATTTTCTAAAGACCGGAGAAATCTACACCGGCATTCGTGAGCGCTTGGTGATTATATATTCCTACTCCGCCATAATAGTAAGATTCTTTCGTACTCTCTTCGCCACACGTAATCTGCTGCCCTCTATTGTTGCTCTTCTTACTAACTTTTTTTGGGTACGAAATAAGAATAGAGCACGTCTTGTCATTCTTAAATCCCTTATGAGTAAAGCTGCTCGAAGCAACCAATAAAAGTAGGTCTCAGTTAATACGACGACCGATCTTTTCGGGACTAGGTCCTATGGAAAGGATGGCCGGTAGGATGATCAGGGCACCGATGGTGGTTGTAGCGAGGGCCAAAGAAACCAGCATTCCGAAATATAGAATTGGCAAGAACTGAGAAAAGCACAGGACAAGGAACCCCGACATCAGGGACAGCGAGGTCAGGAGGATAGGTCTTCCCGTTGTTCTTAGTGTATGGGAGAGCACTGTCTGCCTGTCCACCGCTCCTTTATAAACCCGGATTTGTCGCCGATAGCGAATGATTAGGTGGATCGAATCGTCGATGCCGACACCGATGACCACACTGGAAAACATAACCGTTACTACGTCAAAAGGGAGCTTCAGCAGGACCATGATGACGAAATTCAGCATGATCCCCGTCATCATCGGGATCAGCGTGAGTACTCCCAAGCGGATCGATCTGAAACCGATGGTTGTTACTAGGAATATAAGGGCGACAGAAACTATCACGGAGAAGATTTGGTCCCGGGATAGGGTATCGGAGATGTACATTAGTGCCAGGGCTCGACCCCAGATCACCGTTTCCGCTCTATTATCTAGATCATTATCTATTAGTGTATCTATTCTGTGAATCAGATTTTTAAATCCCGGCTCCTTAAGCACCCGTTTATTTGTGCCGTCCCAAACTCGCAGAAAAATCGTGAACTGGGTGAAATCCTCGTTTATCGGTGGAGCCACCATGGATCGCCCGTATGGGGAACTGATAATGCTTTTGATGTAGCGCGAGAGCAGCAGGATGGAAGCACGCCGCTCGGGGATTGTGAATGAACCAGAAGCCTTGAGATTCATTAGTTTTAGGTACTGACTGAACGAGAAGATGTAGCTGATGTCTGGATCAAGCGTCAAATTATTCTCTAACCGAGATATCTTTTCCAGTACTTCCGGATCGAGAAAGTAGTTTTTCTCTCCTTCCGGGGCTTCTATAGTCATATAGACGTTTGTATACCCGCCGAAACGCTTAACCCATTCCTCGCTATCCTGGACTATCCGCTGCTTCTTTCGGAAGTAGCTCAGGTAGTCTGTCTGGTATCTCACGTATTTCAATGAAACGCCAAATGCCACAGCGATAGCAATTATGGCTGCGAAGATGATATAGCGGTGACCGATAACCCAGACACTGAGGCGTTCCATGAAGCGAGCGATTAAACCTTTGAGCACTCGGTCCCGCTCCACGGCCCTGGGCGAGGGGAGTAAAGACAGCGCCGCCGGAAAGAAGAAGAGGGTAAGTAGTGCACAGTAGACGATGCCAATACTGGTGGAAAGACCAAATTCTTTTATCTGCACCAGGTTAGCGGACACCAGACTGGAAAAGCCGATGATTGTGGTTAGGGCGGCCATAAGGATGGTCTGATTGATATGTCCTACCGACTGCGCGATCCAGCTCTTGTCCGTGCTCTTAACCTTGGCTTCCCGATAGTACTGATTGAGAACGTGGATACTGTACGCACTACCCAGCGTCAAGACCAGTGGGGGTACCATGATACTGACCACTGTTAGTTTAAAACCAAGGAGCTTCATCGTTCCCATGGTCCATAGTGTGCTAAATCCTACCACGGCCAGGGGCAGAATCAGGGATCGCAACGCTCGAAAGCTCAAGAACAGAATGGTAAGGATGATAAGAACGCTAAAAATGAGGAACTTGGGCACATCGTCGAGCAATGCTGTCTTGGTCTTATGAAAAAACAGGGGTGGGCCGGTTATATAGACGTTGTAGTGGGATTCGAGGGAGAGACGCTGACGGTCTACAGTAGCGAAGAGATCGGAGAAGTCATCTTTGATCTCAACTGGAAAAATCGCGCACAGAGCGCTCCCGTCTCCGGATAGGACCATGTTTTTCGCCAGTGGGTTTCCGAGCAATCTTATTGTGAACTTCTCAAGTTCAACCTGGTTTCGAGGAGCCCTGCTCTCTGAGGCTGTTGAAACTGGTTTTATCTTTTTCCCTTCCTGCTCGAATGTGATGAAATTGAATGGATTGATGCTTCCGATGACACCTTCGACGGCTTCGATTTCCTGAATCGCCGACTCGAAAGCCCGCAGCTTGTCCAGGTTAAAAAGGTCGTCGCTCTCCACTGCGATCAAGAGTTGCCACACATCACTACCTGTAGCATATTTCTCCGTCAACTTGAGCACTCTATCGTGTTTCGGGATCATGTTGCCAATATTTGCGTCGATCTGGATCTGAAAAGCGTAGTATCCTAAGAGGAGGGTGAGAAGAAATGCAAGCAGGATCACCTTCCATGAATGTCGGATGGAAAAACTGACCAGACGATGCACAAACGATTCGTTCATGGAGCAGCATCCCGATGATGAACTATTACCCTGTCCATGTCAATCAGAAGTTTCCGTTGCAAGACACCTCTCGTGTTTGATCCAGGCCCATGATCCGGTGATCCAGACCACACCCGCTTTCCATACAGTCATAATAGTCCTTGCTATCAATTTCACCATAAAAGGGACCTGTTGGGGAAAATATGATACAGTCAGTATCCGCACCGTGATCCACCTGGACATTCCCTACTCCCCGGATGCGTACCTGCAGGAGACGGGCAGGGCGGGGCGGGACGGCAGTGCAGTTGGGGCCACGCTCCTGTACTCGGCGGAGGATCTCCTGTTTGCGGAGACGCTCTCCACCACCCCTGGTAATTCGCTGGAAGATCTGCCTGGGCCTCGGAGGCCCGCTCCGCTAGCCGCCGAACGCTATACCCGGATGCTGGACTACGCCCTGGACACGAGCCGTTGCCGGCGGCAGCAGTTGCCGCCGGGAGCCGCCGCCGCCGGCAGCAGTTGCTCGGCTTCCTCGGCCAGGAGCCGGGTTCCTGCGGCGGCTGTGATGTCTGCGACGGCCGGGTGCTGAACCGGGCCGAGGGAGAGGCGCAGTTTCTGGACTTTGTGGCCAGAAACCGCCAGCGCTTCATCCTGCTCCAGGCGGCGCAGCTGCTGAGAGGCGCCAATAGCTACGAGGTGGTGCGCAGAGGCCTGGCCTCCTACCACGGATTCGGGGCACTGGCCGGCTGGCAGGAGGAGGAGATCGAGGAGGCGTTGGAGACGCTCCGCCGAAGCGGGGCGATCAAGGTGCTGAAGAGGGGCTTCTGGAAAAATCGGATCACGGCGGACAAAGTTGGGGATGACATCAGTGGCATTTTTCCTTTAACGAATGTTGATTTCTCATGAAACCAGGAGTAGGATAGAATTCCCGATATATTCAAAAAGCGGGAATCGTGATGACACTAATACCGGTGTTTAAAATAGGTGTGTGGAATGCCTGGATTCCGACGACTTTTTTGCTCCTTTTCATCATGCTATCGGGACTGCTCCCCAAGGACATAGGCAAGAGAATAACTCCCGGCGAAGAAGTTAAAAAAGTCAACAGGGTAATGTTGATTGTATTTTTCACCATGATCATATACTCCATTTTCTTGCCACTGAAACTAGGGACGATCTGGTTCTACGCGGGACTTGCCGTTTATCTTTTAGGATTTATTTTCTCCACTGCAGCTCTGTTCAGTATTGCAGCCACAAAGCCCGGCGTGCCATTTACCACCGGGATGTATCGTTATTCGAGGCATCCGATCGCAATTGGCACGTTATTGCCGTTTATAGGTGTTGGCATAGCGACCGCTTCATGGCTTTTCCTGGTACTTTCGGCAATTTTGATGGTGATATCGTATTTCTTGGCAATAACCGAAGAGAGTGCAACCACAAAAAAATTTGGCGATGCCTACCGTGAATATATGAAAAGAACCCCCAGATGGATAGGACTGCCGAAGTAGCCCGATCTGATCCTGAGCGCAAACTTCTTCCTACCCAAATGGAGATAAACGGAGGCGCCGGTCTTTGCCCTCAAAGCTACTTTATTCCCTTTAAATATAATGCATTTGCGCCATCTACCAGCAGCTCTACATGCTCGACTTGAAACCCAACTGGTTCTACCAGGGATACAAGCTCCCCGGGAGTCATGCTGTTTCGCCCTCCGCGGGGCGGCAAGCCCCATGTCCTCAGATACCTGAGGCCCAATTTCATCTTCTTGCCTAAACCCAGACGATAGCCCGTGAAGTCTACAACTATCAATGATCCTCGATATTCGTCCTAAGAACCATCCAAATTCCTACCGGCGGCGTATCGCACTAGCTTGTCGGCGGGGAAAGGTCTTCCGTGAGCCGGGTAAATCCACTCCGCGCCGTGCTCTAGCAATTTTCTCCAACTATCGAATACCGCATCGACGTCTTCTACGAAAATGGGTCTGTGCTTGATGCCACAGAACTTCAGGAAATTCATGGCCGCGTCACCGACAAAAGCACTACCGTCGGAAAGAACAACCGAGATCGAATCCCGTGAATGACCGGGAGTGTGAAGGATCTCGCCTTCAATCCCTACGCGTTGCAGAATACTGTAATTGTCACCGGTTACAAAAAAGCGGTTTTCAGTAGCAGTCAATCGAGGGTATCTGAACTTTCGATGGATCAGTTTAAAGATTAAAAAAACGGCGCCTACGCACCGGTTCACCGGTTTCATGGTTTCTTCGCTTTTTCCCAGACTCAGAGGAACAAGCGCCTCTTGATGGCAAATAATTGTGCAACCCGTTTCATCTACCAATCGCGCCGCGAAACCGGCATGATCGTCGTGATGGTGGGTCAACAAGAGGTAGCGTATATGGGTTGCTACGATACCAAGTGCACCGATCGCTTTCCGGAATCTATCGTATTCGTTGGGATAAGCGGTATCGATCAACAGATATCCCTCCGGGCACCTCAACAGGTAGCATTTGGTGATTCCCAGATTCAATCTGTAGAAACTCTTGCGTATGTGCCGCATCCCGGATCCTCCGAAAACTCGAATGCTGGCCGGCTGACCGGAGAGACTGTAGAACAGCGTACCATATTTGGAGACTCCGAGGTAGGATAGGGAAACACCGGCGATCCCCCACCCCTCACAGGTGGAACAGAGGAGGAAGGCTATGGAGATCATGGAAAGATTTGTCCATCAGGACCAATACGCACGCTATCTGGGTGTGGAAATCTGTCGATGGAGTGAAGGATACGCCAAAGCGAAGTTAAAGCTGAATAATAATCATCTGAACAGCGTAAACACGGTGCACGGCGGTGTCATCTTCTCTCTGGCCGATTCCGCCTTCTCGGTTGCCTCAAACTCGCATGGTACGGTAGCTGTGGCGATTCAGGTCTGCATTTCCTATTTCAAAGCCGTCAGCAGCGGCACCCTGTATGCGGAAGCAAAGGAGGTATCCAGAAATCCCAAGCTTGCCACCTATCTGATCGAGGTAACCGACGACACCGGATCTTTACTGGGACTTTTTCAGGGTACCGTGTATCGCAAGAGCGCCCGGCTCGAAGAGGTTGTTGGCTGAGACCTCCTCATCCCGCATCGGCGCGCAACTTGCCGAACTCGTTCCCGGCGTGATAGGATTGGGTGAATCTATTCACTACATGTACGGAATTTTGGGATCAAGCGATCACCCGGGTGTACGACGATTAATTCTGACAGAAACTGAACCGCAGACCGAAACGGAGCATTAATACGCTTGCGGAGGAGCGCGCATCGTGGACAAGGGCTTTAACGAGCTGCTTCAACACTGGAAGAGCCAGAAGGGAAACGTGATTCCCCTGCTGCAGAAGACCCAGGAACTCAGAGGATACCTCGACAGGGAGGATATGGAGGCTATCGCCGAGGTGACGGGGAAATCACCGGCTGAAATCTACGGGGTGGCCACCTTCTACGCCCAGTTTCGTTTCCAGCCCTCCGGCAAGCACACCCTCAAGGTCTGCCACGGCACCGCCTGCCACGTGAACGGGGCGGACGGGCTGGATTTGGCACTCAAAACCGAGCTGGGGATCGAACCCGGGGAGACCACCGAAGACGGGGAGTTTTCGGTGGAACGAGTTGCCTGTTTGGGCTGCTGCTCCCTCGCTCCCGTAGTCATGCTGGACCAGGAGGTCCACGGGCGGCTGACCGGAGACAGGCTCAAAAAAGTCATACGAAAAGCGGGGACCTGATGACGCAAGTTCTTGTTGGCTTGGGATCCTGCGGGATCGCTTCCGGGGCCAGAGCGGTCTACGACACGCTGCAGCAGGAGCTTTCCCGGCGAAAGCTGCCGTTCAGCGTGTCGGTGACTGGCTGCATCGGTGCCTGTCACCGGGAGCCCCAGATAGAAATCCGCACGGAGGATGGCGGGCGCTATCTGTATGGGGATCTCGATTCCGAGAAGACCCTGAAGGTGGTCGAGGAGCACCTTGTCGGCGGGAAACCGGTCGAAGAATATCTGATCCCCCCGGACTATCCCTACCTCGCCAAGCAGAAAAAGATCGTGCTGGTCAACTCGGGAGTGATCAATCCCGAATCCATCGACGACTACCTGGCGGCCGACGGATATATGGCGCTGCGCAAGGCGATTACGGAGATGAGCCCGGAGCAGGTCATCCAGGAGATCAAGACATCGGGCCTGCGCGGCCGGGGAGGAGCGGGTTTTCCCACGGGTCTCAAGTGGTCCCTGGCCCGGGCCAACGCCGGGGCCAAGAAGTACATGGTCTGCAACGCCGACGAGGGGGACCCCGGTGCCTTCATGGATCGATCCCTTCTGGAGGGGGATCCTCACACGGTACTCGAGGGGATGGCCATCGGAGCCTACGCCATCGGTGCGGATGAGGGCTATATCTACGTGCGGGCCGAGTACCCCCTGGCTATCAAGCGACTGGAGCTGGCCATATCCCAGGCCGAAGACAGGAACCTCCTGGGATCCCACATTTTGGGCAGCGATTTTTCTTTCGAAATCCACCTCAAGGAAGGGGCCGGTGCCTTCGTCTGCGGCGAGGAAACGGCCCTGATGGCATCGATAGAAGGAAAACGGGGAATGCCCCACGTTCGACCCCCCTTTCCCGCCGAAAGGGGACTTTGGGGGGCGCCTACGAATATCAACAATGTGGAAACCCTGGGAAACGTCGCTCCGATCCTGCGCATGGGCGCGTCGGCCTACGCTGCAATCGGAACCGAAAAGAGCAAGGGCACCAAGGTCTTCGCCCTGGCCGGCAAGATCAAGCACGGCGGCATGATCGAGGTTCCCATGGGCATCACCCTGCGGGAAGTGATCTTCGGGATCGGCGGTGGGATCCAGGGCGACAAGAAGTTCAAGGCCGTCCAGCTGGGGGGGCCCTCGGGCGGCTGCATCCCTGAGAGTCTGCTCGACGTGCAGGTAGACTACGACTCGGTTACCGCCACCGGTGCGATCATGGGCTCCGGAGGTATGGTGGTCATGGATGAGACCACCTGTATGGTCGATGTGGCCCGCTACTTCCTGAGCTTCACCCAGAGCGAGTCCTGCGGGAAATGTACCTTCTGCCGTATGGGAACCAAACGCATGCTGGAGATCCTGGAGCGCATCACCCGGGGCGAGGGAAAGATGTCCGATCTCGATCAGCTGGAGCAGTTGGCCGTCAAGGTCAAAATATCCTCCCTCTGCGGCCTGGGCCAGACCGCCCCCAATCCGGTTTTGACAACCTTGAAGTATTTCCGAGAGGAGTATATCGAGCATATCCAAAACAAGGCCTGTCCGGCCAAGCACTGCCGGGCGCTGTTACGGTTCCGGGTGATCGAGGAGGCCTGCACCGGCTGCACCCTGTGCGCCAAGGTCTGTCCGACCCAGGCCGCCGCGGGCGAACGAAAAGCGGTTCACCACATAGACCAAGCGCTTTGCATAAAATGCGGATTGTGCTTCGAAGCCTGTCGTTTCGACGCTATCGAGATAACCACGGGAGCAGTTGCTGCTGAGGCTGCGGCAACGGGGGTGGAGGCATGATGGAGCAGCGGCTGGTCGAGATCGAGTTGAACGGCAAGAAGCTCCTCGTTTCACCTGAAGCAACGATCCTGGAGGTAGCGGAGCAGCAGGGTATCGGGATCCCCACGCTGTGCCATGATCCCAGGCTCGTTCCCTACGCCTCCTGCTGGCTTTGCATCGTTCGGGTGCCGGGAGCAAAAGGATTCGTTCCCGCCTGTTCGACCAAGGTGCGCCAGGGTATGCGTATCACTACCGATGATGCGGAAATACAGGCCACCCGGCGCATGGCCCTTGAGCTGCTTCTGTCCAATCACTACGGCGACTGCCGCCCTCCCTGTTCACTTGCCTGTCCTTCGAACATCGATGTCCAGGGGTATATCGGGCTGATCGCCAATGGCCGCTATCGGGAGGCCCTCCAGTTGATCAAGCGGGACAATCCCTTTCCTGTCGCCATCGGACGGGTCTGCCCCCGTCCCTGCGAGGATGCCTGTCGCCGCAATCTGGTGGACGAACCGGTGGCCATCGACTGGCTCAAGCGCTTTGTGGCGGATCTGGATCTGGGCGCCCCGGACAGCTACGATCCTCCTCTGGCGGTCAAGACCGGCAAGAAGGTAGCGATTGTCGGCGCCGGGCCCGCCGGCCTGTCCGCAGCCTATTACCTGGTTCAGGAGGGGGTGGAGGTAACCGTCTATGAGGCGGAGGACAAAGCCGGAGGTATGTTCCGCTACGGGATCCCCGATTATCGCCTGCCCCAAGACACGTTGGATCGGGAAATCGAGGCAATCGTTCGACTGGGTGTCCGGCTGAAAACAGGCGTACGCATCGGTCGGGATGTCGAGTTCCAGCAGTTGATGGAATCCTTCGATGCGGTGATCCTGGCTCACGGCGCCTGGAAGAGCCGGGGCTTGCGGGTTCAGGGGGAGGACCGCCCCGGTGTGATCGCCGGCATCGAATTCTTAAGGGATGTGGCGCAGGGGGCCAGACCCGAGCTCGGCCAGAAGGTGGCTGTAATCGGCGGCGGCAACACGGCCATCGATTCGGCCCGAACCGCCGTGAGGCTCGGAGCCGGGGAGGTGAACCTCTTCTACCGGAGGACCGACGTGGAGATGCCCGCCTCCGCTCTGGAGGTTCAGGAGGCACTGGAGGAGGGGGTTCAGTTCTACTACCTGGTAGCGCCGATGATGATCCGGGAGAAGGGCAAGGGACTGAAAGTCTTGAGGCTGATCAAGATGGAGCTGGGGGAACCGGATTCCTCCGGTCGGCGCCGGCCGATTCCCATCGAGGGCAGCGATTTCGAGGTGGAAGTCGACACCCTCATAACCGCGATCGGTCAGTACTCGGATACCCGTTTTCTCGAATCGATCGACGGGCTGGTCGATGAGAAGGGATATCTGATCTGCGATGATCAAACCGGCCGCACCCCCATGCCGGGACTGTTCGCAGCCGGGGACCTGGTGACCGGGCCGGATATCGCCATCCGGGCGATCGCCGGAGGCAAGCACGCCGCCCGGGCCGCACTCGCCTACCTCCGGGGGGAGGAGTACCGCATCACCCCGGAGTTCCTGAGCAGGAAGGAGGATTTCGGCAAGCTTAGCGAAGACGACTTCACGGATGAGCCGCGGGCCGCCCGGGAGAAGATGAAGGTCGTATCGCCTGCCAAGCGAAGAACCAATTTCGACGAGATCGAGAAGGGCTTTACCGAGAAGCAGGCTCTCAGGGAGGCCGCCCGCTGTATGGAATGCGGCTGTCAGGACGTGGAGGAGTGCAAGCTGAAGAGCTACGCGCAAAGCTACGGGGCGGATCCCGTTCATTACACCGGAGAGATTCAGCGTCACCCCATCGATCAAAGCCACCCCTTCATCAGACGGGACCCTGCCAAATGCATCCTCTGCGGCCGCTGCATCCGCATCTGCCTGGAGGTCCAGGGGCTGGGCGTACTGGGTTACGTCAACCGGGGATTCAAGTCCGTCGTGACGCCCACCTTCAGCATGCCCTTCGGTGAAGATCCTCTGTGTATCTCCTGCGGTCAGTGTGTGTCCGCCTGTCCGGTGGGAGCCCTTACCGAAAAAATCCCCGGCGGAAAGACCGTGCCGCTGGCCGAAAGGGTGGAGGAGGGTTACTGCGCCCTCTGCTCGGTGGGATGCCCCGTGGAGTTCCGCTACCACGGCAGCCTCCTGACCCGGGTTCTGCCCCGTTTCGAGAACGGACTGAACGGAACCGGGCGCCAAGGTGGAAGGCTGTGCCTCAAGGGCAGGTTCGAGCATACGTTCTTGAACGATCAACGACCCGCGCATCCTCTGGACGGCAAGGGAAAGCAGATCGACTGGGCCCAGGCGGCGGATCAGCTGGAGGCGGCTTTGAAGGATTGCCGGAAGCCCCTGATGCACCTTTCCCCCTATCTCCCGGGGGAGATTTTGGATCGGGCCTTGAGCTTTGCTCGGGACAGAGGAATCCCAGTCGAGGCGGCGGGGCTGCAGAGTCTGGATTCGGGTTGGTTGGGAATGCTGGACGGGAGCGGCGGGGGGGAAACGCATCATCTGTTCGAGGACCGCCCGGGAGAGCGACAGCTGCTGATTCTGGTCCAGGGCTTGGAAGAAGCCAACAATGTCGCCTTCAGCGAGTGTTTGGCCATGGCGAGAGAAGGGAGTATCCCCCTCTGGCACGTCGGGGAGCTGAAGCCGGTGTACCGACGCTTTTTCGACCGCTGCTTTCCCGATGTCGGGGCCCTGGCAGAGGTGTTGGCGGAGGCGCCCGCCGCCGGTATGGACCGGGTGGAGGTGCTGCTCAATCCCGAGATGATTTTTGCCTTTGCAGGGAAAAAGAAGGAGAAAACGGTGCTTCGGGCCCTGCAGGAGGCTCTTGCCGGGAACAAAGAACAGGTCACGGGCAGGCCTGAGGTGGCGGCCACGCTGTTCTGGAACTCGCGCAACGCCGCCTACCTGCTGCGCTGCCTGGAGGGAAGCGGTGCCTCGAAGATAAAAGCCGATCTGCTGCTCCGGGTTGGTCCCGAGCCGGGATTTCACAGCTCCACGGATTCCAATCCGAAAAACGCGGAGGCAATCAAGACCATTCAGTGGGGGTGGCGGGCCGACGGAGCTGATCTGTTCATTCCTCTGGACAGATCGATCCTGCTGTCCGGCTACAGCGAGCCCTCCGGGCGATCACCGCGGAGGGCCGGGAAGCCCTCGCAGGAGGCCGTAAAAAACCTTATAATAGAGTGAATAATAGGGTAAAATGACACCAGGTACCGCCCCGCAGGGTGCGGCCCCAACTACAAGAAATCGGAGGTGACGGGAATGAGAAAGATACTGATCCTCGTGATGGCAGGATTGGCCCTCCTGCTGTTCTCCTGCGCCAGCCCGCCGGAGCAGCCGGTGCAGCCGGTGCAACCCGAGCAGCCCAAGCAGCCGGTAGACACCAGGGCGCCTCTTCCGGAGCAGGAATTGGCGGAGGCGAAATCCTTGAAAACCCGGGTGGACAACAACGGCCTGTCCGAGTTTGCTCTGGAAGATTACCAGCAGGCTGAGAAGAGCCTCCAGGATGGGGAGGCGGCCTACGGTAAGGACAACGCCAAGGCCAAGAAGGCGCTCGATGCGGCGATCGCCTCCTACCGGACAGTGATCAGCAAGGCCTTCCCGCTCAAGGTCGATCGATCGAAAGCAGAGGTGGACACGATCAAGGCCAACGCGGAGAGCATCAAGGCACAGGTTGCCATGAAGAGCGGGTACGCGGCGGCCAAGGCCAAGTATGACCAGGCGGTGGCGGCCAGGGATGCGGGCAACTTCGAACAGGCGATCTCCCTGTTTGCAGAAGCCAAAACGCTTTTCCAGGACGTGTACCAACAGACGAAAGTGAAGAAGGAAGCCGCAGAGGCCGAAATCAAGTCTTCCCAGGACGGCCTCAAGGACGCCGAGGAAAGAGCTAAAGCCGGCGATGAAGAGATGCAGGGCGGAGGGCAGTAATCATGAAAAAGACTATACTTTTGGGCCTGATGATACTGGGGCTGCTGCTGTTCGCCTCATCCGTTACCGCACAGTCCCTTCTGGACAACCCGGACTACAAGAAGGCCGTGGAGCTGCAGCGACAGGCCGACGCCGCCTACGCCGAAGGTGATTATGACATGGCCCGGGAATATTCCCGGCAGGCCAAGGAGTACATCGGGAGATCCAACACCTACGTGGAGAACCGGCTTCTCGTCTACCGGGCCAACAGCCTGCTGAAGGCCGCCCAGGAGCGGGTCGCTTACTTCAAGTCGGTAGGGGTTCAGCCGGATTACCAGGCCTACCTGGATCAGGCGGAGAAGGACCTGGCTCAAGCCAAGGCCGCCTATGATGCGGGCCGTTACCAGGAGAGCATCGACTATTCCAAGAAGGTGTTGGCCGGCATCGCGGTGATGAAGACAGTTCAGCAGAAGTGATCATCTCCTGAACGGCGAGCCGCCGGGTCCCGCGTTCAGGATTTCTCTCACTCTGGTGAGCAGGACCTCAGAACCGAAGGGTTTCTGCAGGAAAATACTCTGTCCGTCTCCGATATCCTCAAGGGGAACGAATTCCTCCGGATAGCCGGAGATGAAGAGCACCCGGCAGTTCGGGTGACCTTTTTTAATTGCTTCCCAGACCTCTCGGCCGCTCATATCGGGAATGCCTACGTCGGTAATCAACAGGTCGATGGAACCCGGATTGAGTTGGCTCTGGGCGACGGCCTTTTCTCCACGGTTTGTCGTGAGCACAGTGTATCCCTGGCGCTGAAGCATGCTCCCGATGATAGCCAACACCTGCTGCTCGTCTTCCAAGACCAGTACTTTTTCATTTCCTTTCAACTCTTTCGGATGTGTCACGTTAGGCGGTTTTTCCGTTGGTTGTTTGTCGATGCGGGGAAAGTACAGTTTGAAGGTCGTCCCCTTGCCCAATTCGCTGTACACATAGATAAATCCCTTGCTCTGTTTGATGATTCCGTAAACTGTAGCCAATCCAAGACCAGTTCCTCTTCCGCTCTCCTTTGTTGTGAAAAACGGCTCAAATAAGTGGGATTTGGTTGCTTCGTCCATGCCGCTGCCGGTATCACTGATGCACAGCATGACGTACCGGCCGGGGCGCATTTCCGGCTTCGGCTTTAAGGATTCCTCTGAAAAATAAACGTTCTCCGTGGATATGACCAGTTTGCCGCCGTCTTCCATGGCATCCTTTGAGTTGACCGCTAAATTGAGGACAACCTGCTCCAGTTGGTTTGCATCCGCGTGGATCGAACCAACCCGGCTGTCGGTTTTCATTACGATCTCTGTGTTTTCACCGACCAGGCGCTTCAACATCCGCTGCATTCCGTCTATCAGCTTGTTGGGATTGATGATCTTCGGCTCCAGATGCTGTTTCCGGCTAAAAGCCAGTAGTTGTTGCGTAAGAACCGAGGCTTTTTTTGCGGCTTCCCGGATAACCTGAACATTTGTCGAGTCTGCGCATTGGGCCAACATCTCCTTTTCGAGAAGCTCGGTGTTGCCAAGGATCACCGTGAGAAAATTGTTGAAATCGTGGGCGATACCACCGGCCAGCCTGCCCACCGCTTCCATTTTTTGCGCCTGCAGAAATTGCGATTCTAGAAGCTTGCGCTCGGTAATATCCCTGAAAAAGACCAGGGTCGCATCTCTGCCGTTCCAAGAGATTTGTCTGTGATGGAGCTCCAGCCATTTGGAATTCCCGCCTCTATCATGAATGCGAATGGAATAAACCCTTGCGTGTTCTTTGAGCTTTGAAGGCCTACTGCATTCCGACAGCACCAGCTCACGATCGTCCGGATGAATGAGATTCAACCAGGATAAACGCCGTATTTCGTTTTCTGAATAACCGGACAGCTCAACTGCTCTATGGTTACAAAACCTGATTCTCTGATTTTGAATGACGATGATTGCTTCACCCGTGTTATCTACGATGGTGCTGTACAGTTGTTCGCTAGTCGTTTGGGTAGCCACGTTTAGTTTAGATGAATCCCCCATTATATGATGCCGAGATTACACGTAACCATGATATATTCGCCCGGGTTTTTGTGGCTCGATATCAGGAATTCACCGATCCCGGGCTTCGAAATCTCTTACAGTGGGATTCGCATAGTCTAGAGCTTGCGTCTGGGGCGCGAGGATATCGGTTTTCAGACGTCCAGAGAGGTCAAGCCCTCTCGGACGGCGAATTTGGTAAGACCGGCAAGGGTACGTATGCCGAGTTTGTTCATGATGTTTTGGCGATGAGATTCTATGGTTTTTACGCTTACGTGAAGCTTGAAGGCGGTCTCTTTTGTGCTGTTTCCTTCGGCTAACAGCTGCAACACCTGCCTCTCCCGGTCCGAAAGCTGTCGGTAGGCGTCGTATTCTGAGCTGGAAAGTTGGCTGACGTAATCACTCACTACGGATTCTAAAATATCGGCGCTCAGGAAGGTGTGATTCAGCATTACCGCCTTTATGGCTTTCTCCAGGTCCTCGAAAGCCGCCTGCTTGAGCACGTAGGCCGAAGCGCCGGCTTTGAGGATCTCGCTTACGAAGCGTCTGTCCGAGTGCATCGAAAGGGCGATGATCTTGATGTCCGCCAGTTCTGATTTGAGCTGGCGGGTAACCTCAATACCATTGATGTCCGGCATAGCGATGTCCATAATGATGACGTCGGGTCTCTCCTGACGGGCGATCGCCAACGTCTCAATGCCGTTTTCCGTCTCGGCGATGACCTCTATCGAGGAGTGCTTGCCGAGCAGGGACTTTAGTCCCTCCCTCATTATCTGATGGTCATCCGCAAGTAAAATCCGTACTTTCATCGTGCTTCAGCTTCCGCTCTTAATTGTATCGTGGTTCAGCATGAGGGCCAAGGCCGCCCTGGTTCCTCGACCCGGGGTCGATTCAACGGTCACCTTCCCTCCCAGGTACTCCAGTCGCTCCCGGATGCTGAACAGACCATAGCCTCCCTGCCTGCCGGGCTTGAATGCCTGACGGGAAACATGGAAGCCCACACCATCGTCCTGAACCGTGATTTCCACGGCGTTTTCGAGACGGCTCATGGATACACGTATGCGATGAGCAGCGGCATGCTTCACCACGTTTAACAGCAGCTCCCGTATAGCCTGGAACAGAACCACCGATCCGTCTATCGTCAACGGTTTTGGGCGCCCGTCATCCTCCAGGGAGATCGGGATTCCATGTTGATCCTGAACCTGTTCCACCAGCTGCTCCACCGCCGCTTTCAATCCCACCTCGTACAGCAGCGGGGAGCTCAACTCGAATATCAGGGTTCGAACCT
>CAZPQC010000074.1:0-19580 GCA_964588525.1 uncultured Spirochaetaceae bacterium
CGACCTCCCAGGCCATTTCGCCCAGAACCTTGCCCTGAATGGCATCGGAGGCGGTAGTGCGGAATGTGTAGTCGTCGTCCTCCAGGGTAGTAACCCAGGTCGGGGTGTTGGAAGGGGAGATGATCACCACGTGGTTGGGCGCGGTGACCGGGGTGGCTACATCCGAGCGGATCATGGGTCCGACGATGGCTGGTACCTTGTCCACGTTCACCAGCTTCTCCGCCGAATCCCTCAAGGCGGTCGGGTCGGTCTGGGTGTCCCGGAAGACCACCTTCAACCGCATCCCGAGCGGGCCTCCCGCCTCGTTCAGCTGCTTGATTGCCAGCTGGATGCCCTTCTGTACGGTTTGGCCGTATACGGCAAGGTCACCGCTTAGGGGCAACAGACCACCGATGGTGACCTCTCCTTTAGCTGCAGCGCCTTCGGCTGGCGACGGAGCGATCTGGCCGCCGGCTCCCACGAGCACGGCGGAAAGCAGAACCAGGGCTACCGCCAACAGGCTTTTTCTTGTCATGTGTACCTCCTTAGATTATGGACTGTTACTTTTTACTGTATTTTCTGAAGCTGCTAATGTCAAGCTTTTTGCTGGTGCTGAAGACTGACAACGGGCCGAAGCCTGAAGAAATCCACTCCGCGTTCTGTTATAATCGAGGCCGTGATGAGTGACGGGGAGGTCCGGCAACGAAGATTTGCCCTCCTTTTTCTCGCAGTCGGAGCGTTGAGCTTCGGCTTCTCCGGGGTGTTGATCAAACTGTGTGATTTTCCGCCTACTGTGATTGCCTCCTTTCGTATGATCCTGGCGGGCCTGGCGGTGGCGCCGTTCTGCGTAGGACACCTGAAGAACCATTTCCGGGAAAGGGGACTGCCCGGTTTCCTTCTGCTGTTGATTCCCGGAGTTCTGCTGGGACTTCACTTTCAGGCCTGGATCATAGGACTGAAGCGGACCTACGTGGCCAGCGCCACCTTCATCTTTTCGATCAATCCCCTGTTCTTCGCCCTTTTCGAACGTTTTCTCTACAAGAGGCGGATACCCGTGTACACCTACATTTCCCTGGCCCTGGTCCTGGGCGGAGCCTACTGGTTGTTTGCCTCCAGAGGAGGTCAGTTGGGGCAGACCGGGGATTTCCTCTGCCTTTTGTCGACCCTGTTGTTCGTGATCTACCTGCTAGTGTCCAGGAGGGTTTCCGGGGATGTCCCCCACCTGCTGTACATCCATGTGATCTATCTGTGGGGCGGGCTGCTGACCCTTCCCTTTGCCCTGGCCGGGGGGAGCCTGGCTTCGGTGGATCTGACTGCCGTGGGCTCGGTGCTGGCCCTGCTGGGATTGGCTCTGTTTCCCACCTTGATCGGGCACACCTCCAACAACTACGGGGTGCGTTACCTCAGTCCGCTGACCATCTCTTTCTTCACCCTCGCCGAGCCGATCATTGCCAGCCTCACCGCCGCGCTGATCCTCTCCGAAATCCCCCCTGTTCGGGAGTTTCCCTCCTACGCCCTGTTCCTGGGAGCAACCGTGCTGTACCTGGTGAAGTCCCGGGGTCGCTGAGTCTACAATTTTAGCCTGGGCGTCATTTTGGTACCGGCTCGCGATTTTTACTTGCCGTCCGTCCTGGGATTGTATTCGCGATTCCTACTTGCGATCGAAGAAGATGCTCTTGCCGCCAACGCTGAGAGGAATGCCGTAGGCGATCTTGACCTCGGGCCCCAGGGCCTTCAGATTCACCGCCGCCCGGCCGGCCGAGAAGAAGACCCTGTTGTCCACCCTGGCGTCCGCCGCCACGCTCACCGCCGAGCCGATGGCGATCCCCAGGTCCCCGGTGTTGAAGGCGCAGATTCCGTTGTTCTCTTCATTCTCGGCACAGTCTTTGAAGCCGCAGAAGCCGCAGTTGGCTACGCCCAGGGTGTTGAACTTCGTGCCCAACAACACCAGGGCGCCGGCGGAACGCAGACAGTTTGCATCCCGAACGAAAAATGCCACCCCGGTCTCCTCGCCAATGCGCTGCATCTCCCGGGCGATCTCATCCTTTTCCGAACCCGTCAGAACCATCGTGACCAGATTGTCCGTACCCTTGCCCTTGGGGGCGGTCCGGGCGGCGATACAGATCTTACGGGCCACCTCGAGAAGACCGTCCCGCTCCATATTTATTCCGTCTGTTTTCATGGACAGTACGATATCTTTTATACAATTCGATTGTCAATGTGATACCATCTTCACCCGTATATTTGACTTCCGGGGTGAGTTCACGTATCCTTGCGATATGAATGAGAAGGACAGGGAGTGGATCGAACGGCGGGTGCTGGAACGATTCCTGCGCTATGTGCGAATAGACACGACTTCGGACGGACATTCCAAAAGCTCCCCGACAACTCCGGGGCAGCTCGAACTGGCCAATGTGCTGGTCGAGGAGCTCCAACAGCTGTCTCTTCCGAATGTCGAACTGGACGAGGCGGGTTTTGTGTTTGCTCAAGTAGAGCCGAACCTGAAAGGTCCCGCGGTCCAGCCCCCCGAAATCTGTTTTATTGCCCACCTGGACACCAGCGATGCTGCGCCTGGCAAGAATGTCGATCCCAGGGTTCATGAGAGCTACGACGGCAAGGTTGTCGAGCTGAAAGAGGGGATCGTGCTCGACCCGGAGGAGTATCCGGAGCTGCGCAAGTACAAGGGTCAGACGATTATCACCTCCGACGGCACCACGTTGCTGGGTGCGGATGACAAGGCCGGGCTGGCGGAGATCATGACCGCCGTGGAGTATCTGGTCGGGCACCCGGAGATACCCCACGGCACAATCGGGATCTGCTTCACCCCTGATGAGGAACAGGGCTTGAGCATGCAGCGCTTACCCATCGACAAAATCTCCGCCAAGTACTGCTACACCTTCGACGGTGCCGAGGAGGGGACGATCGAAGCGGAATGTTTCGAGGGATACCGGGCGGTTCTGCGTTTTCTCGGCAGGAGCATTCATACGGGCGTGGCCAGGGGGAAACTGGTAAACGCCGTCGAAATGGCCGCTCGCTTTCTCAACCTGCTTCCCGGAGCCGAGAGCCCCCAGGCGACCGACGGCCGTTACGGTTTCTACTTTCCCCTTGAGATCTCCGGGCGTATCGAGGAAACGACCCTGGAGATCTATCTGCGGGACTTTGAAGAAGCGGAAGCGCAGCGGCGGGCGGCGGCTCTGGAGAGCATGGCCCGGGCCGTGGAGGCGGTTTTCCCACGGGGCAAGGTGGAGATCAAAGTGGAGAAACAGTACGCCAATCTGCGCCGCCATCTCCAGGGTGTTCCCGACGTACTGACAACCCTGGAGCAGGCGATACGGGACACCGGCATGGAGCCGGAGTACAAGATCATTCGGGGGGGCACCGACGGAGCCCGCCTGAGCGAGCTCGGAGTGCCCACGCCCAACGTGTTCACCGGGGGGCATAATTTTCACAGCCGTCAGGAGTGGGCTGCTCTACCGGCAATGGTACGGGCGGTGCGCACAGCCGTGAATCTCTGCCGTGTCTGGGCCGAGGGCAGAGCAAAGGTCTGATGTCTTCAAACGGATTTCGTAGGATCCTGGTCACCGGCAGCTCCGGTTTTATCGGCGGTTGGACCGCACAAATCCTGGCGGAGCGAGGCTATGCGGTGCGGGCGCAGTACCGGCGCAGCCGAATCCCGACGCACCTCGAGGAGGTCCAGCGGCGGGGAGTTGAGCTGCAGAGGCGGGATCTTACCGTACTCGCCGAGGTCCGGCATCTGCTTCAAGACGTGGAGGCGGTGATCCACTGCGCCGCCTTGGCCAGGGACTGGGGTTACGAGGAGGATTTCTTTCTCCATAATGTCGAGGTCACGAAACATCTGGTTGAAGAGGCCCGCCGCGCCGGCTGCCGGGTGTTTGTTTTTTTAAGCTCCCTCTCGGTTTACGGCTTCGGAGATCACCGGCAATCCACGGAGGAAGGGCCCTTCTATCCGTACGTCAGCGGCTATCAGCGCAGCAAGAAGGCCGCCGAGGAGGTCGTGCTTCGAGCCGCGGCACCGGGATTCCGGGTTACCGTGCTGCGCTCGGGAAATGCTTACGGTCCGGGGGATACCACCACCTTCTACAGGTTGCTCGCCGCCCAGGAGAGGGGTGTGCGGGGAACCGTCAGCGGCAATCGGGCTCTGACCAGTCCCGTCTATGTCGAGGATCTGGTCGAGGCGGTGATTCTGGCTCTGGAAAATGTAACCGCCGCCGGCCAGGTGTTCAATATCACGAGCGGAGAGGAGGTTACCTGGGCGGAGATGATGCAGCACTGCGCCGAGCTGCTGGGCGTACAGCCCTGGTTCGAGCTGCCGATATCCCTGGCCTGGATCGCCGCTTATCTATTCAACGGGATCTACCGCCTGTTTCGCATCAAGGCCGAACCTGTCGTGTTTCCCTACCGGATCGCCCATATAGCCCGGGACTACAACTTCAGTATCGATAAAGCCAGGAGAATACTCGGCTACCGCCCCAAAACCGACTGGCGGACAGGATTGTCCAGGACCGTGGACGCCTACAGGCGCTACAAGAACAGCGGTGTCAACGAGTTCCGCACGCCGCCTGAGCAGCGCGGGGATCGCAGTAGCGGATGATGCCGTAGCGTCCTTCTACCAGCCACTTCGGATCATCTCTGTTCAACCTCTCCACCGTCTCCCGCTGTAGATCCGTGATGAGTTCACTCTTGGTCGTCCGCAAGGTCACCAGGGCTGTCGGAAAATAGCCGACGATCGCTTCCATAGGGGTGGCCGGGTCCCATCTGCGGTCGGCGAGCAGTCTGCGGTAGTTGAGGTCTCCCTTGAGCACAACCAGATCACTGCGCCCGAGCTGAAGCTTCAGATCGGAGGGAAACTCGGGAAACAGCAGGGGGCCGTTCCAGAAGTAGTGCTCCGCCGGGACCACAGTTCCCCTCTCCATCTGCCGGGACAGGTCCCGGCCCAGGCGCCGAAGATCCGTCCTGTCGCTTTGTTTCAGGCACCGGATCGTACCGGCTACATCCTTGATCATGGCGTCGGATACGTAGTAGGGCGCTTTCTTGCAGTGCAGAACGACTTTCAGCTCGTGCGAATGCCGCAGGAGGGCATGTACCAGATGCAGATCGGCGATCAGCTCGGAGCCCGAGTTGTCCAGGATCAGATCGACCCTTCCGGCTTGAAGAAGCTTCTCCGTGACTGCTTCGGAGTGATCCAGGAGGAGCTGATTCGATTCGCCGTCCGGACTGTCCCGGTACCGCTCGAGCAGTTGGCTGTAGCTCAGATCCAGGCGATTGGCCCAGAGGCCGTAGCGGAGCAGGACCGGCAACTCGTCCAGGGGGGAAGTAATCCTCCCGGTCTCTGCAACGATGCGGGCGGCCAGATCCAGGGCGCCTCCGGGTCGTTGCAGCTCCTCCTCCTTTAACGGCTGGAAGGGATCCACGGCGAAGCGGGGGCTGTTCTCCCTGTAGTAGCCCCAGGCCAGCAGGACCTCCAGGTAGAACAGGCTCTCGGCGAAGTACCAGGGAAGATCCAGCCAGGATCTGCCGATGTTTTTTTCGATCTCCCGGCTCCAGGTGGCGTGCTCCACCGCATCCATCTGATCCGCGAGATAAGGATGGGCGGACAGGCTGTGGTGAACGGTCCCCGAATGCAGCCGTTTCTTGAGCTCCCTCAGCTCCGCCGCCTCGGGTTCGGCTAGACCGTTCTTCTCGATGATCTGGTCGAGCATCGCCGGCAGCCGTCGGCGGAAGGTGAAGGCGGCGAAGGAATCGGGATCCGAGGTTCTGATGATCGGCGGATAGGATCGTGCCGGTTTCGAGCTCACGGGCCTTTATACCACGAGGTCGAGGGATCTGTAAGGGGATTCCACAAAAGGGAGGGACGATGCTTCAGTTGAATGGCTTTGGCTTATGAGGTCAGCTGCAGGAGCTTCTTAAACTCCTCCCGGTCCACCACTTCCTTCTCCATCAGCAGATTGGCAATGGAATCGAGAGTTTCCCGTTTATCCTCAAGGATCTCCTGGGTCTTGCGGTGGGTCTCATCGAGGATGCGTTTCACCTCTTCATCGATGTCCGCGGCGATCTTCTCCGAGTACTCCTTCTCCGTGGACGTCCAGTTGTCACCTGTGAGAAAGGGATTGCGGGGTCTTTCGTAGGACATCAGACCCATCTTGCCGCTCATGCCGTACTCCTTGACCATGGCTCTGGCGATGTCCGTGGCCCTCATCAGATCGTTTTGGGCCCCGGTGGACACGTCCCCGAAGACCAGTTCCTCGGCAACCCTGCCGGCCAACAGCACAGCCAGCCGATCCTCAAGCTCGCTCTTGGTCATCAGGTAGCGATCTTCGGTGGGAAGCTGAATCGTGTACCCCAGGGCGGCAATTCCCCGCGGTACGATCGAGATCTTGTGCACCACGTCCGTGTTGGGAAGGGTTTCCGCCACCAGGGCATGGCCCGCTTCGTGGTAGGCCACGATCTTTTTCTCCCTGGGACTGATCAGGCGCTTCTTCTTCTCCAGTCCGGCGATTACCCGGTCTATGGCCTCGTCGAACTCGTCCATGGTGACGCGCTTCTTGCCGCGCCGTGCGGCCAGCAGAGCCGCTTCGTTCACTATGTTGGCCAGGTCGGCACCCACCATCCCGGGAGTCCGCCCGGCAATGACCTTGAGGTCCATGTCCTCGGCAAGCTTCACGTTTTGGCTGTGGATCTTCAGGATCTCTTCCCTGCCGTTCAGGTCGGGCCGGTCCACCACCACCTGGCGGTCGAATCGGCCCGGACGCAGCAGGGCGGGATCGAGAATTTCGGGACGGTTGGTGGCCCCCATGATGATCACCCCGGCCCGGGTGTCGAATCCGTCCATTTCCACGAGCAGCTGATTCAAGGTCTGTTCCCGTTCGTCGTGACCGCCGATCGGGTTGAACCCTCTCACCTTGCCCAAAGCGTCCAGCTCGTCGATGAAGATGATGCAGGGCGCCTTGCCCTTGGCCTGGGCAAACAGATCCCGAACCCGGGCCGCCCCGACGCCTACGAACATCTCGACGAACTCCGAACCGGAGATGTGGAAGAATGGCACCCCGGCCTCCCCGGCAACGGCCTTGGCCAGTAAGGTCTTTCCCGTTCCGGGAGCGCCCACCAGGAGCACACCTTTGGGAATACGGCCGCCCAGTTCCTCGAACTTGTCCGGAGTCTTCAGAAACTCCACTACCTCGTTGAGCTCCTCCTTGGCCTCGTCGATGCCGGCTACGTCTTTAAAAGAGGTTTTTTTGGCCTCCTCGTCCGCCACCAGGCGGGCCTTGCTCTGTCCGACGTTGAGGATGCCCGGTCCCCCTATGGACATGCGGCGCATCGTGAAGTTCCAGATGGCGAAGATGATCAGCAGGGGCAGAACCCAGGACAGAAGCGTGCCGAAGAAACTGTTGGCCTGGCGTCCGGCGAAGCGAACGCCCTTCTTCTCCAATTGACCGACCAGCTCCGGATCCTCGACCCGGTTGGTCACGAACCGTTCCTGCTCGGTTTCGCTGCGCACGATCACGCCGCGGATATCCGTCGGGGAAACGGACACATCCTGTATCATGCCTTGTTCCAGATACTGTTTGAACTCGCTGTAGGGAATCTCTCCGGCCCTCTGCACGAACAGAAACTGAAGTCCGAAGATCAGCAGCAGGGCAACGGCTATGTAGCCTAGAGATATCTGTCTTTTTTTATGTTGGTCATCGTTCATTATTGTTCCCGTTATTATGATACGACCGGCCTTGGTAAAAGACAAGTTGAATTTGCCCTTGAACACCGGCGAGATTGCGGTGTACAAGGCCTCATGCTCTACTTCGAATTGCTCTGCGGGGCCAGTGGAGATATGATCCTCGCATCTCTGGTCGACCTCGGGGTCCCCCTGCCCTATCTCAGGGGTTGCTTCAGCCAACTGGAGATCCCGGGATTGACGATCGGGCAAACCCGCGAGAGTCGGGCCGGCACGGCCTGCGTGCGGCTTGCGATCACCTGGAGTGAGGCCAGCCAGCGGGAGTATCGCAATCTGGCCTCCATACTCGACCTGCTGAAGCGGGGAGAGTATCCGTCCACGGTCGTAGCGACCTGCCGGCGTGTCTTGAGCCGGTTGGCCGAAGCGGAGAGCCGGGTGCACGGCGTAGCCGTTGATCAGGTGCATTTTCACGAGATCGGAGCCGTGGATACGGTTGTGGATGTCCTGGGTTTCGCTCTGGCCGTTGACTATCTGCAGGTTGACAAGGTCCTGTTTTCGACCCTGACGGTGGGCAGCGGCACGATCGACGCAGCCCACGGCAGGTTATCGGTGCCGGCCCCGGCCACCCGCGTCATGCTGTCCGGTTTTCAGGTGCGGAAGCTGGATACCGGTACGGAGATCCTCACCCCCACGGGCTGCGCCATACTGACGGCCTGCGGCAGGCAGGTGTCGGGTAAACCGGAGGGCCGCCTGCGGGGGGAGGGTTTCGGCTGCGGTCAGAAAGAGATTCCCGGTTTTTCGGATTATCTGCGGGTGCTGCACCTGTCGGATGAGGCAGGTCCGCAAGCTTAGACGATTCCGAGCACATCCATCAGCTGCCTCAGTTCCGTCAGCAGGACATCCTCTCCCACGTCGCGGATACGGGGATCCCCCTCCCGGGGACGGAAGGAGCGGCTGTCCCCGGCGAACAAGGCGGTTTTCATTCCCGCTTGGACGGCCGGCCAGATATCGTTGAGCCGGTCGTTGCCCACGTACAGTACGTGCTCCGGCTTGATGCCGCGGCGGATCAGCACCTCGAGGGCGCGGCGGAACAGTCTTGGCGAAGGTTTGGCTTCCAGGAGCCTGTAGGACCACACGCACAGATCGGGGTCGAAACCAAGGAGCTCCAAGCTCCCGTTGAGAAGAGCCGGAAACAGCAGGGGAGTGAAGAATTGGGCATTGGAGACGATCCCGAGCAATACGTCCCGCTCTTTCAGACGCCGGAGCGTCCGGGCAAGCCCCGGCATGGGCCAGGTCGGGTTGCTGCGGCACTCGAACTCCACGGCCAGGGCTTCGCAGAGCGCCCGGTTCGGCTTCTCCCTGCCGAATCCCCGTGCCCGCAGGTACTCCAGCACCTCGAGAACGATACTCCTGATATCCACCTCCGGGTATTCCAGACCGCGGTCTTTGAGCCGTTTGTGCGTATGGGTAATCGCTTCTACCAGAACCTCGGCTGCTCGCTCCGCCGTGTTCCGGTCTACGGGGAACCCTATCGCCTCCAGAGCCTCTGTCAGGGCCTGGCTGCGCGCTTGCCCGTCACTGCCGGCGATGTCTCCGGAGGCCGAGACAAAAAGCGTGCCGTATACGTCGAACAGTACGGCCCGGATTGCTGGTAGCCGTGTCAATCGGGCCTGCTGATCCGTGGGAATCGGGGTGAGAGGATGGGCGTGTCGCCGCAGCCGGGCGATCAGCTTGTGTGGGACAACGGGCTCGGCTGGCGAGTCGGGGATCACCAGCGGATCAGGTTGCCCCCGTAGGTCAGGCCGGCACCGAAGCCGATGGCTATCAGCATATCTCCCTCCCGGAGCATGTGCTTGCCTTGAAGCTCGGCCAGGGCGATCGGAATGGTGGCGGCGGAGGTGTTGGCGAACTCCTGGATGTTCACATAGAACTTATCCAGGGGGATCTTTTTCCTCTTGGCCGCAGCTTCAATAATGCGCAGGTTGGCCTGGTGGGGGATTATGTATTTGATATCCTCGACGCTCAGATCGCGATACTCGAGCAGATGCTCGATCGTCTCAACCAGGGAAGATACCGCGAAATTGTACACCTTCCGCCCGTCCATCTTGAGGAGCAAATCTGCCGGGTCGGTCACTCCCGGCTTGAAGGGAAAACGGCTGCCCCCGGCAGTACGTTCCAAAAGCCGGGCGCCCCAGCCCCGAGAACGGATGTAGGTGTACAGCACACCTCGTTCCTCGGGTTCCTCTTCGGCACAGATTATCGCAGCCCCGGCTCCGTCGCCGAAAAGGACGCAGGTGTTGCGGTCCTGCCAGTCGACATGACGGGACAGCACTTCGGATCCGATGAGCAGAATCTTCTTGGCAAAGCCGGAGACGATGAATCCCTTGGCCGTCTCCAGGCCGTAGATGAAACCGGTGCAGCCGGCCACCATGTCCATGGCCGCGGCGTTATTAGCGCCCAGGTTTTCCTGCACGATGCAGGCCGTTGCCGGAAATCCGACGAAATCCGGCGTGGCCGTGGCCAGAAGAATCATGTCGAGCTCTTCCGCTCCGATTTCCGCCCGATGCAGGGCCTTCTTTGCTGCTTCCGTGGCCAGGTCCGATGCCGCCTGGTCTTCCGCCGCGATGTGACGGTAGTGAATCCCCGTGTGGGATACGATCCACTCATCGGAGGTATCCAGATATTCTTCGAACTCATGATTCGACATACGCCTGTCCGGTACGTAGGTACCTGTAGCGCGGATGACTGCATTCATGCGCGCATTTTATGCGAGATTGGCGGCACTTGACAACCCATAGGCTATGTGCTATTTTTTGCGATCCCAAAGGAGCCCGCATGAAGACCTGTTTTCTCTTTCCCGGACAGGGAGCACAGTATCCCGGGATGGCCAAAGATCTCTGGGAGTCGAGCCCCAAGGTAAAAGACCTGTTCACCCTGGCCTCGGAAGCCACGAGTATGGATCTCGAGAGGCTGCTGTTCGAAGGAAGCGAAGAGGAGCTGAAAGCCACGGACAATACCCAGGTGGCTGTGACCCTGGCCAGCGTGGCGGCCAGCCTGGTCTGCAAGGAAAAGGGGATCGATCCTGAAGGGTTTGCCGGCTTCAGTCTCGGGGAATACAGCGCCCTGTATGAGGCGGGGGTGCTTGCCCTGGAAGACCTCTTTCCGATTGTCAAGATACGGGGACAGCTGATGGAGAAGGCCGCCCGGGCTTTGGACAGGCCGGGCAGTGACGGCCGCGCCGGCATGGCTGCCGTATTGGGATTGGATTTTACCAAAGCTAAAGAGGTGCTCGAAACAATCGAGGGCAAACAGGTGTTTCTGGCCAACTATTCCAGCCCTTCTCAGATCGTGCTGGGAGGCACCGCCGAAGGGTTGGCGGAGGCTGAAGCGGCGTTCAAAGAAGGGGGAGCCCGGCGTTACGTCGTCTTGAGGGTTTCCGCACCTTTTCACACCCCGCTCCTGGAGGAAGCCCGCAAGGAGTTGGAAGAGGTGCTCGCCGGCTATACTTTCAAAGATCCGGTCAAGGCGGTCTACGCCAACGTTACGGGGAAAAAGATCGTTTCGGGTGAAGAGGCCCGCCTCCTGTGTGTGCGTCAGGCGGTGTCGACGGTACGCTGGGTCGACGAGGAACAGAGCCTGCTGGATGACGGATTCACCCGATTCCTCGAGGTAGGTCCGGGTTCCGTCCTCGGCGGTCTGTGGAAGGCTTTTTCCAGAGACTACCCCTGCCTTCCCGCGGGAAAACTGGAAGATATCGAAAAAATCGTAGAGGGATAGGAGTATGATGCTAGAGGGAAAGAAGGCAATCGTAACCGGGGGAGCCCGGGGAATCGGCTTGGAGATCGTACTTAAATTCTTGAGGGAAGGAGCCACGGTTTACTTCATCGATCTGAATCCCAGCGAGTTTCTCGCCGATATGCAGGCGGCTGCAAAAGAGGGAGGCGGTCAGGTCGTCTTCAAGCAGGCGAACGTCGCCGTGGAGGACAAGGTCGTTCCGGTGATCGAGGAGATTATCAAGGAGGCCGGAACCGTCGACATCCTGGTGAACAATGCCGGAATCACCGACAACAATCTCATCTTCCGCATGACCCTGGAGGACTGGAACAGGGTCATGAGCATCAACCTGGCCAGCGCCTTTCTGATCAGCAAGGTCGTGGGGCGTCATATGGCCAAGAACAAGAGCGGCTCGATTGTCAACATGGCTTCCGTGGTGGGAATCGGGGGAAACGCCGGCCAGGCCAGCTACGCCGCCTCCAAGGCCGGATTGATCGGACTGACTCGAAGCCTGGCCAAAGAGCTGGGAATGAGGGGCGTGCGGGCAAACGCCGTAGCGCCCGGATTTATCGACACGGAGATGACCCGGGAGCTGCCTGAGGCGGCTCATGAGGCGTTTCTGACTCAAATCGCCATGAAACGACCGGGCAGCCCCGAGGAAGTGGCCAAGGTAGTGACCTTTCTCGCCTCGGAGCAATCCTCCTACGTATCGGGAGAAGTGCTTCGAGTAGATGGATGCATGTCCATCTAAAACAAACTGTTCTTGAGTTCAAGGAGAGATCTATGGTCAAACGAGTGGTGATTACCGGTTTGGGGACGGTGAACCCCCTCGGAAATAACGTCGAGGATTACTGGGAACGGGTAAAGGCCTGCGAGAACGGCATCACCCGCATTACCCGCTTTGATCCTTCAGAGCATCCCAGCCAGGTAGCCGGGGAGGTCAAGGATTTCAATCCGGGAGACTTCTTTGACGCCAAGGAGGCCCGCAGGATGGACCGCTTCACAGTTTATGCGGTGGCCGCGGCGATCCAGGCGCACGAGGATGCGGGTCTGAAGAACGACGACATCGATCCGGATCGGATCGGAATCGTCCTGGGCAACGGCATCGGCGGGATCGAGGTGCTGGGGGACAACTTCAAGAAGTTTTTCGATCGGGGTGTCAAAGCGGTGCATCCCCTGCTGGCACCGATGATGATCACCAACATCGCACCGGCGAACGTCGCCATCAAGCTCAACCTGCAGGGGCCGTGCCACGCCGTGGTCACCGCCTGCGCCTCCGGAACCGACGCCATTGGCGAGGCTTTGAGCTGGGTGCGCAGGGGCCGGGCGGACATGATGCTGGCCGGTGGAACCGAAGCCGCTCTGACCCCTCTGGGGTTGGCGAGCTTTACCGCGATCCAGGCGGTGAGCACCAAGTACAACGACAAACCCGAGAAGGCCTCCAGGCCCTTCGATGCCGGCCGGGACGGTTTCATCATGTCCGAAGGTTCCGGAATCGTCGTGCTGGAAGAACTGGAGCACGCCAAGAAGCGGGGAGCCAAGATCTACGCGGAGCTGCTCGGCTACGGTGCGACCTGTGATGCCAACCACCTGACCGCCCCGCATCCTCAAGGGGTTGGAGCTATACGTGCCATGCGGCGGGCCCTGGTGGACGGCGGCCTCACAATCGAGGATATCGACTACGTCAACGCCCACGGTACCTCCACCCCGGCGAACGATCCCGTGGAATCCAAGGCGATCAGGGAAGTCTTCGGGGAGCGGACAGATAAAATCAAGGTGTCTTCGACCAAATCGATGGTAGGTCACCTGCTCGGGGCCGCCGGAGGCGTGGAAGCGATCGTAACCGCCTTGGCACTCAAGGAGCAGTTCTATCCGCCCACGCGCAACTATGAGAATCCGGATCCCGAGTGCGATCTGGACTTTATACCGAATAAAGGTGTATCCGGCCCGATGCGCGCGGCCATCAGCAACTCCTTCGGTTTCGGCGGACACAACGGCGTTCTGGTTTTCAAGCGCTACGAGGAGTAGGAGCTTCTCACGCCTAAAAAAGATCGAGCTGTTTGTGGGATTCTGAAGCCGGGGATCCGACCCTGCGTGGACCAGGGCTCTGCAGTTCGAGAAGGCCTTCCTCGATCGGATCGAGGAAGGAGCTCCTGGCCAGACGATATTCCCGACCGAACAGCCGCCGGCGCGCTGCACAGCTCAGAAACAGATATCTCCTGGCCCGGGTCATCCCCACGTAGAACAGTCTGCGCTCCTCCTCCGGATCCGCCGCCGCATCCTCGAAGAGGGAGTAGGGCAGCAGTCCCTGTTCGCATCCGGCGATGAACACGCAGGCAAACTCCAATCCCTTGGCGGCGTGCAGGGTCATCAGGGTGACCCGTTCGCTCCTGCGGTTGTAGCCGTCCGCCCCGGATCCCAAAAGGACGTGTTCCAGGAACTTGCCCGCATCGGTGCCGAAAGAAGCGGCCAGCTCGGTGAGCATTCGGCTCTGCGGCGGGGGGATTTCCAAATCCACGAGCTCCCGAATTGCGGACAACAAATCGCCGACTGAAGCGTTCCTGTCGGTCAAGCCCCGCAGCTCGATGAGCTTTTCCGGGTCTATCAACCTCCTCTTCAGCACGGAACTGCGGAGAACCGGATTGTCATTCACGGAGAGCCGGAGCAGATCGATGAGGGATCTTACCGGCTCGGATTTGAAAAAGGGAGTCTCTCCGACAGTCTGGCAGGGAATCGAATGATTCTGAAAAGCCTCCTCCAGAACCTTCATCTGTCGGCTGATCCGGCAGAGGACGGCGAAATCGGCCAGGCTGCGGATTCCCTCGCTTGTCGCTCCCTCGCTGATGCTGCTGTCCATGGAGAAGAAGCGCAACCCCCCCATCATGTCTTCGATCGTCCGGGCTATCATCTCCGCTTCACTCCTGTCGGTAGGATTCTCCAGGATTCGAATTCGTACGCCCGCTTCCATTCCTCGAAGCGGGGCGTATGAACCCGAATCGGCCAGTACCTGTCCGGAGGCTTGGAGGATCATGTCGGAACAGCGATAGCTGCGGGAGAGGTCGAGCAGTTTCGCCCCGGGATAGTCACTGAGGAATCGATTGATGAAGCCGACATCGGCTCCCCGGAACCCGTAGATCGCCTGGTTGGGATCACCGATTGCGAACAGATTGGGTAGCTCCCCCGCCGCCAGCTGCCGGATCAGGCGATACTGGGCCAGGTTGATATCCTGGTACTCATCAACCAGAATCCATTGGAAGCGTTTCCGATATCGGGTGAGTACGTCGGGGTGCGAGGTGAACAGCGATACGATTTTGTGAATCAGGTCATCCAGGTCGAAGAGGTTCTTCTGCAGCAGGGTTTGTTCGTACAGCTCGAAGCGCTCCCGTTTTTCCGGATCGGTGATTTCCTCTAGTGGTCTCAAGGTTCGCTTCAGGGCGCTGATTTCCTCACGAACCGAGGAGGCCCGGCTCTTGTCCACTCCGGGCAGGGAACGGATCACCTCCAGCTGCTCGTTCGCATCGATCAGGGAAAATTGCTCGCCTCGACCAAACCGCTCCGCTTCGGTTTTGAGGATGGAAAGCCCCAGTCCGTGAAAGGTGTACAGATGCAGCCGAGCGATCTGCTCTGCAGTGAGTTGCCTCCTAAGTCTGTTTCTCATCTCCTCCGCCGCCTTGTTTGTAAAGGTGACGGCCAGGATATGGCGGGTTTCGATGTGTTGTGCCTGCACCAGATAAGCAATACGGGCGGTCAGGGTTCGGGTCTTTCCGGTTCCGGGGCCGGCAAGGATCAACAGCGGACCGTTCCCGGAGGTTACCGCCCGGCTCTGCTGCTCGTTCAAGCTCGTGAGGGTCGACACCTCCTCAGTCTGTCCCGATGATCCGGCGGTCGCCGGAGCGCCGCGACGATAGGCGGTTATGTCAAAACCGACCAGAGGAGCTCTTTCCGGTGTTTGGGGCAGGCCCAGATGCTGTTCCGGGAACAACAGCTCCTGAGGGGCGATTTCCCTCGCCTCTCCCTCTGCGAAGAGGCGTACCCTCCCGAACTGGCCGTCAAAACCCGGTTCCACCCGTACCTGGCCGCGGCGCATCCTGCGTATCGCCTCGGCCAGCAGCTCATTGGTGTTGCGCTGAATCTCCTCCTCCGGCATGTCGAGCAGAAGGGCGAGCTCCGAACCGGCTGCCTGAACCGCGCTCGCGTACAACCGGGCGATCTGTTTGGACCCGCCGCCGACTCCGGTGATCTCCGAGAATATCTCTTTCAGCGGGATCAGGGAGTGAAATCCCCGCCGGGTGCCGGGATCGGGTACCTTTTCCCTGTCGGCCAGCTGAGCCACCCGGTTGAGCACGCCGACGGTCACCGGCTTGCCGCAGACCGGGCAGATGCCGCGATGGCGAAGGGTTTCCAGGGGGTCCCAGCAGACGCCGCACTTTCGATGGCCGTCGTAGTGGTACTTCCCCTCCTGGGGAAAGAATTCGAGAGTGCCTAGGAAGCCCGATTCCTGAGACGCCGACTGGCCGCAGGACAGTGCCGTGATGATTCCGGGGTAGCACAGATCCGTATCCAGCAGATTCGCCTCCCGTCCGAGCTTTTCCGGCGAATGGGCATCGGAATTGGAAATCAGGGTGTACCTGTCGAGGAAGCTGCACAACCAGTTCATCGGCGGGTCCGAGGACAGTCCCGTTTCTACGGCTCGGATATGCTCGCTCAGGTCCCGGTAGCACTCGACGATGCTGTGGAAACCGCTCTTTGCACCAAGAGCCGAAAACCAAGGCGTCCAGATGTGGGCGGGTACGAAGAAGCACTGACCGGAGGACTCCAGGGCGATTTCCAGAAGATCCCGGCTGTCCATACCGAGGATCGGTCGTCCGTCGGAGCTGATATTGGCGAATCGGGACAGTCGGGCCTGCATGGTCTCCGCCGCTTCAAAAGCTGGAACCAGAAGAAGGTTATGGACCTTGCGCACGCTGTCGGCTGCGCGGTAGATATTGCTGATCTCAGCGGAGAGGACAAACCGTACCGGGCTGGCTTGCCCGTCCGCGGGGCTGGGGATCGGAAGCGACGCTGCAGCCGTTTTCCCGTCCAGGCGGTACTGCCGCTTCAACCGGAACAGCCCCTCTTCGGCGGGCTCGAGCTTCTCTTTCAGCTCCTCCAGCCAGCCGGGATGGGTGAAGTCGCCGGAGCCGATCACGCCGATGCCTTTGATGCGGGCCCAGGCATCCAGATGCTCCGGTGTGAGCTGCGGGCTGGTGGAGATCGAGTAATGGGAATGAATGTGGAGATCAGCGATGAAGCGCATCGCTAGTATCTTTGACCCGCAGCGATCTACTTGTCAACGTCTCGCTGTTTTCGTATTTTCATGTAGAGGTTTAGTGATGTCTGAACAGTCCATGGATCCCAGACACGGCGATGAACTGCTCGAGGATGTCGAAAAAGAAACCAAAGAGCCCGACATGTACAAGGTGGTGCTTCACAATGATGATTACACCACCAGGGAGTTCGTCGTCGAAGTGCTTCAGATCGTGTTTCACAAGCCGGCGATCGAGGCGACCAAGATCATGATGGACGTTCACAAGAGAGGAAAGGGGGTCGTCGGCGTTTATACCTGGGACATCGCCCAGACGAAGGTCGTCCAGGTGCGCCAGATGGCCAAGGCGAGGGAGTTTCCCTTGAAATGCACGGTTGAGCCGGCATGAGATAGAGCCGGCATTCGACGAGAAAGGGTTTTTATGAAAGTCAGCGACGATGTTCAGGGCGTTCTGCAGGCCGCCTATCTGCACGCCAAGGAGCGGGACCATGAGTACCTGACCCCTGAGCATATTCTGTTTTCTTCTCTGTTCTTCGACGCAGCCCAGGAGATCGTGAAAGCCTGCGGTGCGGACCCGGAGGAGATCAAGGAAGACCTGGACAAACACTTGAGCGATTCGGTTCCCGTGGTGCAGGATTCGGAGCCCGTTCAGTCACTCGGATTCCAGTCGGTTATTGCCCGGGCCCTGTTTCACTCGGAAGCCTCCTCCAAGGATATCGTGGATATCGGGGATATCCTGGTGTCGATCATCGACGAGACAAAGAGTTTCGGTGCCTTCTACCTGAAGAAGGCCGGCGTTACCCGCTACAACCTGCTTCAGGTGATCTCCCATGGGGGAATACTGGAAACCGATCCGGACAACCGCCAGCGCCAGGAAGGGACGGCAGAAAACGAAGAGGCGGAAGAGGAAGAGGCCCGCGGACCGGGGGGCCGGCGCAGATTGCGGCGCAGCGCCCTGGAGTCGTTCACCCGGGAGCTGACCAAGGCGGCCGGGGAGGGGCAGCTGGAACCTCTGATCGGCAGGGAGGATATCCTGGAGCGGACGGTGCAGGTCCTCTGCCGGCGCTTGAAGAACAACCCGGTGCTGGTCGGAGATCCCGGCGTGGGGAAGACGGCGATCGCCGAGGGTCTGGCCCAGCGGATCGCCGAAGGGGATGTGCCGGATCTGTTGAAAGAGTACGAAGTGTTTGCCCTGGATATGGGCAGCGTGGTGGCCGGAACCCGCTACCGGGGGGATTTCGAAGAGCGTCTCAAACAGGTGATCAAAGAGCTGGAGAAGAAGGAAAGGGTGATCCTGTTCATCGACGAGATCCATACCATCGTCGGGGCCGGCGCCGTCTCCGGCGGGTCCTTGGACGCCTCGAACATCCTCAAACCGGCCATCGCCTCGGGGCGGATCCGCTGTCTCGGCTCTACCACCTACGACGAGTACAAGAAGTACTTCGAGCGTGATCGAGCGCTTTCCCGCAGATTTCAGAAGATCGAGGTGACCGAGACGACCCCGGAGGAGACCTTCCGGATTCTCCAGGGCTTGAGGGACCGCTACCAGGAGTATCACCAGGTAAAGTACACGGACGAGGCTCTGCAGGCCGCGGTGGATCTATCCGACCAGTACATCAACGATCGCTTCCTTCCGGACAAGGCCATCGACGTTATCGATGAGGCCGGTGCCTATACGCGCATTCTCGCCTATCGGGGCGGCTTGAACGTGAGCCCGGAGCCGGTGCTCACGCATACGGATATCGAGAAGGTCGTTTCCAAGATCGCCAAGATTCCGGAGAAAACGGTTTCCGCCTCGGAGGTGGATCGCCTGGTGGCCCTGGAAGAGGAGCTCAAGCGGGTGATCTTCGGGCAGGATTCGGCCATCGAATCGGTGGTTCGGGCGGTCAAGAACTCCAGAGCCGGTTTTCGCGAGCCCAACAAGCCGGTGGCCAACTTCCTGTTCGTGGGGCCCACGGGGGTCGGCAAAACCGAACTGGCCCGCCAGCTGGCCGATCACCTGGGAATCGCCATGCACCGCTTCGATATGAGCGAGTATCAGGAACGCCATACGGTCAGTCGCCTGATCGGTTCGCCTCCGGGCTACGTGGGCTACGACGAAGGGGGATTGCTGACCGATGCGATCCGAAAAACCCCGCACGCCGTGCTTCTCCTGGACGAGGTGGAGAAAGCGCATCCGGATGTTTTCAATGTTCTGCTCCAGATCATGGACTACGCCACCCTCACCGACAACGCCGGACGAAAGGCGGACTTTCGCAATGTCATCCTGATCATGACCTCCAACGCGGGCGCCCGCGAGCTGGGCAAGGCCTCGATCGGTTTCGGCGAGCGGGTGATCGGAGCCGACGCCATCGATGACGCCGTGGACCGGGTCTTCAATCCGGAGTTCCGCAACCGTCTGGACAAGGTGGTGACCTTCAACCGTCTGGATGAGCAGGTAATCCTCCAGATCGTGGACAAGGAAATCCGGCTGTTCGAAGACCAGCTTCAGGAAAAGGGGATCGCCATCGAGGTCAGCGAAAAGTGCCGCAAGTACCTTGCCGACAAGGGGTACAGCCCCGAGTTCGGCGCCCGCAACATCGCCCGGCTGGTACAGCAGAAAATCAAAGACTTCTTCGTGGATTCGGTGTTGTTCGGAGCCCTGACCAAAGGCGGAAAGGCCTACGTGGACCTGGATCCGAAAAGCGGCGAGGTCGCGATCAAGACCAGGAAGCCGAGGAAGTCCAAGAGCACCAGTCCGGCTGAAAACAAAACCGAAACCGCCAAGAGCGCCGCGGAAGAGGTGGACAGCCCTTCGAATCCGCAAGACCCGGACCGTTCTTGAGACAGGCCGGG
>CAZPQC010000075.1:0-19170 GCA_964588525.1 uncultured Spirochaetaceae bacterium
GAGTACCTGCAGTGGGGCGCCGAGCGGGCCGCCTTCGAGATCAATGAGGCAGGGGGGATCGCCGGAAAACCGGTGAAGGTCATCGGCGTCGACACCGCCCTGGAGCCACAGAAGGGCGTGGTGGAGATGAGCAAGATCGTGGATTGGGCCCTGGTCGCTTTGGGTCCGGTTCCCGAGCCTGTGATCATGGCCGCCGCTCCGATCGCCGTGGAAAACGAGATGATGACCATGACCGCCACCACCTCGTTGGAGTACGCGGAGCAGTTCTTCCCCTGGTCGATTTCCTGGTTTCCCGCCACCAAGGACAGGCTGCCGCCTCTGGCCAGAGTGTGGGCTGAGGATTACGGCGTGAAAGAGGTCGTCCAGTTCGTCGGCACCTACGGTCCCTGGCCGGGGATGGCCGCCGCTCACGTGGAGGGATTGAAGGCGGCAGGGGCGACCCACCTTGGAGATATTGAGTTTGGCCAGGACGTGGTGACCTTCGGTCCTCTGGTCGTAAAGGCTCTGGATATGAAACCGGACGGGATCATCATCGCCGGCTGGCCGGACAAGGCGGCCAAGATTGTTCAGGAGCTGAAGAGCCGCGGCTGGACGGATATGGAGAAGATCCTGCTGTTTTCCAGCGCCGATGATGCGGCCCTGTACACCACGGGAGGGGCGGACTTGAACGGAACCATCATCTACAACTACATCAACGTGGATCAGGACACCCCCCGCTGGAACGCCTTCAAAGAGGCCTACCAGAAGGATCACAACGGGCTTCAGCCTCCCAGCCTGTCCACCAACTACTACGACGCGGTCTACATGATCAAACGGGCCATCGAGGAAACCGGGGTAACCGGGGACCCGAAGAAGCTCAAGGAAGAGCGGAAGCTGATCGCCGAGGCCATGCTCAACATGAAGAACTTCGAAGGCCTGCTGTTCAACTGGGACATGTCCGACGGTGTGCCGACCAACAAACCCGGATACCTCTTCCAGATCCAGGACGGCAGGAAGAAGCTGGTCAAGGAGATCCGCGGATAGTACAGCGATCGCAGCTGGCATAGCGCACGCAGTGCGTGGCTGCGACGCCGTCGGATTGTACGACGGCCCCGCACCGTGGGATGCTTCGCGGCGCTGTTACGTGAATTTAGCGACAGAGGTAGCTTGTCTTCGAGCTGCCTCTGTCATTTTTTTTGGTGCATTGACGGATGTTGTGTTGTATGTTATCATAATTACAGGAAATGTAATCATGGTGCGTACACAGATCCAGCTCAGTGAAGAACAGAAACGCAAGCTCAAGCGAATCGCCGCCGAGCGGGGCGTATCGGTCGCCGAGTTGATCCGCCGCGGCGTGAATATGATCCTCGAGGCGGACAGGCGACCCGACCGTGAGGAGATGCTTCGGCGTGCGGCGGCTGCGGCGGGCCGGTTTCGATCCTCCAAAAAGGACATCTCCGTTGACCATGATCGCTACCTCGACCAGGCATTTTCCCAATGAGCGTCTTTGTCGACACCTCTGCCTTTTATGCCTTGATGGACGCGGGGGATGCGGTGCACCATTCAGCCAAGACTGAGTGGCAGCGGTTGTTGAATGAGGATGTCGAACTGTGTACCTCCAACTACGTGATGGTTGAGACGTTGGCCTTGCTGCAGAGCCGAATCGGTCTCGGCGCCGTTCGCCTGTTCGCGGAGGACATAACACCGGTTCTGAAAATCCTGTGGGTCGATTCCTCCGCGCATGAGTCGGCTGTCCAGCTCTTCCTGACCGCCAACCGCCGGGACTTGAGTTTCGCGGACTGCATGAGTTTTCAAGCCATGCGCAGCCGGGGAATTCGAGAGGCATTCTGTTTCGATCCTCACTTTTCCGAGCAGGGATTTCGGGTTCTTCCGGTGCGATAGGAAAGCAATTGAGTTGATCGTCGTTCTCTGGGTACATAGCAACGTGTTCGCCAACTTCCGCCTCAGTGAGGCTCACCTTCACCGGCTCCAACAGTCGTTTCCCGGGGCCACCTTCCTCCGTTGTGAAACCCAGGAGCAGTTCCTCGAAGCTCTGCCCCGTGCCGACGTCGTCTGTTCTTTCCGCTTTAAGGCTGAGTGGTTCTCTAGAGCGCCCCGGCTCCGGCGTCTCATCTCACCCACCGCCGGCCGGGACTGGTTTCCTGAAGAGCTATCGCCCGGTGTGAAGTTCGAGTTTTCCACCTTCCACGGGAGGATCATGGCCGAAACCGTGGTCGCCATGATGCTGAGCCATGCCCGTGGTCTGCTGCGGGCCTACAGCCTGCAGCGCGACGAGGCCTGGCCCAACCAGACGCTGGAACCGGGCTTGAGGCTCCTGAAGGGATCCCGGGTTACCGTGCTCGGCTTCGGTCACATCGGCAGCCACATCGGTCGGCTGGTGAAATGCTTCGGGGCGGTGATCACCGGACTCAGGAGAAGTCCGGGGGCGAGGCCGGATTATTTTGCTGCGGGTGATCAATTGCTCCCGGCAGAAAATCTGGATGAGTTGCTTCCGCAAACGGATCACCTGGTGCTCTGCCTGCCCGCAAACCCGGAAACCACGGGAATAGCGAATGCGCGGCGCCTGTCCCTGCTTCCGAGGAATGCCGGCATCTACAACGTGGGGAGGGGAAACGTGCTGGATGAGCAAACCCTGGCCGACCTTCTCGCGGTACGCCCACTCTGTGAGGCCTACCTCGATGTCTTCCGGGAAGAACCTCTTCCAGCCGAATCACCCCTCCGCAATCTATCCAACTGCCTGATTCTGCCTCATATCTCCGCCAACGCCCCGGAGTATATCGACCTGTTCATCGACGAGCTTATCCAGCGTCTGGCCTCGGAGTAGAGGTGGGAAGAAGATCATGACCCTCGGCCATGACTATGTCCGAACCTCGTCCCCCGAGCAGGCCAGGGAACTCCAGGAGCAGCTGGCACCGCGGGTTCGACATAAACCTCTCGCCACAGCTGTCCGATTGGTAGCCGGTACCGATTGCGCCTACTCCGAGGATGATTCGGTTTGTGCTGCGGCGGTGGTCGTCTGGGACCTGGATGTGCAGGTCGTAGTAGAAGTTGAAGCCGTGCTGTCCGAGGTTTCTTTTCCCTATATACCCGGCCTGCTCGCCTTTCGGGAAGCCCCGGCGGTACTGAAGGTGCTTGAACGGCTCAGCAGCCAGCCGCGGGTGTTGATTTGTGACGGCCACGGGATCGCCCATCCGCGGCGCTTCGGCCTTGCCTCCCACGTGGGCGTATCGACCGGCATTCCCACGATCGGCTGCTCTAAAAGGCGGCTCTGCGGGACCTTCGTCGACCCGGATAGCGATCGAGGTTCGAGCTCACCCCTGCTCGATCGTGGCGAGATCATAGGACTGGTGCTTCGCACCCGCAGCGGGGTGAAGCCGGTATTTGTAAGCGTGGGGCATCTAATTGATCTGCCTGCAGCCGAGCGGATTGTTGTGGACTGCACTCCCCGCTTCCGCCTGCCGGAACCCCTCCGGCTCGCTCACCTGCAGGCCGCAATGGCTCTGAAGCAGAAACTCGGGGACTTGGAATAACCTCATCGAAAGGCTAGTTCAGGTACAGCCGGTTGTCCTCCTCCAATTCCAGATGGGTACCTAACTTTGTACTGTACCTGTTCAGGGTGTCCTGCAGCCAGCGTGCATCTCTCCTGGAAGCACGCTGCAGGCGCATTCGCTTGATCTGGAGCGGAGTCATCCGCAGATCGATCAACTGTCCCGCGGCCGGATCGATCCGGGGGAAGTACATCAGTGCCAGATCGTCCCGGTACTCCTCGTAGCCGCCGATTCCTTCGTAATCATTGATGAAATCTCCGCAGCCGTAGAGGATCAGCTTGTCGTTATACACCTCGATCGGACGAGGGTGATGAGAAGAGTGGCCGTGGACGACATCGACACCGGCCTGGTCGATCAGTTTGTGAGCGAAGCTTCTGTGCGCTTTAGAGATCTCGTACCCCCAGTTTCCGCCCCAGTGTATAGAGACCACCAGAATATCCCCCGCTCTTTTTTTCCTGGCGAACTGTTCCGCCAGGCCGCGGACTGTATCGTCGGAGAAATCCCGTATCAGGTTGACGCCGGGGGCATTGGCCTGCGCAGCCCAGCCGGAGGGAACGCCGCTCGAGGTTGTGCAGAGAGCCGACACGATGACTCTTCCCTTGCCCTCGATTTCAAACACCGCTGGCGTCGTCCGGGCTTCCTCCCGAGTGTTACCCACGCCGGTAAATCGTATGTTCACGCGGGCAAGGGTTTCCATCGTTTCGAGCAGTCCGGTATACCCCCAATCCAGGGTGTGGTTGTTGGCGAGAGAGCAGGCATCGATCTCCGCTGCCTGCAGGCAGGGGACATTATCGGGATGCATCCGGTAGTTGATGCCCTTGCCCGGCCAAAAATCGTTACTTCTGGTGATACTGGTTTCCAGGTTGATGATCCGCAGATCCGGCTGCACCCGATCCAGCTCCTGCAGAGCGTCTCCCCAGATGTAGGAGAAACCTACCGGCCGAGGTATCGGACCGTTGGCCTGCTCGGTAATCTGCACGTAGTCTCGAGCATCCTTGACGAAGGATTCATAAATCCGGGGATCACTCGGATAAGGAAGGATCTGATCGATGCCCCGCCCGATCATCACATCACCGCAGAGAAACAGCGTTATGGCGTTTTCGTTTCCAGACGGGTGCTGATCCGTTGGTGTCGGCGAGGCTTCCGTAGCCGTGATCCCCGCATTCGGAGCAGCGGGAGTGTCGCTTCCCGGCGTGGAAAAAGCAGGTACCATCAGCAGAATGAGGGGCCACAGAACACGGATAGTCCCCTTTCCCTTTTTACCGTGCATGTCGATGCCCTGATGTAACTGTACGGCAATAGAGGAGAGCTGCCAATAGGTGTCCCGATCGAACGCGTCGTATTGCGTATGTCTTCCCCCTGAAGAAATAACAGCTCGAGATAGTTCCAGAGCTCACACCTGCGGTTGTTCTTTAAACCGCTTCCCTCGTTTCCGCTTGCAGTAGGGAAGGTGGCATAAATCTGAAATTCCTTGTCACCTTTTGCCAAGTTTTCTCTCTCTTATATAATGGAAGATCATGCGTACCCTGAAAAGTCTGGTATCCCGGGCGATCGAAGAAAAGTACAGCGGGTCAATTGTGAAAAAGGCCTTTACCGAGCTGGTGACGAAATACCAGGACATGGTCTTCGGCCTGGTCTATGCGGTCCTCCAGGACCACTTTCTGGCTCAAGACGTAACCCAGGAGGCGTTTATCATCGCCTACAACAAGTTGGACGCCCTGATCGAAGCGGAGGCCTTCCCCTATTGGCTGCAGCGGATCGCCAAGAGGGAGAGCATCAAAACCCTGAAAAAGCGGAGCTCCGCCGCTCGCCTGCGGGAACTGGCCGGCGAGAGCGGATCTGCGACAGAGGATGCTCTGCCCGAAGAGATATTCGAACGGAAAGAGGAAAAACAAAAAATCCGGGCGGCTTTGAACAATTTACCTGAAGGACAACGGATTCCGATCGTCCTCTACCATATAAACGGTTATTCTCAGGGGGAGATCGCCGATTTCCTCGAGCTCAAAGTCAACACCGTGAAGAAGCGAATCCAGCGTGGGAGAGAAAGCATGCAGAGAGACCTTATGGGCATGTTCGAGAAGGACCTGAGGAACATCCGCCCCTCCAAAGATGACCGGCTCATCAAAACAATCAATCTCTATATGACCTTCGACGCTGCGGCGAAAAACGGCCAGCTCGACCTACTGGAGCAGATGCTTGTCGACGGCGTGGAAATTGACGCCAAGGACACGGCGGGACGAACTTTGCTGCACTGGGCCGTGGAAAACGATCACCTGGACGCGGTGCGGCTCCTGCTGAAGTACGGGGCGGACAGGACGGCCACGGATCGATCGCGGAAAACGGCCTATCAGCTGGCCAAAAAGCGCGGGAACCCGGCGGTGCTGCGCCTGTTCGAATCAGGGAAAACAGGGAGGCAACAGCAGTCGAATGAGTGATGACAAAACAGCGGACGGAACTTCCCTGGACCTGTCTTTCAGCCTGCTTTGGCCCGAAGGGAAAAAAACCAAGGCGACGGAGATTCATGAACAGAGTGCCCTGGATCTGGGTCTGCAGAAGCTGGTCGAGTTCATGGCCTTCGATGCCAAACACGTTGAAGCTCTGGGAGCAACACTCCGGTCTCTATGCCAAGATGCTGATACGATCAACTATCGGCTCGACATCATCGACGAGCTGGTACGCTTCCCCGTGCTTGTGCGCTGTATCGAGAGCCTGCTCCCGGTGCTGCGGGATCTGAAGTACTACGAAACCTTCCTGGCGTTGGAGTGGAAGACCTCTCTGCAGGAGGCAATCTGGCGCCTGCGGGAGCTGGAGCACTACGTCGAATGCGTTCAGAAGCTGGCCGCTGCTTTCAAGGGGATCCGGGGCGACCTGCGCTCCCGGGCGATGCAGAAACTGGCCGCTCTGGTCGTAAAGGTACAGAAGGATGCGGTGTTTCAGAAGCTAGTCGCCACCCTGCCGGATCTGCTGTCCCGGATACGCAGCCTGAAGAGCATCACCATCGGCGTCAATCTGGATGCCGGCATGATGCCCTGCGAAGCCACGCTTGTTTCCATAAACGCGGACAAGTACAAAGAGAGTCCCTTCTTCAAGTCCCTTTTCGGACAAGACAAATGGCAGGGCGTCGGACCGCTTCACCGTGCTCCCGAAGGTTCGCAGTACGCGAGTCCCCTCATGATACCGCTGTTTCAGGATATCGCCAAAATCATGGAGAAAACCACCCAACCCCTGGCCCGGGCGCTGAAGGAGTTCGTGAACATCAACAGCCGGGTGTTTACCCATCTGCACGGAGACTTCCTGTTCTACCTTGGGGCTGTCAAGCTGATCGATACCATGCGTCGCTGCGGCCTGCCCGCCGCTCGCCCGAAAGTGCTGGATGAAGAGAAGCGAGGGTTCGAGGCCAAAGACATCTACAACGTGGATCTCGCCCTCCATCTCTTGCGCCAAAACGGAGGCAAGCCGGAAGACCTTTCGACGGGGATCGTGCCCAATGACTTCACCCAGGGGGAAGACGGCCGGATCATTGTCATAACCGGTCCGAACCGGGGCGGGAAAACCACCCTCCTCCAGGCGATCGGTCTGGCCCAGATCATGATGCAAGCCGGGTTGTACGTACCCGCCCGGGAAGCGGCCTTGAGCGTCTGTGACAATATCCTCACACACTACCCGGCACTGGAAAAACTGGAAAAAGGAACGGGCCGCTTCGGCGAGGAAGCCCAGCGGATCGGTTCCATGTTCGAATCCGCCTCCCGCCACAGCCTCGTTTTGCTGAACGAATCCCTCTCCAGCACCAGCGGGGGAGAGAGCCTGTATCTGGCTCAGGACATCGTCAGGGTCTTGAGGATGCTGGGCACACGGGCCGTCTATGCCACTCATCTGCACGGACTGGCCGCTTCTGCGGCGGAGTTGAACCATGACACCCGGGGTGACAGCGACGTGTTGAGCATGGTGGCTCTGATCGAAGCCGACACCGAAGCGGAAGAGCAGAAAGGGAGCAGCACCGGGAAACCTCAGAAAATCAGACCGACCTTCAAGATCGTACCAGGATCTCCGGAGGGCCACAGTTATGCCATCGATCTGGCCTGCCGTTACGGGATCAGCAAGGAACAGTTGATCACAACCCTGGAACAGCGGGGGGCACTGGTTGGCTCATGCTGATGAGGGGCCTGGATCTGGCCGGTCAGGCCGAGCCGGCTGCGGATAGAAAGCGGTGGGCCGCCACCACGTACACCCGGGCCGCCTCCACCAACTCGTCGATTTCGATATACTCGTCCTTTTGATGGGGGATGTGGCGCGGACCGGGTCCGTTGACCAGGCAGGGAATTCCCTTCCAGGCGTTGAGAAAGGTCCCGTCGGTGGCGCCGGGAACTCCGTTGTACACCGGCTCTTTGCCGGTAACGTCCCTGTAGGCCGAAGCCGAGCAGGTGACGACCGATTCTTCCTTTTCGATGGCCACGACGGGGCGATCTTCGATAAACTCGATCTCAGCGTGGTAGTCCTTGTCCTGTTCGCCGAGTTCCTCCACGATTTGCTGGAGCTGCCTTCGCAGCTGTTCGTGATCCTGGGTGGGGGTGGTGCGGATGTCCACGTAGCCGATCGCCTCGGCAGGCATGACGTTGAGCTGGGCCGGCTGGCCCGCGGGCGGAGCCTGGATCACGGTAAAGGTGATCGAAGGCCAGCCCAGGTAGGGATCCTCCCCGCAGCGCTTCTTTTCCGCCGTTTCGAGCTCCTCGAAGGCCAGAATGGTTCTGGCCAGACGGGTGTTGGGATTGATGCCGGTCAAAGGCATGCAGCCGTGGGCCATCTTGCCGTGGACGCGCACGGTCGCCCGCATCGCGCCCTTCATGCTGATGCACAGTTGATTCTCCTCCGGCTCGGGGACGAAAGCGGCGCTCACATCATCGGCGTGGCCCTTGCGGATGAAATCCTTGATGCCGATCATCATCCCCTCCTCGTCGCAGACCAATCCCAGACGGATCTTTCCGGCGAAGGGCACATCTGAGGTACGGAAGGCTTTGACGGTCAGAAGGGCCACGGCAACGCCCCCCTTCATGTCGCAGGCACCCCGTCCGTAGATGCGGTTTTCGGCAATCTCCGCGCCGAAGGGGTCGAACTTCCAGCTGCGCCGATCCCCCTCGCTGACAACGTCGGTGTGACCCTCCAGCATCAGCACCGCTCCGGGGCGGCCCGAGTCCACGGTGGCGATGATGTTCTGCCGGCCCGGCTCAACCTCCTCCACCTGGGGCTCTATCCCGAGCTCCCGGCGGATCCAGGCGGCGATGAACTCCACCGCCTTGCTCTCCGTATTTCCCGTCTCGGGACGGATCACCGAGTCGATACGGACCAAATCCCGGGTCAGCTCGACCAGCTCATCCCGGTCGATGCTGTTGATAAGTGCCTGTTCCTGATCTGATACCATGTTTTCACTCCATAGGTGTATTAAAGCGGCCCTTTGACATATCTGCACCAGCCGGCGTGACCGCAGAGCCGGCGGCGGGCCAGCGATGGCGCTTCGGCGTCCGCGCCATCTAGCGGTTCACCCGCTCCAGGTAGGCCTTGGTGAATACCGAATCCGGAAGAGAGGCGACCGAGGCGTCTTTGATCGTCACCTGGGTTTTCTCCCCCTCTTTGAGCTCATCCACGAAGAGCATCCGGGAGGGGATGAAGCGCTCCTCCACTTTCATGTACTTGGGGTAGTAGGCCGTACGCATCAGCCGGTCCGAGAGGCTGTAGTCCTCTACCTTCAGAACCAGAGGCTGGTCTCTGTGGATCCACAGTTTCATGCGGGGGTAGGGAACCTCGTCGTTGACGGCTGCCAGGTTGATCACGTACACGGCGTACTTTCCCAGGGTCTCTTCGCTGTAGCTGTCCACCTCATAGTCTTCGGACAGAGAGGAACGGCGAAAGTCGCTGTTCTTGGTTTCCGAATCCTCCAGATTCTCCTTCAGGGAGGAGTGGCTGAACTTGCGGCTCTCGGGATCGTAGAACCAGAGATTGTCCTCCAGCTGCAGGTAGCCCTGGCCCTTTTGGATCTCCGGTTCCAGGAACAGGAGGAGGAACTGGTCGGAGCGATCCCGGCGAAACATGCGGATGGTAAACACGCTGGTCTCCTCCCCCGGTTTTTCGCTCACGATCGTGTAGGTCGCGGAGAAGTCCGTGTTTTCGAAGTTCGACATCTCATCCACGGTACGCAAAATTGCTTTCAGATCCGGTTCCGCCGCCCGGGAGCCGAGCAGGGGGAAGAGAAAAAGCAGGATAGAAAGAACTATGGTCATTGTCTTTTTCATGCAGGTACCTCCGAGGTTGAGTGGCCGCCTACCGCGATTCCGGTCACCAGGTTGCCACCCGTCGATTGCCCGCTGAGGGCCGCGGATCAGTAGGTTTTACGCAGGGCATGGGCCGGGTCCATCTTCGCGGCCCGACTGGCCGGAAGCAATGCTGCCAGCAGCGTCAACACACCGACGATCAGGATGTTGCCCGCTATCCGGGCGGGCAGCACTTTGAACAACAGGTGTCCCTCTCTCAAGATAATAAAGAATTGGCTGTCCGTCCCGAAGCTTATCAGGGACAGCACAAGGGCGACGACGAAGGCCGCTGCCAGCCCGACCACCGCTCCTCCAAGGGACAGAAGCAGCGCCTCCAGCAGGAACAAGCCCCGCACACCTCCCCGCTGCAGGCCCAGGGAACGCATCGTGCCGATCTCCCGGGTCCGTTCGTGGATCACCATGCGGAAGGTGTTGGTGACCCCGACCATGATGATGACGAAGAGGATCAGCACTACCACCAGCCCCACCGTGTTCAGCGTGGAGGCGACCTGGTTCAGAGGCTCGAGGAAGTCTCCGATGGTGAACAGCTGGTAGCGGGTGCCCTCCCACTGCTCCTCGAGCAGCCGATTGCGCTGCTCCTGAAAGCCCTGGGGACCGCTGAAGCGGGGAACCAGAGAAACCTTATCCTCCAGGGCGCCGGTCAACATCTGAGCAGCCCGTTCCATCAACAGCATGTCCTCCAGAAACAGCCCCAGGCTGATGTACTCGTCTTCAGCGATGTTCAGCAGCCGGTTTACGTGGCTGCGATGGGCGTAGGCGCTGACAGCGCTGAAGAAGCCGGTATCGATGCTGGTGGCGGCCAGGATGAACTCGCCCACGTTCTGCTGTCCGGTCACGGTCTGCAGCTGTACCAGCAGCGTGTCGCCGACCTGCACGTTGAGCCGCTCCGCCATTTTTTCATTGAGGATGAGGGCGCGGGGATCGGCCAGGACTCGCTCCATCGAACCTTCCCGAAGGATCAGCCGATCGGAGAGATAACGTTCCTCCTGCCAGTTCACGCCCACCACTTCCTGGCTGATGCTCTCCCCCTCGAAGATCAGGGTACCGTCCAGGCTGGAGCGGCGGGACAAATACTGGATGGGAAGATTTTTCAGGGATTCGATGGTCTCGATCAACACCCTGTCGTCCCGGATCACCGTGATCAGGCGCCCGGAAGGGCTTTTCTCGTAGCCGTAGAGAAACACGTGGCCGGCGAAGAAGTGGCTGAAGTTCTCCTGGACGTTTTCCACGAAGCCTGCTGTGAAGGAGTTCACCAGGGTGATGATCAGAATCCCGAACGCGATGGCTCCTCCAAGGAGGAAGCTTCTTTTTTTCTGACGGCTGAGGTTGCGAAAGGCGATACGCAGGCTGTTCATTTCGGTTCCCTCCTACTCCGCCTGAATGGCCTGAACCGGTTGGATTCTCAAGGCCACGGCTACCGGATAGAGACTGGCCAAGAATCCGATCAGTACCATGATTCCCAGCGCGTACAGCAGGGATGATAGAGGCAAGGCCGGATGCAGGACCTCACCCCCGAAGAGGATCTGGAAGAATTGATTTGGAGCCCGAACTCCTGTTGCATTGAGGATTCCGATCACAATCGCCCCAACCGCAACGCCGATCAATCCGAAGACCACCGAGATGCTCAATGTTTCGAACACGAACATTCGCCGCACGGTTCGTTTCTGTGCTCCCAGGGCGCGCATCGTTCCGATTTCTCCGGTTCGTTCGATCACCGAAATAACCAGGGTATTCATGATGATGACGATGGCCACCACGGCGATGATCAGGATCAGAACGTTGAATACGGTCTGAAGGGTCTCGGCCAGGGAACCGAATCCCCCGGATGCCGTTTTCCAATCGGCTGCCCGCGCTTCGATTCCCTCCGCGGCGAACCAACTGTTGAGTTTGGCGATCACCGGCTGCACCTGGTGTTCATCCTCGAGCTTGAGCAGGATGAAGTGCCAGGCCCCCCTGTCGATCTGGGCGGTGTAGCTTCCCGGCTGCCGTTCTCCCAGGATATCGAGGAGGGCTTCTTCCGAGAAATCCCCGCTCTGGGACTCCGAGGTTGCCACCAGAGAATCTTCGAACAGAGCTTCTTCCGGATCTTCCACTTCCAGAAACCGGGTTTCCTCCGGTTGTAGGTTCATCTGGCCGGCGGAGGCCACCACCATCCCCAGCAGGGCGCGCAGGGACTGCACATCAATGATGTTGATCTGACTCAGGCCCTCCACATTCTGCTGAAAGTGAAAGATGCCCCGGATGGGAAGTTCGCGAATGTGAAAACCCATCGGCCCGATGCCGCTGACCAGGACCGAATCTCCCGGCGAGAGGCTGATGCCGATATCCTCTTCGATCTCTTTGATTTTGGACTCGCTGAGCAGGATCCCCTCCTCTCCGGGCTCGAGGTACCTTCCGGCGGTGATGGTGATGCTATTCGGGAACATCGCGCGGTAGCTCTCCGGTTCGATCCCGAAGAGAATGCCAAACTGGTTTCCCTTCTCCTCGAAGCTGAACAGACCGAATCCGCTGACCTGAGATACGGCTTTGCTGACCTCCGGCAGAGAGCTCGCATGTTCGTACACCCGTTCGTACCGGGGGATGCGGGGGATTTCGTAGTTGCCTGTCTGCGGGCCCTGCGCTCCGAACAACGACAGGTCGCCTTCGGCCTTGGCGCTGATCATCACGTGTCCGGTGTAGTTGTCGATGAAGGATCGCTGCACTCCCCTGGCCGCCGTTTCCATTAGGGAATTGCCCAGGAGCATCACCGTGATGCCCAGAGCGATGATGATGCCGATGATCAGGGTTTTGGACTTGTGTTCCCGGAGGTTGCGGATGGCGATTTTAACGAGCACCGGCATCGCGCTGCCTCCTCTGCTCCTTCACCACCAGGCCGTCGTGCAGGTGAATCACATGGTCGGCTATGGAGACGATCGCCGGATCGTGGGTGGAGAAGATGAAGGTCGTGGCTTGCTCCCGGTTGAGCTTTTTCATCAGTTCAATGATCCCCTCCCCGGTCTTGGAGTCCAGATTTGCCGTGGGCTCATCGGCCAGTACGATCTCCGGTTTTGTCGCCAAAGCCCGGGCGATGGCTACGCGCTGGCGCTGGCCGCCGGACAGCTCGTTGGGCCGCTGAATGCGCTGCTCGGCCAGGCCCACCTCCTCGATCAGGTAGTCGATCCACTCGTGCTTTTCCTTTTTATCCATTCGGTCCTTACCGAGCAGCAGGGGAAACTCGATGTTTTCGTAGACATTGAGAACCGGGATCAGGTTGAAGGATTGAAAGATGAAGCCGAGGAACTGGTGGCGCAGGGAGGTGAGCTCCTTGTCCTTCATCTCAGCGGTACAGCGCCCGCTGATCTCCACGGTCCCTCCGGTGGGCTTGTCGATGCAGCCGATCATATTGAGGATCGTCGTCTTGCCGGATCCTGAGGGGCCGGCAATGGAGATGAAATCCCCCTTTTCGATGCACAGATCGACGCCTTTGATCGCCTCTACCTGTACTTTGCCCAGGGGATAGACTTTCTTTACTTCGTTCAACTTCACGATATCCACGGTTTTGTTCTCCTCGTTACACTCAAAATACAAAGATAGGACATGGATATTCAATCATTTCCATTTTTTTTCCTATTTTGGAGAGTCGATAACTACGTTTACGTAATTCATGGCGGCCGAAATTTCAATTTCGTTATACAGATGCGTTCTTATGTTCAGCCGCTTCACTCTTCTTTTTCTATCTCGTTGCAATATATGGGAATATAGAGCATAGCGAAAAGATGGCCATTTGGTACGGCGATTGCATTATTGTGGGTGGAAGATGAATTTCGAGGAGGACGACTATGCCATATAAGTTGAAAAATGGGATCTATGCGGTTCGCTGTCGCTATCCCCGCTGTACGTTTCACTCCCAGTTCGAGATCAAGCAGAACATCATGGGGATGACCGAACAGGACGTGGAGATCGAAGCCAAGCGCATTGCCCGGGACATGGCCCTGATCAAACACGACGCCATTCATGCCACCCGACACACCCTGCGGAATCCGGAAATTCGCAAAGTTTCCGGCTCCTACGAGCTGATCGGACCGGCTCCCCGGCATGACGGCGGGGGCAGCTATGCTGCTTCGGCCCGAGAGGATGTGTACTACAAGGAATACCAGAGGGGCGAGGTGATCCTCAGGAAGGGGGATGACGCGACTTCGGTGTGTGAGGTGGTGAACGGATCCGCCTATCCGGAGCGCAATCGCACCCATCGTTACCGCCAAGGTGACTGCTTCGGGGCGGCGGCTCTGTTGGCCAAACGTCAGCGAACCTGCGACGTGGTTGCCGGAAGCGACGGTACCAAGGTGGCATTCTACAACCTGATCGAGCTGAGCAAGAGCAATCCCAAGAAGGCGCGGGAGATGTTCAGCGCGGTAATGGAAGATACCTTCAAGGTAATTCAGGGACTGGAGAAATCCATCGATCGTACCCAGAAAGAGATCGAACGAGAGGTTGTTCGGGGTTGAGCTGTTTGGGACCGAGGTGATTCGGGACCGGATCAGTGGGGACTGGAAGTGGCTAAGCCCTGTCCGTATCGCCGATATCGGGCAGTTGTTTTGATTTCCAAAGTTTGCTCAGGACCGCGGTGATCTGGGGATCAACTGTACGGTCCTTTTCGAGCTTGGAGATGGCCTGTTCGGGTTTTGAAGCGGCAGCGAAGACCGCCGCCACATCGATGATCCGTCGAACCAGGGCTCCGGGTTTCGGCGACAGGGGTTCGGGAAAATCTTCGATTCCCAGACCCGCAGCAAGGGCGTTGATCTCCAGGGTGAGCATCTGTTCATCAGACAGCGTCATCTTCTGACCGATGGCTCTGGCCACATCACGGATCCGTCGGCTCTTCTTGGCAACTCCGGGCTTCCCCTCTTCCACCGCCTTGATGATCGTAGTGATGGTGTCGAGGTAGGATCTATACAGCTGGCGGTTTCGGCGGTGGAGCAGCGAGACGAGCAGGGCGCCGGTCTCCCGCAGGCGGGAGCTGAGCTCCCGGATGATGTGGTAGGCGACCACGGGGGCTTTGTACAGAAGGGTTTCAAAGTCGGATCGTGTGATCTCCAGGACGGTGGTCGGCTCTACGGCCCGGGCCGTTGCCGAACGCGGACCCTCGTCCAGAAGGGCCATCTCTCCGAAGAAATCCCCGTCGCTGTGTACGGCCAGGACGAACTGTTCTCCATCTTCGAACTGTTTGGTGATCTCGATTTTACCGCGATAGATAATAAAGAAGCGCTCCGCCGAGGTCCGTTCTTCGATAATAGCCTCGCCTTTGGCGTAGGTCTTTTCTTCGGTGATCTCGGCAATCTGTTGGAGATCGTGTTCGCTCATATCCGAGAAGAAGGATATGCTCTTTAGTCGTTCGGTAATTGAGTCCTGCATTCTGTTAGTAAATATACGTCCGCGGAGAAGCGATCATCAAGTGAAGAAAGCGTCCATCTTGAACTTCTTCTGTATGGGGGTATGATAAGTACTGTGAGCAATCTTCTCATCGTCGATACCGATCCCTATCTGTGTGCCGACGTAGGCAACTTCTTTCACAGCATAGGCGATTCGGTGCATCAAGCCTCCGACTACGCCGGTGCGTTGTCGCAGCTGGAGGAATACGAGTTCGACGTGGCCATCGTCCAGGTGAACATCCCCGGCGGCAATGTCCACGACCTGCTGAAGCGGATCAAAAAGAAGAATCCCCGTACGGCGGTCATCGTGGATGCCGAGTTGGAATCGATCCAGGAGGGCGTCCAGGCGATCCAGGAAGGAGCCTTCAGCATTCTCCAGAAACCCTTCAGCATTCCGGAGCTCAACTTCCAGATCAAGCGGGCCTTGGACCAGCAGGGACAGCGAAGCGAGCCGGGAACGCTCGGGGATCGCTATCGGAACATCTACCAGCCCTACAACTTCATCGGCGAGAGCCAGGAGATCAAGAAAGTTTTCCGGATCGTAAACCGGGTGGCCGCCACCGATTCCAGTGTGATCATCCTCGGGGAGACGGGAACCGGCAAGGAGCTGGTAGCCGGGGCGATTCACTACAACAGTAGCCGCTCCGACGGACCGTTCGTCCGGGTCAACTGCGCCGCTCTGCCGGAGCAGCTGTTGGAGAGTGAGCTGTTCGGACACGAGAGAGGCGCCTTTACCGGAGCCGACCGTCAGCGCATCGGCCGTTTCGAACATGCCAACGGCGGGACGATCTTTCTCGATGAAATCGCCGACATGAGCCTGTACACCCAGGCCAAGGTTCTGCGGGTGATCCAGGAGAAGGAGTTCGAACGGCTGGGGAGCAATGAGAGTGTGAAAACGAATGTGCGCATCATCTCGGCCACCAACCGGGATCTGATGCAGCGGATGCAGGAGGGCTTGTTCCGGGAGGACCTCTACTACCGGCTGAACGTCGTGGCTGTCCGCCTGCCTCCACTGCGGGAACGAAACGGAGACATCGCCCTGCTCATACACTTCTTCCTCAAGAAGTTTGTCGGCCAGATGAACAAGAGAATCCGGGGCATAGAGCCGGCGGCAATGCGGATGCTGACCCGCTATCACTGGCCGGGTAACATCCGGGAGCTGGAAAACACCATGGAGCGGGCGGTTCTGCTGGCCGAAGGAGAGACGATCACCACGGAAGATCTCAACCTCTTCTTTGTCCACGAGTCAACTCCCGGAGCCGAAGAAACCGTTAAACTCCCCGGTGCGGGGATTCGCCTGGAGGATGCCGAGCGGGATCTGATCCTCCAGGCATTACAGCGCTGCAGCTGGGTGCAAAAAGACGCAGCCGAACTGCTGGGGATTTCCAGCCGCGCACTGAATTACAAGATCAAACGTTTCGGAATCACCCATTCCAGCTGGAAACAGAATCGGTGATAGTTCCCATCCCCTTTGGTCAAGAGACGCTGAACCTCTCGATCTCCGCTGAACGGATGGGGCATCTGCTCCGTCCCCGGTCAATGCCCCCTCTGAGGAATGTGGGAGACGCGTTACAAGAAGAGCTTGGCAGTGAGTACTGCAAATCCGTTCTCACTAAGGTCGAAGAGCGGGCCCGGGAGGGGCACAACGTAACGGTGACGATTGTCGTCAATGACTACACCCGTCCGACCCCGCTTCGCTCCGTACTTCCTCCGCTGCTCGACACCCTGAATGCCCGCGGCGTGGCTGATTCCCGGATTCGGATCTTGGTGGCTCTGGGAACCCACCGGCCGATGAGCCGGGAGGAATTCCGGCGACAGGCGGGAGAACAGGTGCTGAGCCGGGTGGGGTTCATCAACCCCGATATCGATGATCCGGCTCGCTTGCGTTTTTTCGGAACCTCCGCCTCCGGTGTAGAGGTCTGGGTAAACCGGGATTATGCGGAGGCGGATTACAAATTCGCCGTAGGTACGATCCTCCCCCACGGAGCTGTGGGGTTTTCCGGCGGAGCCAAACTGATCTATCCCGGGATCGCCGGGCGAAAGACGGTGGAGAGCTTCCACGTGGCGGCCAATTCGGATCCGGAAAACTTCGCAGGCCGGCTCGACTCTCCTATCCGGGCCGAGATCGAGAAGCTCGTCGATCTTGTCGGACTGGATATGATGATCAACCTGGCGGTTGATGCCCAGGGGGAGATCTGCGGCCTCAGCGCAGGCCATTACATAGATTCCCACCGACGGGCCGTACCACTGGCCCGAGAGTTGTACGGCCTGCCTATGTCCCGCCCAAGCAGCGTGCTGGTTGCCGGTTCGGCTCCCGCCGATCTGGATTTCTGGCAGGCGGCCAAAGGGATTTTCAACTGTCAGTCAGCCGTGGAGGACGGGGGCTGGCTGGTCCTGGCGACCCCCTGCCCGGAAGGCATCCCGGCGGAGCACAGAACCTTCGACAGTTGCATCGGTATGGCCCCGGAGCGGATCGAGGGATTGCTCAAACGACTCGCGGAGTGCACCGACGGCGTCGAGGAGGAGCGCGTCACAGTGGACCCGGACATGGATCGGGTAACCCTGGCGCCGGCTCTGGCTCTGGCCCGTTTTCGCGGGCGCATCCGCATCGCCGTGGTTTCTCCGGGACTGACGGCAGCGCAGGTACGGCGGATGGGGTTCGACTACTTCACTACCGTGGAGGAAGCGCTGGAGAGCATCCTGAAGATTCTTCCGGAAGCGAAACGGCGGGTGGACGTAGTGACCCACGGGGGATCAACCTATCCTTTTATCGAGCCGGGAGCCGGGTAATAGGGGTGTACCGGGGCGCAGAGGAGCAGAGGCGCGTACGCGCAGAGGAGCAGCCGATGAGTTGCATTGGAACGGGCATCGTTGGTGCCGGGAAGGCGGGGAGCAATTTCGCGAAGGCGCTGCAGGGCCTGTGCGAACGAGCTCGGGTGATGGGATTCTGTACGGCCCGCCGCGAAACGGCTCGGGAAGCGGCCCGCCGTTTCGAGGTTGAGATAGGGACGGACAACCTGTCGGAGCTGCTCGACAGAGCGGATGTCCATGCTGTGATCGTGGCCAGTCCGGACCGCTATCACTGCGAGCAGGTGGTTGCCGCCGCAGAGGCGGGAAAGCACGTTCTGTGTGAGAAGCCGATGTGCCGGAACGTGGAGGAGGCCGAGCGGATGATCGCCGCCTGCCGGGACAACTGCGTGACTCTGATGGTCGGCTTCACCGATCGTTTCAACCAGCCCTGCCTGGAAGCCAGGCGGAGAATCGATGCCGGAGAGATCGGCGTTCCCCGGATGATCCTGGCGCGGCGCTGTCATCCCCGCTCCGTGGTCCGGGGGCGGCAATGGTTGAACGACGAGGAAACCGGGGGCGTGTTGAACTACGCCGGCACCCACAACATCGACCTGATCTGCTGGTATATGGGCGGAGCACCGGAACGGGTCCACGGGGAGATGGGGCAGCTGATCCTGGAGGGGCAGGATTTCACAGACTGCGCCGTGATGACCTTCAAGTTCCCGAACGGCGGCATCGCCGCACTATACGAGACCTTCGCCTATCCGGAGAACTATCCCCACGGGGTGGATCGCAGCGTCGAAATCCTGGGGGACAGGGGAGTCATCAAGATCGATATGATGTCTCAACCGCTGATGATCCACACCGCCGAAGGGTTTTCCCTGGCGGATTCACTGACCTGGCCGCAGAGTTCCCGCGGCCTGGACGGCGCGCTGCGGGCCGAAGTCGAGCACTTCCTGGACTGCATCAGCGAAGGAACAAAGCCCATGACCGGAGGGGAGGAGGGGAAACTCGCCATCCGCATCGCCTCTGCCGCCCGTCGGGCCAGTGAAAGCGGCCAAAGCGTCGTCCTCTGACCGAGCGAATGGCAACGGATCTGGC
>CAZPQC010000076.1:0-18819 GCA_964588525.1 uncultured Spirochaetaceae bacterium
CTAGTCAATATCGGAGCCTGCATTTCAATTGCTGGAGGAGACATTACGTCTCCTCCAGACTTTCCACGTTTATTGGGCGAGCAGCTGATTCGCCTTTGCCGCCGCTGCATCCAAAGCGGCCTTGGCACTCATCTGCCCGAGCACTGCCGCCTGGATCGCATCCTGTACGGCGGCGGAGATTTCCGTGTACTGGGCAATTCCCGGCCTGAAATGGGCATAGGGAAGAGAGTTCAGGATCACGTTGAAGAACGGATCGACCGAGTAGTAATCCTCCGGCTTCTTCATCAGGGAGTAGAAGGTCGGCACATAGCCCCTTGCCGAGGTGTACTTGTACTGGGCGTCGGGAGCGGCGCCGATCGAGATCAGCTCCCAGGCCAGGTCCGGATGCTTGGAGCCCTTGGGGACCGAGAGCAGATATCCGCCCGACATGGTAGACCACTCTCCCCCGGGGGCTTTGGGATTAATTGCCGCACCGAAATCCTGCTGAAACTTCTCCGGTGTCAGATCCGGTATCAGCTTCTTGGCCAAACCCAGGGTCTTGGTCATTTCGGACATGGCGAACTTGTCCTGAAACACCGCATTGTCGATGTCCATGTAGTCTCCGCTGACCACGCTCTTCGGCGTGAGCCCATCCTCGATCATCTTGACGTGGAACTCCAGGGCCTTGACCCCGGCAGCGCTGTTGAAGGCGGCTTTCTTCATGTCATCGGTCAAGATTTGACCGCCTCCGGAGTAAAGCATGGCAAATAAGCGCATCGACGATTCTTCGTCCTTCATGGCCGGAAAGCCGTACCCGTAGCGGGCCGGGGCTGAAGTGATCTTCTTGGACATGTCGTACACATCGTTCCAGTCCTGAGGCGGTCTGTCGGGATCCAGGCCAGCGTTTCTAAACATCTTCTTGTTGTAGCACATGATGCGCACGTCGGTGTTAAGCCAGGTGCCGTAGCTCGGCCCCTTCCACGTGGTGGCCTGCTTGTAGCTGTCCACCACGTCGGGCCAGTACTGCCAGGCGTTGAGCTTGTCGGTCAGATCCGTCAGGAGGCCGCCTTCCACGTACTCGCCGACCCAGATGATGTCCACCTGGGCTACGTCCGGTGGATTCCCCCCCGCCGCGGCGGTCAGGAATTTAGCCCGCAGATCCGCCCATCCGAAACCTTCCTCCACGAAGGTGAACTTCGTATCGGCATGCCGCTTTTGGATTTCCGCCTTGGCTACCTCCCAGGGCGCCTCCTGGTCCCAGGTATAGGCCCGGGCGAAAATTCTCAGGGTCACCTCCTTCGCTTCCATGCCCGACTGGCCCTGTTCACCTCCAGCGAAGGAAACGCCGGCGCACAGAACGACAAACAACACAGCAAATACAAACGCGGCCTGCCACTTGCTGATTTTATGCATCTTTCTTCTCCTTGGTTGTTTTACTCGAAAGGATTCACTCCTTGCTCACCTTCACGGTGCCGAAACGGTCTGTTGTTTGTCACCTCCTTTCCGACGTCGTTCCGCACACGGCGAGGAGGGCACGGGTTAAATCCATAACTCCACGTTCCCGCCTCAAGGCAGATACCTCGAGTTTCGAGATATTTTGAGATTATAACCTTACTGTTCGGATAATGCAACAAAATATGCAATCTTCGATCGATTTTGAAAGAATATTTGCCGCACTCAAACAGCACGAGAATTGCATTCCGGCAAATGAGGTTTTACGGCTGTAAAGAAAAAAATGGGGCCTTCCGCCTCGAGCGACGGAAAGCCCCGCAATCCCTGAGAAAAAAGCTGCTGTTAGAACCAGAACAGGACGTTGGCTCCCAGCATGCCCGTGCTCCTGTTCAATTCGACGTTGAACAAACCATCCTCGACGAACAAGCCCATGATGTAGCTAAGGCCGACGGAAATCCGCCCCAGCTTCACATCCGCATTGGCCTTCACATTATAGCCGGCCAGGACCGGATCGGTGTCGCTATCCAGCATGAAGGATACGGTGGGTCCAGCCCCCAGGGACAGGCGCAGGATCGCCAGATCCAGAGCCAAACCAGCGTCAGCATACAGGTCGATCGATTTGACGTCGCCCAGAGTGACCAGGCCGAGGGCTTCGAGCTGGAGGAGCTTGAGGAACTTCCAGCGGGCGTCCGCTCCGAAGGTGAAACCGCCTTCACCCCATTCGGACACGTCCGTATCCTGGCCGATCAGCACCGGAGTGTTCAGAAACGCCGATGCGCCCAATCCCAGCTCTGCAAAAGAGAGCAGCGGAATGAAGGCCAGCACCAATACCAGTAAAAGCGTCTTTTTCATCTTGACCTCCCTCTGACGGGAACGCTACTCCCGTCTAGATTTGTCGTAGATTTAATATACACCTATGGAACACTTTTTTCAGGTTTGCCCGTCACCGATTTAATCATTTTTTTTCGCATCAATGTTTCAACCTGGCCGAGCCGGTGGCCATGCTCACTCCTGGATTTCGTTACGCCGGCGGCAGACGCCTCAGATATGCAGCTCCAGAATATCCCGGTCCTGGACGGTTTCGTTTTTGGACACGGTGAGGGGTTTATCCGAACCCCGCCACATGCGGGCGAAACGGAGATTCTGCAAAAAATCCTTGTGAATCAGAGAGCAGATATCCCCCACGGTCTGGCCGGTAAACACGGTGTACGGTTTTTCCAGTTCCGGTTTTTTCCCGGGTGCTTTGGTGTACACCCGCACGATGCCGAGCCACTCGAACAACATCCGGGGAAGCCGGCCGATCGCCTCCGGGTCCCTGCTCGATAGGGGCAGGATCTCGAAACGATCGCCGACCATCTCCCGGAGGAGCTCCAGCCGTGCTTCCGCTCCAGGGGCGTCGATCTTGTTGGCGATCAGCCGGCAGCGAACCCGGTCCCTATCCTCGCCGCGCTGTCCCACTAATGTGACGTGCCGCAGCTCGAAAGCCTGGAGCACCGCCTCCAGATCGTCGAGCAGGCTGTCCACCGACAGATCCGCGACCAGCAGGGCCCCCTCGGCACCGCGGAGCACGCTGAGCAGATGGGTGGGCATGAACTCAGGGGTTACCGGCGGCGCGTCTACCAGTTGGATCTGAATATCCTCGTACTGAATCATCCCCGGCTGCATCGCGTGGGTGCTGAAGGGGTACTCCCCGATATCCGGAGTGGCGTTCGTGACGGCTTGGAGAATCGAGGATTTCCCGCTGTTCGGGGCTCCCACCAGAATCACCTGAGCCGCCCCCTCCTTTTCGAATCCAAGGGTCGGGCCGCCGCCGCTCTTCCGCCCGGAGCTCTCCTGCTGCTTCTGCAGCTTGGACATTCTCCGTTTCAGATCCGCGTACAGATGGTCGGTACCCTTGTGTTTGGGAAGCAGGGCGATCATGTCTTCCAGGCGGGTGATCTTCTCATCGATGGTCTTGGCGGCGCGGAAAGCCTCCTCCGCCTTCTTGTACTCCGGACCTACGTTCGTCGGCATGTGCCTTAGTATACGCAAAAAAGGCGTTTTCCTCCAACCGATCGAGGAGCACGGGCATCCGGCGTACGGGTTTCCGGCGCCGGGCTAACGGCGTTTGATCGAAGAGGCCCCGGACAAGTCGATCCGTCCCATGGTGGGGCTTCCGCCGAAGTACAGGCGGGAGGCCCCGCTGGCCTCGACATCAAGGGTTCCGCTCAACACCACCCCGACTTCGCTCGCTCCGCTGAGCTCGATGTCGGCATTTTGCGCCGGAAAATCCTCCAGATCCAGGTTGCTGGCCCCGGACACACCCAGGCGCAGATCCTCCGCTTTGCCCCGCAGACGAACCCGGCTGGCCCCGGAGGCCTCGATGCGGACCTCCCGAGCCGTGATCTCCCCATCCAGATAGCTGGCGCCGGACAGATCCACGTCGAAATCCCGGGCGGAGCTGAACCCGCTGATCCGCACATCGCTGGCACCGCTGGCCTCGATCCCCCTCAGATCCGGCAGGTGGACCTCCGCCTCCATGGTGGCGTTACGCAGGTTGTAGCTTCTATAGGGCTTCAGACCGATCACCAGCGTCTCTCCCCTCTTCTCGATGCGAAGATGCTGCTGAAGGTTCTCGTCTACCCGTACCACGACCTTGTAGGAGCTGCTCTGGACGAGCTCCACCCGGAAGGCGTGGCTGATGTCTACCCTGCTGAAACCCCGAATATCGAAGTCCTCGGTAACGAGCCGCCCCGATCCGTTTACGCGCTCATCACCACCGGCCAGCCTGTCCAATACGATACGGGGACCCGGAGATGCCCCCTTGGTGCCGAAGGGAAAACTTCCCTCGGTGGTCCGGGCGCTAACTGCGCACCCCAGCAGCAGCGCGGACAGCAACAGCACGGTTCCCGCCGTCAATACCTTGATATTCATCGAATACCCTCCTCATCTGTTAGAGATTAACCTGTATTCGACCGGAATGAAAGAAACAAAGGCGTGGAAGAGGACCTTGCCGTTACTTCAAAACCTTCCAGAGGACCTCGCTCAGCTTCTCGGCGGTGAAGGGTTTGCCGATCATTTCTCTGAAGCCGTAATCCCTGTAATTGGCAATGACCGGATCGTTGGAATATCCGCTGGAGATGATGGCGACGGCTTGGGGATCGATTTCAAGCAGCCGCTGCACCGCTTCTTTGCCCCCCATGGCCCCCGGCACCGTCAGATCCATGATCACGGCTGCAAAGGGGGTTCCGGTTTGCTTTGCCTGGGAATAGCGGGACAGCGCTTCCTCACCGGTGGCCACCACGGTGGGCGCATAGCCCAGATGGGTGAGAAGACGGGCATAGACATCCCGCAGGCTGTTATCGTCATCCATCACCAGGATCTTCCCCTTGCCGCTGTACAGCCTGACCCCCGAGTTTTTCGCATTTTTAACGCTTTTTCGGTCCGTAGCGGGCAGAAACATGAAAAAACGGGTGCCTCTGCCCAGCTCGGATTCTACGTACAGATAACCGTCATGATTCTTGAGGATCGAATACGCGGTAGCAAGGCCGAACCCGGTTCCGTTGTTCTTCGTGGTGAAAAACGGATCGAAGATCTTGCTCAAGTTTTCCTTCGGGATCCCGCAACCGTTGTCTTCGATTACGATCCGTACGTAGCGACCGGCTTTCAGAGGAAGCTTGTAGGAGGCGGTCACCGTGACGTTTTCCGCTTCCACGGAGACCACTCCGCCGTCGGGCATTGCCTGGTCGGCATTGATGATGAGATTCTGGATCACCTGGATGATCTGTCCCTGATCGAACTCGGCCCACCAGAGATCACGGGCGAAATTATACGTACAGCGCACGTTGGATCCCCGAAGCACAAAGGTGGAGGCGTCCTTGATCAGATCGGGGAGGGTCCCCGGCAGCTTGACGGGTACGCCGCCCTGGGCGAAGGTGATCAACTGCTGGGTGAGGCCTCGGGCTCTCAAGGCGGCTCTCTCCATCTCCTCCAGGCGGGAAAAAATCTCATCATCCGGCTTGGCATGAATCTTGGCCAGGGCCGCATTCCCCACGACCGCGGCCAGAAAATTGTTGAAGTCGTGGGCGATCCCACCGGCCAGGCGTCCCACCGCCTCCATCTTCTCCTCCTGCTGCAGGTGCTCTTCCAAGAGTTTGCGGTCGCGAATATCCCGGGCTACTCCATAGGTTCCGAGAAAATTCTTTTCCCGGTCCTTCGGCTCCCGGTCGTAGATCCCCTGGGATTTGATCTCTACGGGAACCTCGGGCTTTGTCACCGAACCGTTACCCTTCTCGCCCTCCTGAGGTTTTCGCAGGTGAATCTCCACACCGGAGGAAGCCCGGCTGCCGGTTCGTCGCTCATTGAACACATGCTCTGATTTCTCGAGATCCTGGGCGCATATGACCCGGGAGTAGTGCTTGCCGATGACCTGTTCCCTTTTCACTCCCAGGAGCCGCTCGAAGGCATCGTTGACAAAGGAAAAACAGCCTCGGTCGTCGAGGGTGTAGATGATGTCCGGCGAGTTTTCTACGAGGTATTTATACTTCCTCTGGGACTGTTCCAAAGCCCAATGGATGGCATCCTTTTCCCGCACCAGCCGTTTCTGCTCCAGGGCATTGTTCACCCGTTTGATCAGCTCTTCGTGTTCGAGGGGCTTGCGAATGTAGTCAAAAGCGCCGTTTTTGAGGGCCCTGACCGCGGATTCTATAGAGGCATATCCGGAGAACATGATCACCAGGAGATCGGGATACTGCCCGTGCACGTACTCCAGGACTTCCAGACCATTCATATCGGGGAGCATGATATCGAGAAGCAGGAGATCACAGGCGGCCTGAGTCAGCAGCCGAATCCCCTCTTTGGCCGTGTTGGCGCTGCTTACCTGGTAACCCCGCTCTCCGAGCAGTTTGCTCAGGCTTTCGCACATGCGGGGTTCATCATCGACGATCAAAATTCGATAACTATCGGGCATTGATTTTCTCACTTTCTCTACTATCTTTACTTTTCGGAATCGAGCCGCGGGAAAATGAACTTCAACTTGAGAAAAGTAACGATACGTACGATAATGCCGGCAGCAGGATGAGCAAGATCTTCAAACGCGGAGCTCAGGTCCCGGGGGAACTCAAGAGTGCGGTCAACCGCCTGCTCGGGAGAGGCGGCAACCGGGATATCGAAGCTATACGGAACAAGTCCATCGCCGTCACCTCCGGGAAGGGGGGTGTGGGGAAAACCATCACCGCGGTCAACCTGTCCATCTATTACGCCCGCAAGGGGATTCCCACCGCCCTGGTCGATCTGGATCCGCTTTCCGACATAGCCACCCTGCTGGACCTGGTGGAAGCCGAATCGGCCGTGGAGGAGCGGGCTTTCGACCTGAAGAATGCCGGACTTCAGAGCTTCACTGCCCCGGTGTTCAAACATCTCGATCTGATCTTCCCCTCACCCAAGCTCAAGAAGGTGGAACGAAGCACCCTGCTCGAAAAGATCTACCGGGAATTCCCCGGGGATTTGGACGGCAGCTACGACCTGTTGGTTTTCGATCTTCCCGCCGGCAGCGAGTTCGAAGAAAACCTCGTTTTTCTGCCCTTCATGGGGACGATCCTGCTGGTGACCAATCCCGAACCAACGGCTCACGCCGCCGCGGGCGCCTATATCAAGCGAGCCTTCGATGTCTACCAGGATCTCACGATCCAGCTCTGGCATAACCGCTTTACCCCGAACACCCAGAGCCGCTTCAATCCGAAGGATATCGTGGGCAACTACAACCGGAACGTGCCGAAAGAGCTGCGCATCGACGAGCGGGTTACAGCCCGGCTTCGGGATTTCGCAAGCGTGCCCGAAGACCCGGCACTGAATATGCTCCGGGGCAGTCCCGGCGCTGATGAAAACGTCATTCGGTTTCTTCTGGATACCCTCATGTTCATCCACGAAGAGCGGATCGCCACATTGGCCGCTTCGGCCATCTCGAACCGTTCCTTCGAGCTGATCAGGCAGTTTCTCAGCCATCATAAAACCATAGGGAATATCGATGAATACCTGGAGGAGATCGGACGCTATCTCCGCATCCTGCTGGAAATGCAGCTCCGGGCGTGGCCGAAACAAGCAGCCGATTCTGCAGAAGCCTTCAGCACAGCGGGGGTCGACACAGCAGAGGTCTTCACCCCCGAAGAGAAGAGCGGCTTCCGCACGTTCCTTCAGAAACTCAACTCCGACCCGTTGCGTCAGCGGATCATCCGAACCATGGATCTGTTGGAGAGCAAACTGCATCGTCTGGAGGAGCGAAAGAATCCCTTTGCCGCCGGTACCGCCGTCGTCCCCGACAAGGCCGTGGACCGGGAGCTCTCCTCCCTGCTGGTGGCCATCGATCGAATCAGCAGCCGTAACCAGTCGATGGTGAATCAGGGAGGCCTCCTCCTGTTCTACTTCTCCCTCTACAAGCTGTTTCAATCACAGACGGTAACCGAGCTGATCAGGTCTCTGGTGCCTGCCAAGACGAACAGAAAAGGCTCGACCGTACGGGACCGACACCGCCAGATCCGGAATCTCGTCGAGGGAGATCCGGAGTACAAGAGGCGCTATCTGAAACTTCTGAAGACCCTCCATCCGATCGTGAGCAGACAGATAGCCAATATCGTAAAGACCTTTGATCTGTCCGGGCTCCTTTTTCGTGACGCAAAGGGAACCATCATCCGCAGCGCCTACGTCAAACTCCTGACCAATTTCCTCCACGATACCCTGTACAGCGGGCTCAGCGTCGTAGTCGGTTTTCCCTTTCGTTCCGCGGCCGGGGCGTTTCAGGAAGGCGCAGAAAAGGCACTCCATACTCTCAAGCGGACCGAATAGCCATGGATAACGGCTGACGTGGATATCGAACGGCTCGGTGTCGGGGAAAGCATAAGACTGATCCTTCGCCATGGCCGGCTGCGCAAGAGGGGAATCGAGGTTTTCAAGGCGGCGGTACTGGAGTTCTTCGTCCCCCAGTTCCAGTCCCGCCTGCTGCCGGGCATCCGGCCGGTCGCGGTCGTGTCCCACCCGTTGGATGACTGCCTGCCCTTTGTGCCGAGCCTGTTCCGCAGCTACCTCGGTTATTTCACGGTGTGGTTGAAGACGTTGTCGTGCCTGTACCGAACGTACGGCAAACCCGCTCTCAGGGATATCGAAAAGATGATGCGGGATGTGGTCCTGCTCTACGATGCATCGGGAAGGGTGTACCGACGCTGCCAGTCCACGACCACATCCCGGCGCTCCGCGCCGGCCAATCCCTACTTTCTCCTGATCGTTCTCTTCGATCCCCATCTACACTGCATTCCCAGCCTCCACGTGCTCACGATCTGCTACAACTATCACCAGACACGAAAAACCGTGATGCGACTCGACCCGAACGGTGCAGCCGGCAGCCGAGTGGCAGCCGAGACCTACAGAATGGCCCTTCGGATAACAGAGGCGACACTGCTGGTGAAGCAGCATAGCCTGATCGATATCGGGCCCTCTCTGTTCTTGCTATCCGGCTTGTTTCCCGATTACGGTGAGATGGAAATCAGAAGATTCGTCTCGCAGCTGTTTGCCGACTCGCCCGTCCTCGATCCGGATGCCGCGACACGGGTACGCCGAGCAGTACTGCAAAGTTATGAGCAGCTGCTCGCACTCCAACGGGGTCGCGGAGATTCTCCCCCGACGGATATCGTGCTTGATTATCTAGAGGAAATGGTACGATCACCGCAGAAGATCCGGAGGAAGTGAGCTCTAGCACGCCCCTCCGTAGGCCGGGCGGATCGTAAAGCCTTTACCCCACATGCTGTCGATGTAGTCTACGGTGCTCTCGAAGGCATAGGGCGCGGCCCGCTTGTCGACCAGAACGTCGACTCCCTCGATGTTGTAGGTCTGGTCACCGTCCTGAGGCTCATCCAGAGCCAAACCCAAACGGGGTCCGCCTCATCCAAAGCCCTTGAACACCACCCGCAGACTCTTCCCCTGATTCTCTTTCAGGACATCGAGCAGCTCTGAGAGGGCAGTCTTGGTTATTTGCATAGTCGCGTCACCTCAACCGATATCTCCACGAGATATCGAATAGCAATATATAGTACTATTACTATATGTTTTACCGCCTTGTCAAGTCCTATCCGTGTTTTTCTTGAACAGGCGGCTGACGAAGGAAAAGTTCATTACGATGATGAACAACGACAGTACGAAGGCGATTACCAGGATGTACCAGGGATGAGCGCCCAAACTGCGTCCGGCGAACAGGGGCAGATCTATGAAGAAGTTCAGAAGCAGGGTCACGAAGGGGGTCATGGATACGAACAGGATCGGAACCCCCTGGCCGACCCGGAATCGGACCCGCCTGATGAACAGTATCGCAATCAAGAATGCAACTACCAAACAGATCAGCAGCTCCGCGGGGATGAAGAAGCCATACACGCCGATGGAGGTGGCGATTCCGCCGCCGCCGCGAAACCGGAAAAAAACGGGTTTGCAGTGCCCGGTGATGGCGGCCATTCCCACGGCGGCGACTATGAACAGTTTCCAGTAGGCGTCCCCCGGGAAAAAAACCACTCTAGCGAGGATCATCGGCCCCAACCCTTTGGCCACATCCAGAAAAAACACCAGGGCTGCCCAACCCTTCCCTACGCTGCGGCCGACATTGGCAGTACCCGGATTCTTGTTGCCCAGTGTCCGAATATCTTTTCCGGTTACCAGCCTGGTGACGATGATGGCGTAGTTCACCGATCCCGACAGATAGGCCATTATGAGCAGCAGGAGGATGATGAGGTAGGTCATACTCCCTCCCTCTAGATCAACTCGAGATTCCTCAACTCCTCTACGATTTTATCTGCATCGATCGGCTTGGTGATGTAACTGGTACACTGGGAGGAAAAAGCCTCGGTGACACTCTCGAAGTCCCCCAGGGCTGAAATCATGATGATCTTGACAGCATCAGGACCGAGGATTCCCTTGTCCCCCTCGATCTTCCGAATCCCTTTCAGCACCTGCTGCCCGTTCAACTTGGGCAGCATAATATCCAGACAGATGAGGTCGTAGGGCCGGCTTGCCAATGCCAGATTAAAGGCTTTCATGGCCTCGATCCCATCGGCTACGGTCTCCACAGTTCCGTAGGGTTCCAGAATCACTTTGAGCAGCTCCCTGCTTGTCAGTTCATCTTCAACAATGAGAATTTTCACTTAGCGGCGCTCCTTGAACAGCTCCGTGATGTCCCGGTCGTATTCATCGTAGATCACATTACGCTTCAGCTTCAAGGTGTGGGTCATCTCCTTGCCCTTCTCAAACGGTTTGGCCAGCAGTTTGACCTTGTTGATGCGCTCGAAGAGTTTGAAGCCCCGCTTGGGAGCGACCCGGGTGTCGATCTCATCCATGATCAGCTTGTATACATCGTTGTTGTCGAGTAGATCCTCGGGTTTTTCGAAGGGGATGCCGTTCTCCTCGGCGAAAGCCTTGAGGGTTTCGAAATTGGGCACCACCAGGGCGGCCAGATACTTCTGATCCTGGCCGACGACCATGACCTGGTCGACGTAGTCGGATTCGGTGATCGTGTCCTCGATCGGACCGGGCTCGACGTTCTCCCCCCCCATCAGAACCACCGTCTCCTTGGTCCGTCCCATGATCTTGATCTCCCCGTCATGGGTCAGCATGGCCAGGTCTCCGGTGTTCAGCCAGCCGTCTGCGGTAATGGTCTGGGTAGTCAGCTCCGGTTTCTTGTAGTAGCCCTTCATTACATTGGGGCCCCGGACGTAGAGCACGCCCTTCTGTCCCGGAGACAGCTCTCTGCCGTCCTCCGCCAGCACTTTGACCTCAACCTGCTCCAGGGGCGGTCCGATCGTACCGGGAACCGGGTGAAAACTCTGCCGCACCGACACGATCGGGGAGGTTTCGGTCAGGCCGTAGCCTTCGAGCAGCAGGATTCCAGCGGCGGCGAAAAAGTCATCCACATGCGGCGGCAGGGCGCCGGCACCGGACACGCCGAACTTGAATTTTCCCCCGAGGCGGTGCTTGATCTTCTTGAACACCAACATCTGCCCGAGGGCGTTCAACGGTGTGAGCAGCAGGAAGGGCAGGATGCTGATCAGGGCATCCACGAAGCGGCTGGACTTCCTGAATCGCGGCCGCAGACCCTTGAGCCTCACCTTGAGCTTGGAGTGCGCCGTGCCGACGCCGATGAAGAAATAGGCCAGGGCTTTCTTCACCGAGCTGCCGGACTCGATGTTGCGGATGATACCCCTCTTCACCGCTTCCCAGATGCGGGGAACCGAGGGAAAGATCTGCGGCCTGATCTTGCCCATGTCCTCGACCATCACCTGGGCAACCAGCTTGGAGTAGGCCATGGAAGCGCCGGCAAAGATGGCCACATAGCCGATGGCCCGTTCGTAGGAGTGCCAGACCGGCAGGACGGATAGAAAAATATCACCTCTCCGGATATCGATATGCTTCAATGGTGTGGGTATCTGATGCATGTAGTTGCTGTGGGTCAGCATCACCCCCTTGGGTTCCCCGGTGGTTCCGGAGGTGTAGATCAGAGTGGCCAGATCCTCGGTTTTTCCCCGGGCGATCTCCTCCTCGAGAAAACCGGGGTGTTTGCCCGCGTACTCCCGGCCCTGCTCCTGCACCTCCTGGAAAGAAAAAAGCTTGACCCCGGCGCTTTTTGCCAGCTTTTCCGCAGCCGTTCTGTCGGCTCTGGCGAATCCGGGATCCAGTACGATGAGGGTCTTCAGCCGTTTCAGGCTCTTTTTTATCGAAATCACCTTTTCCAGCTGGGCCTGGTTTTCTACTATACACATGGTACATTCGGCGTGTTCCAGGATGTACTGGATCTCGGGAGCCATGGAATCGGATCCCCTGGGCACATCCGCAGCGCCGATGGACAGCATGGCCAGATCCGCCCACAACCACTCTTTCATGTTTTCGGAGACCACGCCGATGTGGTCCCCCCGCTTCACTCCCAGGCTCGACAATCCCGCAGCGAAGGCCTCGACCTCACTGCGCAGCTGCCTCCAGAGGATCGGCTGGAATGTACCGGTAGAGTCTTTCGACCATTGAACCGTCAACTCCGGTTCCTTGCGCGCGAACTCCAACATCAGTTTCGGTATGGTATCACCCATGTCCACTCCCCCCTCCTGGATGAAATTCGGGCTCCCGGGAACTGTACCGGGAGCCTCGCGGAGTCCAGAGAAGCGTAACACCGGTGGTTTGCGTTGTCAATCGAAAAAGTCGGAGGCAAAAAAGTCGGAGGCCGCTCCCAGCTTGTTTTTCGTCCGGCCTTTCACTATATTTGTGGGTGTAGGAGGAGGGGTTCCATGAAAAGCACGGACATCGACAGAATAGATCGAGAGTTCAAACGAGCCCGCAAAAAAGAAGAGCTGATCGAGAAACGATTGGAAAACCGGGCGGAGCGCAGCGTTGGGGATTATATCAAGAAGCTCTACTCCCTCTTCTACCACGACAACAAGAAGATCTACAATCTGAAAGACAATGCCGACATACTCACATTGCTGGCTGAAATGAAAGAAGATCTGCCCGAAAGCAAGTGGGACAACGTGTTACGTAAAGCGATCAAAGAGACCCAGATCGAAGTCACCCAGCGGGAATTGGCCTTCAAAGAGCTGAAGAACTACCTGTCCATGGCGGAGTAATCCGCCTTCATGAGGCTTTTGACGTACTGGGCCCGGCGATAGAATCCCGGATCCTGGTTGTTCTTGGCGTCCATCTTTCCCCGAAAAGCCGGCAGATCCTTGTATCCCTTGCCGTCCATCCAGGACTCTGCTTCCCTGATCAGATTCGCCAGGCTGCCGATCTTGTTCTTGTACAGTGTACTTACGATCTGCACGCAGGAGGCGCCGGCCAGGATCATCTTGATCGCATCCTTTCCCGTCATTATCCCGCCGTTGGCACAGACATCCCCCTGAATGTTACCGTGCAACAAACCGGAATAGCGAAGCGATGCCTCGTGCTCGGTTCCGGTGCTCAAACCGAGGCGATAGCTGTTGGTCTGCTCCTCTACGTTGATGTCAGGCTGGAACAGGCGGTTGAACAACACGAAACCCCGCACGCCGACCTCATCGAGCCGCTTTACGAAGTGAAGCGGATTCGAATAGAAGGTACTCAACTTGACGCTCAGCGCGATCTTCACCTTGTTCTTGATTTCTCCCAGGATCTCGATCTGCTCGCTCTCCACATCCTTCGAACTCCGGTCGAAGCTGCTGGGGGTAGAATAGAAGTTACATTCCAGGGCATCCGCACCGGTATCCTCCAGCTGGACCGCCCATTCACTCCAGATGTTCCGGTTTACGGCGTTGAGACTGGCGATCACCGGGATGCCAACACTCTCCTTGGTCTTTTTCACCCAGCCCAGGTGTTCCTTGGGACCGGCGTGCTTCACCTGGGGGAAAAAGTCCGTCATCTCCGCGTACAGATTGTCGAACTGATGAAGATCCTCCTCCAGACGGAAGCGTTCATACTGGATCTGCTCTTCGAAGAGGGAAGCGGTCACGACGGCGGCCGCCCCTGCCTCCTCCAGCTGCTTAATGCGGTCGAGATTGCTGGTATAACCGGAGGCACCGGCGATGAAGGGATTTTTCAACTCCAGGCCCATATAGGTTGTCTTGAGATTTGCCATCGGGGTTACTCCTGATTCCGTGTTGTTGCTCGGATCGCAGTCTCTTGCGATGTCCTCTGCCGGCGCGAGAATCTCACGCCGTCATCCCAATACCATATTCGAAATGGCGACAATGGGCAAGGTTTTTCTCCACGACTCTTTGACTCGAATCGAGTATCTGGGTATTTTAGGCCAGAAAGAGAGGGGAAGCATGCTTCGATTGCACAACACGATGAGCCGCAGCAAGGAGATCTTTCAGCCGCTTAAAGAGGGCGAGGTCAAGATCTTCACCTGCGGACCGTCGACATACCGCCGCCCCCATATAGGCAACTATCGCACCTTCCTCTACGAGGATATCCTGGTCCGCTACCTGGAATACCTGGGATACGAGGTCAACAGAGTCATCAATTTCACGGATGTGGAAGACAAGATGCTGGAAGAGGCGGTGGCGCTGGGGAGGAAACCCGAGCAGATCGCCGCGGAGGTAGCGGAGCACTTCCACAGGGAGACCGAGATCCTGAAGATCAAGCTTCCCCCGAAAATACCCAGAGCTTCGACGAGCATCACCCAGGCGGTTCATTTGATTCAGGAACTGATAAAGAAGGGCCTGGCGTACTGGCATGAGAACAAGGTGTTTTTCGATCCCCTGAAGTTCGAGGGCTTCGGCAAGCTGTTCCGGTTGGATATGAGCAGATGGCCGAGGAAAAAAGTCCGATTCAAAAAGGATACCTACAACGGCCGCCGCTGGAATCGGGGAGATTTTGTACTCTGGCATGGGTACGAAGAAGGGGACTTGAGCTACTGGGATACGGAGATCGGCAGAGGCAGACCATCCTGGAATATCCAGGATCCGGCTATGGTCACGGAGAATCTCGGATTCCAGATCGACATCAACTGCGGAGGGATCGACAACGTCTACAGGCACCATGATTACAACATCGCGGTGATCGAGTCCCTCTCGGGAAAAGATTACGCGAACTACTACCTGCACGGGGAACACCTGGTGATCGATGGAAAGACGATGTCCAAGAGTCTGGGTAATATCCGCTATCCGGAGGATATGCTAAACGAGCACATTCAACCCCACCACCTGCGCTTCTTTCTGATCTACACCCACTACCGCAAAAAGCTGAACCTCACGGATGAGAAGTTCGAACATTCGGCCGAGTACATCGATTCGATCCGCAGCCTGATCCGGAAGTTGGTGCGGCAGCCGAGCTCGGATCCCGAGCGAGATTCCGGAGATCCGAAGGCGAGGAGGTTGATCGAGGGTATCCGAGGGGAGTTCGAAAAGCATATGGACGACGACCTTTCCGTCGGTCGGGGGGTGGACGGCGTCTACGAGAAGCTTCTCGAGCTGGAGCGCCTCTGTTTCCCCCTTGGTCCTGAGGCAGCCCGGCGACTGGCCGCGGAGTTGTCTGAAATCGACAGCGTGCTGGAAGTGCTGCTGGATAACGAAAGCCGCTGAAAGCGTCAATCCGTCTCTTGATTGAGGATATCCTCGATCGTCTGGGAATCGACGAAGTGCAGCTCAACGGCGATCTCACCGAAAAGCTTATCCACTCCGCTTTGCTCGCGCTGCTTGAGAAGGACCTGTTTCACCTGCTCTTCGGTCATCGCTCCCCGTAGCACCAGGGCTTCACCGAGTCGTCTTTTTGGCTGGCCGGCTTCGCTCATAGGCGTTGTTCCTATTTTTGTGCAGCGGAGTAGAATTTGCAAGAAAAAAATTTATTATGACAGAGGAATTCCGGACACGCCCCGGTCCGCGGCCTCCTGGGCCTTCAGGCAGACCTCGGTGGCGGAAAACAGCGAAGCGTTGAAGCTGCATTGTCTTGCCCGAATCGCTTCGAGCAAATCCTCCAGGTAGCCCCCGGAACGGTCCGGCTGAGGTTCTATCTCTTCAGCCGTGTCCGATTCAGATCGATACAGCCGCACCTTTCGCAGATTGAACCCGCTTTCGATCATCCCCCGATCACCCCAAAAGTTGAGCCGCCAGTACTGCGGCAGGGTATAACCAAAGCCATCGGGAGAGATGTAGGACACATCCCCGATCACCCCGCAGCCCCCGTCCATTACCAGCATCAACTGAGCGGCGTTGTGGAAACGGGGATGAGCGGCAACTCCCGCATTCCAGCTCCGGGCAGCCAGAACTGCCCCGAACCCGCGTCCGGTGATCCATTGCAGGATATCCACTGCGTGGATCGCGATATCGTTTATCGTTCCGCCGTGATTTCCGCCTTCGAAATACCACCCGGGCCGGCTGTCCCGGAGAAGCGGATGCTGCCCGCTGAAACCGACTGCGTGGATCGTACCGATGGTGCCGGAGCGGATCAGTTCCCTGGTACGGAGGAAAGCTCCGCAATCCTTGAGATCCAAAGCGGCACCGACAATCAGGGAATGCCGTTCAGAGAGGGCTTCGATCTCGGCCAGATCCCCCAGGTCCGTGCAGATCGGTTTGTCGCTCAGAACGTGCTTCCCCGCCTCCAGAGCGCTGCGGATCAGGGCGCCTCTTCTGGCAAAGACATCCCCCACCACGAGAAGATCGAAGTCCACGCTACCGAGCATATCCTCAAAACTCGTGTGGCTGAGGGGAATCTTGCCCTCCGCGGCGAGAGAGTTCCTGGTTTGCAGATCCTCCTCGCAGACAGCCACGATCTCCACATCCTCTCGTTCCTTCAGGTGTGCGTGGATAGCGAACATATGCATATGCCGAAAACCCATCAACGCCGCTTTCACTACATCCGCCACTGGTGCCTCCTTCTCGTACCGACAACCGAACTGCGTTCACAGTACGGAAAAATCGCCGTTTTTTCCACAGATGTTTGACCTCTTCCCAGCCCTGAGACTACACTCAGATTGCAATGGGAGAACTTCAATTCGATTCGGGACGCCAGAAACATTGGCTGGATCTGGCAGCGTCGGACCCCAAGGAGGTCGAGAAGCGCACCGGCGTTTCCTGGCGGGAGGGCTGCTATCACCTGCCCCTCCTGGGCACCCCCTACCGGGTGGAGCCGGCATCCGCGCAGATCCATTGTCCGGCGGGCGATCCATTGGCCGGGGATGCGGAGTTCGAGCTGCTGATGCTGATCTATCTCATACGGGTCACGGAGATCGAACCATCGGGACAGTGGGTCAATGAAAAACAGCTACCCGGGGGAAGCAACTTCTTCAGCGGGCCCCACCATCTGCCCACCGATACTCTGGAACATCGCTACGGTTCGCATGAGCAGATGTTTCGCCGCCACTGTCTGCAGCTGGGTGGAAAAGCGTTGGATTTCGGCGACTCCTCCTTCGCCTTCGAACCCCTTCCCCGCATTCCCCTGGCCTGTGTTCTCTTTGCCGCGGATGAGGAGTTTCCCGCCCGGGTCACATTCCTGTTCGACTCGACGATCGAGTTTCAACTGCCTATGGAAATAATCCTGGCTCTGGGCCACTGTTTTGCCCTCAAGCTGGAACAGCTGCCCTAAAGACCCGCTGGGTTTTCAGGAGGCGAACAACCTCGGCCAGGGTTTTGCCGAAACCGGACTTGATTCCTTCCTCGATTCGACATCACTGTCATGCCGAGGCCACACTCACCTCGGTCTTCATCCTCCACTTGGCCGGCAACTCCCGCAGTTTCCCCGCAACTTCGACCGTTTCACTGAAGAGAATGTCCGCCGAGGATCTCCCGATCATGATTTCGAATTCCCCCGGCTCCACAACACGGGTCGTTCCGGAGACGGTGAAACTCAACAGATCCACGGGCAGGGAAAAGGACACCTTCTTTCTTTCCCCCGGCTTCAAGCTCAGCCTCTTGAATCCTTTCAGCTCCTTGACGGGCCGCACCAGGCTGGCGATCAGGTCGCGGCCGTACAGCTGCACCACCTCGTCCCCCGATCGTTCGCCCGTGTTTTCCACGGTGCAGGATATCTCGATCTCTCCATCGATCCGGACCTTACGGTGCGGCACCTGGAAATCAGAGTATTCGAAACTCGTGTAGCTCAGCCCATGACCGAAGGGAAACAGGGCGCCGAAATTCGGCTGAATCGGGGCGCCGGCGGATTTCAGCTTATGATTGTAGAAGTAGGGCATGGCGCCGGCGGACTTGGGAAAGGAAACCGGCAGCCTGCCGCCGGGATTGATATCCCCGTAAATGATTCCCGCCAGGGCGGCTGCCCCTTCTTGCCCGGGAAACCAGGCCTCGATCACGGCATTGGCCCTGGAGAACGCCTCGCCGAGGTTGTAGGGTCGACCGCTCAGCAGGACGATCACGGTGGGCTTGTCCAGGGAAAGAATGGCGTCAACGAGCTTCTGCTGCACTCCGGGAAGGGTGAGGGATGAGGCGTCCGAACCTTCCCCTACCGTACCGGTTAGAAACAGGCCGGACAGATCCCCCACGGCTACAATGACGCGATCGGCCGCAGCGGCCGCAGCCAGGGCATCCTCGAATCCGCTTTCATCCATGCTGATAGTGCTCTTTTTCTGCCCCTGCTCAGCCCCGGCGTCACCCGGGAATACGGGCGCCTCCAGCAATCTCTCGCTGAAGATCCGGCAACCCCTGCTGTGGACGATCTTCCCTGCCGATGCCCGCCCCTCGACGGCTTCCAGCAAGGTCTGCGCGTAACGGGTGTCCGTGTCCATCAGGCGCTGAGCCCGTATCAGGTGCACCGGGAACGAGTAGCCGCAGAAGAGGGCCAGCTGGTCGTCCGCCAGGGGTCCGATCAGCGCCGTCGTTCCCCCGTCTTTTAGCGGCAGTGTTCCGTCGTTCTTCAGCAACACCACCGAGCGGGCGGCCGCCTCGGCGGCGATCTTCCTGTGCTCCGGGGTGT
>CAZPQC010000077.1:0-18667 GCA_964588525.1 uncultured Spirochaetaceae bacterium
CTCTTGAGCCAATCGTCGATAGCTGCGAGCGCCGATACACTCCGGATCGTACTGACTTATTGGTTTGGCGAAGGATGGGGCTTCACTCAGGCGGACGTTACGGGGAATAATCGTGGTGAATACTTTCTCCTTGAAATATCCGCTCACCTCTTTCACCACCTCATTTGCCAATCGTGTCCTCGAATCAAACATGGTAAAGAGGATCCCTCCGATTTTCAAGGTGGGGTTTAGCTTCTGCTGAACCCGCTGGATCGTCTTCAACAATTTGCTCAATCCCTCCATAGCAAAATACTCGCACTGAAGAGGAATGATGACCGAGTCCGCCGCTACCAATCCATTGACGGTGAGCAGACCCAGCGAAGGAGGACAGTCGATAAACAGGTAATCATACGCCCCGCTTATCTTTTCGATCGCCCTCTTCAACAAATACTCACGGCCGGGTGTATTGATCAGTTCCACAGTGGCGCCGGTGAGATGGATGCTGGAGGCGATGATAGACAGCCCAGGTATTTTTGTTTCCTGGATGACATCTTCAGGCCGATTCTTTTGGATCAGAAGCTCGTAGATGCCTCGCCCCCTGCCATCCATGCCCAAGCTGGAGGAGGAGTTGGCTTGAGGATCGAAGTCGACCAACAGCACCCGTTTCCCCGCTTCGGCCAGGTAGGCTCCAAGATTTACAGCGGTGGTTGTTTTTCCCACACCGCCTTTCTGATTTGCAAAAACTACAATTTTACCCATTATCGGATAGACTCACCGATGTTCCACGTGAAACACTCGAGGTTCGAGTGGATTAAGTTTCTCTGGCTGCTCGTGCAACGGCAACCACCAGGTCCGGCTTTTCGATGTTCACGATATGCACTCCGATCGCTGCTTTCCCCAGCACCGGTATTTCTTTCAAGCGCAACTTTATCGTATTGCCCTGAGATGTAATACACACCAGATCATCTTTTTTGTTGACCGTAAGAACCCCGACCAACTCTCCGGTTTTTTGGGATACTTTGTAGCACGTCTGCCCGCGAGTTCCCCGCCCGTGGGGACTGAAATTGTCAAACTCCGTTCTCTTTCCGTATCCGTGCTCCGTGATCAGAAAAAGCTCCTCACCCTTGCGAACGGCCACCACGCCGGCCACCTCGTCCTCCTTGCTCAAACGGATACCGATCACTCCTCGGGACGCTCTTCCCATAGGCCGAACTGAATCCTCATTGAAGCGCAGGGCGAGGCCCTGTCGGGTCACCGAGATCACGTCATCCTTTCCTCCGGTCAGCATGGCCCCAATCAACCTGTCACCCTTGTCCAGCTTGATGGCTACGATTCCGCGGGTACGGGCATTGGAGAAATCCGAAGTCTGTACCTTCTTGACGATCCCCTTGAGAGTCATCATGAAAAAGTACTTGTCGTCGCTGAAATCCTTCAGGGAGACAACTGCAGCGATCTCCTCGTTATTGGAGATGGCAAGAAGCGTCTTGATGCTCTGCCCCCTCGAGGCCCTCGATGCTTCTGGAATTTCATGTACCTTGAGCCAGTACGCCTTACCTTCACTTGTCATGAACATGATGTAATCATGGGTGGAGGCGATGAACAGATTTTCGACGAAATCCGTATCGGTGAGGCGGGTCGAAGAGGACCCCTTCCCGCCCCTTCCCTGTCTCCGGTAGGCTGATACAGCGACCCGCTTGATCAAACCCTTGTTGGAGATCAGGATCACCATATCCTCTTTGGCGATCAGATCTTCGATGTTGAATTCCTGGACCTCTTCCGCAATGATATCCGTTCGTCGTTCGTCCCCGTAAGTTTTAACCAGTTCCTGGGTTTCCTCTTTCACCACACCGAGAATCTTTTTCTCGCTGGCCAGGAGGCTCTTGTAGTGCTTTATCTTCTCCATTACGTCCCGCAACTCATCGAGTATCTTCTTGGTCTCCAGACTGGTAAGCTTCTGCAGGCGCATGTCCAAAATCGCCTGGGCCTGAACCTCGGATAACTTGAAACGACGCATCAAGTTCTGTCGAGCCGTGTTCACATTTTGAGATTTCTTGATGATGGCGATGACCTCATCGATGTTCTCTAGAGCAATCTTCAACCCTTCGAGTATGTGAGCTCGCTCCTCTGCTTTTCGCAATTCGTACTTGGTCCGGCGGATCACGACTTCTTTGCGGTGATCGATGAATAGATCGATCATTTCCCGGAGGGACAGTTCCTTGGGTCGTCCGTCTACCAGGGCCAGGCTGATAACCCCGAAATTCAGCTGCAATTGGGTGTGCGTAAACAGTTGGTTGAGTACGACCTTTGGAATCGCGCCACGGCGCAGTTCGATTACGATACGCATGCCGTTTCGATCCGATTCGTCTCTCAGGTCGCTGATTCCGTCGATTTTCCGATCCTTGACGAGATCGGCAATACGGACGATAAGATTGGACTTGTTAACCTGATAGGGAATCTCGGTGACGATAAGACATTCCTTGCCGGAATTCGCCGTCTCCAGGCTGATTCGCGCCCGCACGACGATCTTCCCTCTTCCGGTTTTGTAGGCATCCAGAATTCCCTGAGTTCCGAAGATCATCCCCCCGGTCGGAAAATCCGGTCCTTTGACGATGCCGCACAGCTCCCTGAAGGACAGCTTTGGTTTGTCTATAACCGCCACAATGGCGTTGGCGATCTCCACGAGATTATGGGGAGGCATATTCGTGGCCATCCCCACCGCAATGCCGCTCCCTCCGTTGACCAGCAGAAAAGGAAGCGCTCCGGGAAGAACAAGAGGTTCTTGCATCGAGTCGTCGTAGTTCGCTCCGAAGTCGACGGTTTCCTTGTTGATGTCGTTGAGCATGACCTCGGCCAAGCGCGCCATTCTGGCCTCTGTATAGCGCATTGCAGCCGGTGGGTCTCCGTCAACGGAACCAAAGTTCCCCTGTCCGTCTACAACCGGATAGCGCATGGAAAAATCTTGAGCCAGCCGGACAAGGGCGTCGTAGATCGATTGATCCCCGTGGGGATGGTACTTGCCCAATACATCCCCAACGACTCGTCCAACCTTCTTGTAGGGACGATCGTGTCTCAAGCCCATTTCGTCCATGGCGTAGAGAATACGCCGATGTACGGGTTTCAGCCCGTCCCGCACGTCCGGAAGGGCGCGGCTTACAATGACGGACATTGCGTAATTGAGATACGATTCCCGGACTTCATCTTCGATCGCGACCGGAATAACCTGGCCTGTGCTTTTCGCCACCACTGAACTCCTCTACATTCTAACGGCTGGTACGATTTCTACTCAAACGTTATGGGGATGCGTGCTCTGTCTAGACATCCAGATTCGAGACCGCTAAGGCGTTTTCCTCGATGAACCTTCTTCTGGGCTCCACCGCATCTCCCATCAGGGTCGTAAATATCTCTTCCGCCTCCACCGCGTCCTCCAGAGTAATCCGAATGATATTCCGCTGATCGGGGTCCATGGTTGTTTCCCATAGTTGATCCGGATTCATCTCCCCCAGCCCTTTGTACCGCTGAACGTTTGTCGATTTCGAATCCTTGCTGTACCTTTTCAGTATCTTGTCCCGCGCGGCGTCGTTGTACACGTAGAAGGTTTCCTTTCCGGCCACTATCTTGTACAACGGCGGCATGGCTATATAGATATGTCCTTTTTCTACGAGCTCCTGCATATAACGGAAGAAGAACGTCAGCAGCAGCGTGCGAATGTGAGATCCATCGACATCTGCATCCGCCATGATGATTACTTTGTGGTAGCGCAGTCGACTCAGATCGAAAGTGCTTCCCGCACTGGTGCCAAGAGTTGAAATAATCGGCATCAATTTGTCGTTGGATAGAACTTTGTCGATCCGCGTTTTTTCGACATTGAGCATCTTCCCCCAAAGGGGAAGTATAGCTTGAAATTGACGGTCTCTTCCCAACTTGGCGCTGCCCCCTGCTGAATCGCCCTCAACGATGTACAGTTCACATTTCGCCGGATTCTGCTCGGAGCAGTCGGCAAGTTTTCCGGGTAGACCGGTGGATTCCAGAAAGCTCTTCCTTCTGGTTAATTCTCGAGCTCTTCTGGCTGCAGCCCGCGCCTTAGCAGCCATTATGCACTTATCAAGGATACTTCGAGCAACCGAGGGATTCTCTTCAAAGAACTCGGTGAGCTTTTCATTTACTGTCGATTCGACGATCCCTTTGACCTCACTGTTACCCAATTTGGCTTTGGTCTGCCCTTCGAACTGAGGTTCCGGAATCTTCACCGATATGACCGCGGATAGACCCTCCCGCACATCTTCTCCGCTCAGATTCTCCTCGAGTTTTCGGGTCAGGTTCAATTTCCTGGCGGCATCGTTCAAGCTCCGGGTCAGGGCGGACTTGAAACCAACGAGATGTGTCCCCCCTTCCCGAGTGTTGATGTTGTTGGCGAAGGAAAATAGAGTTTCGTTGTACCCGTCGTTGTACTGCAGGGCAATCTCCACGATAACATCGTCTTTCACGGACTCGAAGTAGACGGGGTCTTTGTGGATTGTCTTCTTGTTCTTGTTGATGTACTCGATAAAAGAACGAACACCCCCATCGAATTTGAATTTATGAGCCTTGGCCTTTGGCATTCTCTCGTCGATGATGGATATCTCAACACCTTTGTTCAAAAAGGCAAGTTCTCGCAGTCGGTTGGAAAGCGTATCAAAACTGTAGTTTGTCGTCTCAAATACATTTGGGTCCGCTTTGAAGCAAGTCTTGGTACCCGTACTTTGGCTCTGGCCGGTAATCGTGACTTTTTTATCCGGCAGCCCTCTCTGATAGCGCTGATAGTAGATCTTCTTGTTCCGATGGACTTCGACTTCACACCACTCGGAAAGCGCGTTTACCACGGAAACCCCCACACCATGAAGACCTCCCGATACCTTGTAGGAAGCCTTGTCGAACTTGCCGCCGGCGTGAAGCTTGGTCATCACCACTTCCAGGGCGCTGACTTTCTCTACGGGGTGGTTGTCTACGGGGATACCTCGCCCGTTATCCTCCACACAGACGACATCACCCTTTTCAACAACCACCGAGATCACGCTGCAGTATCCTGCCAGCGTTTCGTCGATCGAGTTGTCCACGACCTCGTACACCAAATGATGCAGCCCCTCGGAACCGGTTGAACCGATATACATGCTCGGCCGTTTCCGGACATGCTCCATCCCTTTGAGTACTTGTATATGTTGAGCACTGTAGCTTTCTGTCATGCTGTTGTTCCTGAAACCTTCAATGCGTTTCTCCGATGTGTTTCTCCGATCCACACAAATTGTCCGATTGCAGGTATTTATGCTTGTTTCGCTTCAGAGGGACCTTGGATACAATCTGTTGTTTCGGTGACTCTTGTTCTTCTTTTCGTGTTTCCCAGCTTTGATAAAAGTATACAGGTAAATTCTCGAAAAAGTAAAGATAATGACCTCGGATCCCTTGCGCCGGCTCACAATTTACGTTAAAATATAATTTTGAGCGATTGTTATCAAGCTGTGGATAACTTTTCAGTCCTTCAAAAATTTTACTTAACAAATATGAAATAATCGCACTGATATTATTATGTATTCATTTTATCGTATTTGTTATTTAATTATTTATAATATATATAAATATTATAGTATGGTACATAACAATTCTGTTTTCCCGTGTTACTTTCTAATTCGTTCTGCAATAAGCAAATCCACCATTTGTGGATAAATTGTTGATAAGCTGAGCATAACTTGGAGGATCTATGAGCGACGGGGAATCCGGCTACGCAGTGTTTTGGAAGGAGGCTGTTCATCAGATCGGTGAAAAAATAAGCGAGCAGGAGTTCTTGATGTGGTTTCGCAACATGGACTACCTCAACTCGGGAGACTCGAATATATTCGTCGCCGTCCCATCGAGCTTTTACAAAGACCAGGTCACCCAGAGATACCTCCCCACGCTAGAAAGTAAGCTCTTCGAGCTGTCCGGACAGAAACTCCAGGTGATGTTCAAGGTACAGAAAACCTCAGCTCAGAAAGAATCGGAGAGCAAAGAGGAGCAGGAGAAAAACAGCGGCAAGCCCCCGGCCAAAAAAAAGAGACGGCCCCACCCGCAGCTCAAACAGGAGTACAACTTCGATCGCTTCGTCCGCGGGGACAACAATGACTTCGCCTATATGGCCTCTTACGCCATTGCCAAGAATCCCGGTAAAGCCTACAACCCGTGCATGATCTACGGGGGCGTAGGTCTTGGTAAGACCCACCTGCTTCAGGCGATCGGCAATTTGACCCACCAGGAATTTGATAATACCAAGATCTCCTACATCACAGCTGAAACCTTTACCAATGAGTTCATCCTTTCGATCAAGGAAAATACGATTCATCGATTCAAGAACAAGTACCGCTCCGTCGACATGCTTCTCATCGATGACGTACATTTTCTACCCGGAAAGGTTGAAACCCAGGAGGAGTTGTTTCACACATTCAACGCACTATACGACGCGAACAAGCAGATGGTCTTTACCTGTGACCGTCCCGTCTCTGAGTTGAAAAAGCTGTCCGACCGGCTGCGGAGCAGGTTTGAGAGGGGTCTCAATGTAGACCTCCAACCTCCGAATTACGAGACCCGCATCGCCATATTGAAGAAAAAAATCGAGGAGAAGAACGTCGAGATTCCCGACGCGGTGATCGAGCTGATCTGTCAGAACATCAAGACGAATGTCAGGGACCTGGAGAAAGCCCTCACCAAGCTCATCGCCTACGCGGAGTTGGTAACCAGAGCAATCAGCCTGGAGATCGCCGAACGTCAACTGAAGGACTTTTTCACGGAGAACGGCTATCGAAATGTGACAATCGATCTGATTCAACGTACCGTGGCGGAATACTTCGCCTTGTCCCTGAATGATTTGAAGGGAAAACGCCGCAGCAAGGCAATCGCTTTCCCTCGTCAGGTGGCCATGTACATCGCCCGGAATCTGACGGAGTACTCGACCACGGAAGTTGGCTTGGAGTTCGGTGGAAGAGACCATACGACGGTCATGCATGCCTGCCAGAGAATCGACGACCGTATGAAGACCGACGCCACCCTATCCCCTACGATCCAACACCTGATGCGGACCATCAAAGATTATCGCCCTTGAGGTGAATAATTTGTTGTATCTTGGTAGAAAAACGGTGCATAATTAGCGAACAACTATCGAATTGTAGATAGGTTGTGCAAAAGTCGGGTCTTTGATCCTTATACCTATAGCCAGCGGCAAAAAGGAGTTAGAACGGTTATACACATTTCCACAGTGACTATTACTCCTACTACTAAACTAGATTATGATAGTAACTGAGGATCCTGACTTTCCAAACAGATCTTCAGGTAGAAGAATCCATCGCTGTTTTTCCCATCCAGTCATGAGGAAAGAAAGCGGTCTACAAGGAGAGTACGATGCACTTTGCCTGTGAAAGGGATGTTCTTCTCAAAGAAATCGCCATTGCCCAAGAAATCATATCCTCCCGAAATACCCTCTCGATCCTGTCCAACGTTCTTCTCAGTTGCCAGGACAATTTGCTGATGATAAAAGCCACAGACCTGAAGGTCAGCTTTCAAACCCAAATCGAAGTCGAAACCAAGGCATCGGGAAGCATCACGGTTTTTTGCGACAAGCTCTTGGGAATCCTGCGTTCCCTCCCGGAGGGAGAACTGGAGATCAAGCTCGAGGAAGATCTCATGGTTTCCATTCGTCCGGTTTTTCAAAAGATTGATTTCAACCTGAAGAGCGTGCCCTCGGATAAGTACCCGGAGCTCAAAGAAATAGCCGACGAATTGTACTTTGAGGTTCCCCAGAGTGACTTCCTCGATATGATTTCCAAAACTCTATTTGCGGTTTCCAGCGACGAAACCCGTTACTTCATGAACGGGGTGTATCTGGAAAAAGCCGACAGTGAGCTGATAATGGTAGCCACAGACGGCAGACGGCTCAGCTACGTCAGTAAGAAGGTCGACGGGTCTATCCCTGAGTTCAAAGGTGTGATCATACCTCCCAAAATCCTGCATCTTGTCAAGAAACTGGCTCCGGGAGAGGGCAATCTATCATTAGCCGTCGCGGACAACAACCTGTTCGTCCGATTCAATCAGCATCGGGTTTCATCGAATTTGATAGATGCTCAATTCCCCAATTACAAGAGGGTTATCCCGGAGAAACAGGAGCATCGCCTCTTGGTCGAACGAGATAGCCTGCAGGCCGCCCTGCGGCGCGTATCCCTGCTGGTGGAGGAGAAATCCCGGCGTATCCAACTGGGTATAGAACCGTCCAACCTAATCGTCAATTCCTCCGAAGGGGAAATCGGCAGTGCTACGGAGGAAGTTCCCTGTGAGTATGACGGTCCGTCGATGACAATTGCGGCCAATTACATGTATTTACTCGATCCGCTTAGAGAAGCTGCGGAGGAGAAGATCGGATTGGAGTTCACAGAGCCGGATAAGGCAATCACCCTCCGGCCGGTACCCGAGAAGGATTATTTCCACATAGTGATGCCCATGCAGGTGGGTTGAAGCAGCTGCCGCGTGCACGAAGCTTACGAGTACTCAAAGCATGGCGTTTGTCTCCGTCGCGTACCATGATTTCCGCAACATCCACAACGCCACCTTGGATATAGATGCCCCGGTGGTCTATCTGGTCGGAGAAAACGGCCAGGGAAAAACAAATTTCATCGAGTCGATCTACCTCCTGTGCTATGGAGCATCCTTTCGTACGAGAAAGGATGCCAGGCTCATCACCCTGGGGCGGGAGGTCGCCCATGTGCGGGGGAGATCTCATAAAGTCGGGGGTACCGATCGGGACATTGCCGTAAAAATACTGAGAGAGGGGAAGAAGGAAATCCGGGTGGATGGACGATTGATCAACGACAGGATGGACTTGATGGAGAACATCCCCTGCATCGTGTTCGCCCATCAGGATCTTTCCTTTATCACCGGATCTCCCGAGATGGGAAGACGCTTTTTCAGCCAAACGCTGAGCCTGTTCGATCCGTTGTTTGTCGGACTCTTGCGCAGCTACCGGAAGTTGTTGAAATCTCGCAATATTCTGCTCAAGGAGAACAACCGTACGCTCCTTCCCGCTTATACCAGAAACCTGGCCGAGGTAGGACTTCAGATTCAGAGACGCAGAGAAGGGGTTATCGAAGAGTTCAATACGACCTTTTCGGTGCTCTTCACGGGCATCTCCGGTCTGAAGGGTGAAACCTCTATTCGCTACCGCTCTTCATGGCCAAAGGGGATAACTACAGAAGAGGTCTTGGAGTTCATGCATAGACGGGAGAATCGGGATCTATCCTTCGAAACCACGACAACGGGGCCGCACCGGGATCGCTTCATTATCATGCACGACGGTAAGGAGTTTTTCCATATCGCTTCCACCGGACAGGTCAGGCTCTGTTCCCTGATCATGCGGGTTGCCCAGGCAAATTTCTTTTACGGAAAGACCGGTAAACAGCCGGTACTGCTTCTGGACGATGTTCTCCTTGAACTGGATGCGGCCAAGCGGGAGAGGTTCATTGAGGCGCTACCGGGATTCGAGCAGGCTTTCTTTACCTTCCTCCCGGACGAGCAATTCCGTAAGTACAGCAGTGATGATACACTGATCTATCGTGTAGACGGCGGAGAGTTTCGACGTGAAAAAAGCAGATGAGATATTGGCGCGGGTGCTCGATGAAAAAAGCCGGAAGCTCGGTCAGACCTACTCCTCGATTTTCGGAACCTGGTCAGAAATTGCCGGAGAGTCGTTGGCCGAGCATTCCCGTATCTACGAAATTGCCAATAGGAATCTTTTTATAGAGGTAGATCATCCGGGATGGATGCAGTTGCTGCTCATGAAAAAACCAAAGATCCTCAGAGTTGTGAAACGAAAATATCCGGCCATAGATGTCAAAGATATCAAAATCAAGGTCAATCTGAGCTATCCCGCTACGATACCGGAGGAGGTGGAACCCCGGGCTGATCACAACGGGAGTGAACACACGGCGGAGGGCGAGCAGCGGGAGGATCTTGATCGAATGCTGTCTTCGGTGAGTCAAGAAGAGTTGAAGCGACGTTTGAAACGTCTGTTTTTGAAAAGCCTCGAAAGGGAGAACTCCCGCTGAGGTTGAACCGAGGTTGACATCAAGCCCAGAAAATCAGTATAGTATTGCACTGTAGAACTTTCTCGTCCTTACCAGGACGTTTTTGTTATTCCCGAGAGTCGAAATATCAGCGTTGGTGGATCAACGAAAGGAATCTATAAGACGATGAAACGCACCTATCAGCCGAGCAGAACTAAAAGGAGGCGGAGCTTAGGTTTTCGTGCCCGTATGTCTACAAAAGGAGGGCGCCAGATACTCAAAAGGAGAAGAAGGAAAGGGCGCGTGAAACTGACAGTCGCGGATGAGAAGAAGCCTTACTAAGGCAGAGAGGTTGAGAGGACGGTCCAGTCTACGTAGGGTTTTTACTGAAGCAGCGAAAAACGACCTAAGGGGAATACGGGTCTACTACATCGGAAACAATCTGGATTGGAACAGAATCGCTGTCAGCCCGGTACGTGGTTTCAAGAACGCGGTAGCGAGAAACCGGGAGAAGAGAATTTGTCGGGAAGCCTATCGTCAACTAAAACACAGACTGAAAACCGGATACGATCTGGCCTTCGTTCTTTATCCTGGTAAATACAACCTTTCTGACCGGATTCGGCAGCTTGAGGCGATCTTTGAGCGAATTGGTCTAATACAATGAAGTACGTTCTCATCTTTTTCATTACGGTTTACCAAAAATTACTGTCCCCCTGGTTGCCTCCGACCTGCCGTTTCACACCGAGCTGCTCACAGTACGCAAAAGTGGCTTTGAAGAGATACGGTTTGTTTCATGGCACCTTCCTCGCCCTGAAGAGACTGCTCAAGTGCCATCCCTTCCACGCGGGAGGTTATGATCCTGTTCCGTAATGGTATTCGCAGATTCGCATTGACTCGAGCTAGGACAGGCTGAAGTGCGAGAAAATCAGACAGGAGTTTTTTTGGAGAATTATGGATAAACGAACAGTAATTGCCGTTGTGCTTGCAGTTGTGGTGATCGTCGGAAGCATGGTCGTACAACAGAGGTTCTTTGCCCCTAAAGAACCTGCTCCGGCGCAGACTGCAGAGCCTTCGGATACGGGACCCGAACCGATCGTCGAAGAACGGCCGGCGGAAGAGGCGGAATCACCGGCTGCAGCCGAGCAGCCCGGTACGCCGGCGGCAGCCGGCGAAGAGTTGGCCGCGGTGATCGACCAGCAGATCGAAGAGCAGACCTTCGTAATCGAGACGGAGGTGTTTCGAGTCGGTTTTACCAATCGAGGAGGCGAAGTCACCTCGATCGAGTTGAAGGAGTTTAACAATACCGACGGGACTCCCGTGGAAATGATTTTCTCCCAGGAATCCGGGGTGAACCCTTTCAGCATACATTTTGGTGATGCAGACGCTCCGGCCGTAGATGTCCTGTTCCAGGTGGAGAAGTCGCTGGTCGGCCTGGGGGTCACCTTCTCCCGTACGTTCCGCTCTCAGACCGGTGTACCCTTCACGCTGAAGAAGAGCTATCTGCTGCAACCCCGGGACTATATGATCGAGCTTCGGGTGAGCATAGAAAACAGCATCAATGAGTATCCGGCCCTCAATTACGACGGCTACGCCTATACCCTGGGTTTCGGTCCGCAAATCGGGCCGGAGTTCGAGAAACTGGATCGGCGCAATGAGTTCAGGGAGTACCTGTACTACGCAGATGGAAAGAAAGAAAGCGTGCGCATGAAACAGGAGACGAAGCAGGTCGAAAGACTTGTGAAGTGGGCAGCTATTTCGGGGAAGTATTTCGCCGTAATCGCCGTGCCCGATAACACCCAGTATCTGATAACCTACGATACGCGGCCGATGGAGGGGTTGAATGAGCAATCGAGCATGTACTTCAGCCACCCCGAGATCAAGAGCTCGAGGAACACCGACAAGTTTCTCTTCTATGTCGGACCGAAGAAGCTGGATATTCTGAAGAGCTACAACGATCCCGGCAAGAACGCCTACAATCTTGCGGATATGAACTTTGACGAAATCGCCTCCAGGAACCGTCTATTAGGCTGGCTGGTGGAGATCCTCAAGTTCTTCCTCGAGTTGTTTCACAGATTGATCCCGAACTACGGAGTGGCGATCATCCTGGTCACAATTCTGCTCAAAGTGCTGCTCTTTCCCTTGACCCGCAAGAGCTACGAATCCACGGCCAGGATGCAGACCCTCCAGCCGAAGATGAACGAGCTGCGGGAGAAGTACAAGAACAATCCCCAGAAGCTCAACCAGGAAATGGCGGCCATGTACAAGAAGGAGGGAGTCAGTCCCCTGGGCGGATGCCTTCCCATGCTGCTCCAGTTCCCGATCCTGATTGCCTTTTACAGCCTGCTGAACACGCACTTCGCTCTGCGGGGAGCCGTGTTCATTCCGGGTTGGATCAATGACCTGTCGGCACCGGAGGCCATAGTCAGCTTCACACCGATCAAAATTCTCAGCTTTGAATTCGGTGCCATACGAGCCCTGCCCTTCATCATGCTGGTGACCACCTTTCTCTCGTCGAAGTTGATGCAGTCTCCCAGCACCGATGCCTCGGGAAGAAACATGAAGATGATGACCTACATGATGCCGATCATGTTCTTCTTCATCCTCTACAATATGCCCTCCGGTTTGCTTCTGTACTGGACCATGCAGAACATCTTTACCGTTGCCCAGCAGTGGTACATCAACCACCGGCGGCAGAAGAAAAATGCGGGAGGCGGACAGGGACCCATCAGTAGAAAGAAGTAACGCTTCATCAAGGAGGAGCGATTGGATGGACGTAAAAGAGTTCGAAGGAAAGAACGAAGAGGAGGCCATCAACAAGGCGATCGAATCATTGGGCCTCGATCGGGATGACATTGACGTAGAGATCGTTGAAGCGAAAAAGGCACCTTTCCTTTTCGGAGGCGGAAAGGTCAAGATCCGGGTTCATCTGGAGGAGGACCGGGATGAAGTTTCCCAATCACTGGAGCCGGACGGTGATTTCGAAAACCAGATTATCGAGTTTGCCAAAGGGTTGATCGACCGCATCGGAATATCGGCCCAGGTGAACATCTCCTTCCGGCAGGACAACAAAATCGGTATCGATATCGATTCTCAGGACTCCGGAATCCTGATCGGAAAAAGGGGACAGACCCTGGAGGCGCTGCAGACGATCGTAAATGTGGCGGCCACCCGCATCCAGGATAACCACCCCCGAATCATCGTGGACAGTCAGAACTACCGAAGCAGGCGGGAACGCAGCCTGATTCGCCTGGCCCACCAGACCGCTGATGAGGTGCGCCGCACCAGGGATTCCAGGCTACTGGAGGCTATGAATCCCTTTGAGCGCAGACTTATCCACACCACCTTGAGCAAAGAGCGAGACGTGGAAACATCGAGCGAGGGGGACGGTCTGTACAAACGGGTCCGGGTCTACTACAAAGGATATAGAAACGGAACGAGACATCGGGGTTGAAAACCCTGTTTGTTCGGTAGAGAGGATACCGGATCAGTAGTAGCGCCGACGTCCGCGGGCCGCGCCGCCACCGCTGCCACCGAAAATAATAATCACTCCCAACAAGAAGCCGAAATTGTACCAGCCGCCGTTGTTGTGTACCTCGTACATGTCCACCTTGTCGGAGAACAGAGAGATGATGAAGGTGACCGGAGCTATGATTCCCTGCCACAATCCCAGCCAGAATCCGGCGACCTCGCCCTCCTGATCCGGGCTTCTCCTCAGCGTGTTCGGTCCCGGGGCACAGCCGGCCAGGGTCATCAGCAGGACAATGATAAGGATCAACACCGCCACTCGCCTCATGGAGCAACCTCCCTATTTTCTGTTCTTGAATTGAATAATTCGTATCTTCTCACGAAGGGGACAATATTTCCAGCGCGCGGATCCGTTCGAGGATCGTAGGATGGGAGTGGTGGTAGAAGCTGAACAGCGGATGCGGCACGGGATTGCTCAGATTATCCTTGCCGAGTCGTTTCAAGGCAGCCCGGAACGCTTCGCCGTAGGGAGTACGGGTTTGCACAAAACGGTCGGCCTGATACTCGTGACGCCGGGACCACCAGGAGAACAACGGTTTGAGAAAGAAGGTAAAGGGACCCGATACGAACATGACCAGCACCAGTGCGGCCTGGGGGCTGGGACCTGAAAAGCCAAAAGCTTCGAAAAACGGTGAGTAGTTAAGGAGCAGGCTTACGATCCAAAAGGCGAGCAGGCCCGCGGGGAGAGACAGAGCCAGGCGCTTGGGGATGTGCCGGAGCTTCTGGTGCCCGATCTCATGGGCAAGAACAGCGGCTATTTCATCTTCCTCGAACGTTTGGACCAGGGTATCGAAGAGCACGATCCGCTTGACACGTCCCAATCCGCTGAAATAGGCGTTGCTGTGTCTGCTGCGCCTGCTGCCGTCCATCAGGTAGATACCCCTGGTTTTAAAGCACAGTTGTTCCGCCAGGGACAGAACCTTCTTCTTCAACGGACCTTCCTCCATGGGGGTGAACCTGTTGAACAGGGGAGCGATCACCTTGGGATAGAGCACGATCATTACCAGTTGGAAAGCGGTGAACAAGAGAAAACCCCACAGCCACCACAGCGAGCTGGCGCGGATCAGAAGGAACAGAACCACCAAAATAGGCGTCATCAGAACGACGGATACCAAAAGACCCTTCAGACCGTCGAGAACGAACAGTTTCCAGCTCATCCTGTTGAATCCGTACCGTTCTTCGATCACGAACTGACCGTAGATCGTGATCGGCAGGGACACCAGGGAGAAGATGAGGGAGATCAGATACACGTACAGAACTCCCTGCAAGATCGGTCCCACCGAAAGACTTGAAAGCCGCGCCTCGAGGTATCCGAGCCACCCGCTCAACAGCAGCACCAGCACGAGGGCCGAGCTCGCCAGCGTGGACACGACTGCCAGGTACGTTTTGCTTCGACTGTAGTCGACAGCCCGTTGGTAATCCCGGGCGCCCCAGATTTCCAGAGCCAAGGCAGGGGGGTTGTTTTCAGAGGAAGCTGCCCGGCGAAGATTCAGCCAGAGCAGCAACTGTTCCCAGACGAGCTCGAGAAAGAACAGTGAAAGAAAGATGATGAGAATCGTCTCTGGTCGCATCGTTAAGAAAAAAATCGCTCCTGCGGTTGCGATGTCCTGCCTACAATATAGTACCGTCGAGGGAGGAGCAGCAACACGCGGGTTGAGGAAAATTCCTTGCAGCCACCCTGTTCTTCACCGTAGAATAGCGCATCTGATGAAAACCATCGGCCCTGCCATTCTGCTGCTCTTTCCGATTCTGCTGCTCTCCTGTGCCAGTGGACATCACGAACCATTTGCGGGAAATCCGCCGATTGCCAGGGATCTTGACGCCCTAGAAACGCAGGAAGCTCGCATTCTCAAAGGTTTGTTCGCCTCTCAGGAGTACGCTCTGTTTATCCTGCGCACCCGGGACGGTCTGATCGATGCTCCCCGCTGGGAACTCAAGTACATGCGCCTCACCGGCCAGCTGAGTCTGACCAACTATCTGCGCCTGGAACACAGTCGGGAAGTCTATACCATAGAGACACCTACCCATCTATCCATGGAGGACAGGCTGCGAATGCATGTTTTGAAGTAAACACCCACCGCGGAGCAAAAGACGATGTCCGAGCGGCAGTATTTGAAGCGAAACATCTCCTTAGTCCATTTGATCGGGATCGAGGTAGGGCAGTCGATCGGTGCCGGGATCTTCGCCCTGACCGGCATAGCCCTGGCAGCAACCGGGCCTTCGCTGTTTCTGGCCTTCCTGGCCGCGGCGGTTCCAGTAGCGCTGGCCATGGTCGTACTGGCCATGCTGGCTACCGCCGAGCCGATCTCCGGAGGTACCTACTACTACGGGTCCCGGTTTTTCTCCCCGGTGGCTTCCTTTACCGGAGTGTGGGCCTATATTCTCGGTGCAGTGCTCGGCATGTTTCCCCTGTATGCCCTGACCGGAGCGACCTTTTTGAAGGCGGTGATTCCTGCTGTCCCCAAGATACCAGTCGCCCTGCTGTTGCTCGCGATTTTTTTCGCCACTAATCTGTTCGGTGCCAGGATAGCCGTTTGGGTTCAGGCGGTTCTGGTGGCGATCCTGCTTATGGCGTTGTTAGTGTTTGTCGGCGCGGGACTGCCGGAGATCTCGCTTCAACACTTCTCGCCGCTTTTCGCCGGCGGAACCGGCGGCTTTCTGGTTGCCTCGGCCATCCTCACCTTCACGATTCTCGGAGCCAATGCCGCGGTGGAATTGGGGGATGAGATCGTCGATCCGCGAAAGAATATACCCCGATCTTTTCTCATTTCGATTCCCGTCGTTACGATTCTCTACGTGGTGATCGGGATCGTCACCGCCGGAGTGGCCCCCTGGAGCAGTTGGAAGGACAGTTCTCTATCCACGGTTGCCGCTACCTTCCTCCGGGGTCCCCTGTTCGTGTTCTTCATAGTCGGCGGCGGGTTTTTAGCTGTGGTTACGACGCTTAACTCGACCTACCTGTGGGGAACCAAGAGTCTGATCGTGATAACCGAAGACGGCCTGTTTCCCAAGGTACTCGCCCGGATCAATCGTAGATTCGGTACCCCCCACTGGCTTCTCATCATCATTTTTCTCATCTCTTCAGCGGCTCTCATCGTTGCCGGTGAGCGGGTGGAGACCTTCGCCGTGTTAGCCTCCCTCGGGGGAATCATCATCTTCATCCCGGTCATGGGTGCCGCCTTGCGACTGAGGAGGCGTTACCCGCAGCTCTACGCCCGCTCGTCGATCCGGTTGAAGGGATTCTTCTACTTCTTCGCCCCGGCCATGGGCCTGCTGCTCTGCCTGCTGGTCATAGCTGTTCTGCTGATCGATCTGAGCAGCCACCGGGGCGGGTTTATCTTTCTGGCGATCTTTGTTGTCTGGGTCATTGTCGGTGCCGTGTATTCGGCTCTGAGACTGCGACGCAAGGACAAAAGCAGAGGGACTTAATTCATGTCCAGCATGTCCGGATAGTACGGGGTGTGCACCCGCGCTACATCCGGAACAAAGGGCTTGTAACCCAACAGGTATTCGATCTTGTTCAGTGAGCCTCTCTGGTAGTACGGCAGGAAACTGTCCCTTTCGTCGAAAGCGGAGGTCAACAGGGTTGCCCCCTCCTGATAGGCAAGGTTGTTGGCGTGGGCCAGAAGTTCCCTCCAGAGCCGCAGCCCCCGAGGACCATCGGCCAGGTGGTTGAACACATGGCAGTAAGAGATCCGTCCTCCCTGTTCCGGTATCTTGGGCAGGGGGAGGGCAAATCGCAGTCCGTCGAAGATCGGTTTCAGCACCTTGTAGTACCCCGGCAGGCGAATTACCCGGGTCCACATGGCCCGGCAGACCCGGAAAAACCCGATCGACGCAAAAGAGCTTCCCTCCTCGAGGATGAAACAGGAGAATAACCCCGAGTCGATCATCGCCCGGGTGAGGTAACGATCCTTCAGGGCTGTAGGAAAGAACTGATAATACCCGTAGCGATCCCACACCTTCGTGCTTATCCGGGCATTCGCCTCCTCGGGCTTCAGCTCCCGGGGCAAACACTGAAGCCGCTTCATCCTGTACACGGGGCGGCTGAGCACGACCATCTTGCCGGTAAAACGGTAGTTCTGCTTTTTCTGCTGAAAACCGATCATGGTGGTGTTGTCGGCCTTGACCAGTCCGTACAGCAAAGCGGCTCCGCTTTCCTCCGCCCAGCGGTCCATCAGATTCCAGACCCGCAGCATGTGACGGCCCAGCACGGTGCGCCGGTAGTCCGGATGCAGACGCAGATCGTAAAAAAAAGCCGCCCGGGTTGCTCGTCCCCCCAGAAAGACTTCTTTCAGGGTGCCCGCCATCACGCCGATCAGGCGGTCGGCCTGATTGTCGACGGCCACCAGGGTATGCTGATTCCCGTATAGGGTCGAACGGAAGAAGTAATCCTTTCGTTCCGAATAGATCTGTAGCCTGGTACCCTGGGGACTGCTCCGTTCCAGCTGGACGAGCCTTGCATTGTCCTCGGGTGTGGCGGTGCGTACTGCATCTTTGGACATGGCACGAGTATAGGGCATATGCGCCAATCGGTGAAGTTTTTATCGAGCGCAATTGGCTGAGCTCGTGTGAATCAAGTCGAGGTAGAGCTCAGATGCCTAGATATGCTTTTTTCACCCCCTCGTCCTGCAGCAGTTCTTTGCTTTCACCGGTCATCACTATGTGACCGTGTTCCAACACGTAGGCTCGTCGAGCGATTTCAAGACTCTTGCGTACGTTTTGTTCGACCAGCAGGATCGTCACTCCTTCGCCGTGCAGAATTTCGAGGGACTTGAATACGTTGGAGACGATATTGGGCTGCAGTCCCAGAGAGGGCTCGTCGAGCATGAGAAAGCGGGGCCGGGACATCAGAGCTCTGCCTATAGTCAGCATCTGCTGCTCTCCCCCGCTGAAGGTGCCGGCCATTTGTCTCTGCCGCTCCTCCAGCTTGGGAAAGAGCCCATAGACCCACTGAAGATTCTCTTCCACCTTTTGGGGATCTTTCACCGTGTAGGCGCCCATCTCGAGGTTTTCCTTGACCGTCATGTAGGGGAAGAGCCTGCGGCCCTCCGGCACCATGGCGATCCCGCGGCTGACCACCGCGTGGGCCGGCAGATTTTCGATGCTGT
>CAZPQC010000078.1:0-18444 GCA_964588525.1 uncultured Spirochaetaceae bacterium
GGCCGGAGGCTGCCCCTTTCATCGGCAGCGCCAACACCGGGCCCCTTCCCTATCCCGGCGGGCTGGAAGGCGGGAGCATGCTGTTTGTAGCAGGCTTTGCCATCCCCAAGGAGTCAGAGGCTCCCAATACCGCTGTTCAGTTCATCGAGGAAATCTATATGACCGACCTGTTTCAATCCAAGATGCTGAACGTTTACGGGAAGATGCCGTCGCTTAAGAGCGCCTATGCCTTTGCCTCCTCACCGGAATGGGAGCAGATGCTCATAGCTACTCGTAAGAGTGTTCCAGCGCCCCAGTACCGGGAGCACCACGTGTTTACAGCTGGATTGGCGGACAACATCCAGGCCTACCTGCTGGGCAAACAGGATCTCGACGCCTGCCTGAAGGCAGTACAGGAAAAACTGGACAGCATCGACAAACGGATCTACTAGACGCATACTGCTTTTACAGGGTCTCCCGTTTGGCGATCGGACGGGAGACCCATCTCTCTAACGATAGAGGAGGAGAAGGTTGATGGCGATGACACGGGCCATGCAAAAACGCCTCACAGGCTTTCTCTTTGTGCTGCCCGGCTTTCTATGTGTCCTGCTGTTCATGGTCTTTCCGCTGGCTTACTCGTTGTACCTGAGCATGACAAGCTACAATTTTGCCTACGATGCCGCACCGACCTTTATACTGTTTAGAAACTACGTAGATATTTTCAAGGACCCGTTGTTTATCAACTCGATAAAGGTGACCCTGGTGTTCGTTGGTTTGGGAATCCCGATCGGCATCATTACACCGCTGCTTCTGGCCCTTCTGCTCGACTCGCTGGGCAGGAGGACGACACTGTATGAAAGCGCCATCTTCGTTCCTCTGGTGGTGCCGATCTCTCTGGGATGTCTCATCTTCCTGTTGATGCTCGATCCGACTAACGGCTATTTCAATTTCTTTCTCACCAAACGTCTGGGACTACAGCCTTTCAACTGGGTCGAGAAGGGATGGACGGCACTGTTGCTCATGGTGCTGATCAGCAATTGGGAAATGGGCTATCAGGTCATTTTGTTCTTGACCGCCCTCAAGGGTGTGGACCGCGAGCTGATCGATGCGGCACAGATCGATGGTGCCACAGGTATCCAGAGGGTGTTTTACGTTACGTTACCCCAGATTAGTCAGACGACAGCCGTAGTCAGCGTACTGGCCATCATTCGGGCTTTCAAAATCTTTGTCCATCCAATGGTGCTCACCACGGGAGGACCGCTACATGCCACCGAGACGATCTACTTCTACCTCTACCGGACGGCATTTGAGTTTTTTCAGATGGGTCAAGCCTCGGCTATGGCCTACTTCCTGAGTTTTGCGATTCTTTTGGTTTCGATATTCAACCTGAAAATATTCAAGACGGATTAGAGCGCTTCATGATAAAGCTTACACGAATAAAGGGTTGGCAGTTTCTCGTTCACATGATCTTGGCGGTGGTCTCGTTCATTTTTATATTTCCGTTTCTCTATATCATCGCCACCGCGTTCAAGACCGAGTTCGATACGTTCAACAATCCTGCTTTACTCTCCTTGAATCTCACCCTGGAGAACTTCCACATGATTGCCGCTTCCGGCGTAAAGCTGGGAGCATACTACCTCAACAGCGTAATTCTCACAACGGTTAGTACGCTTGTGGTGGTGATTGTCGGCGCAGCAGGAGGCTACGGCTTCGCCAAGTTCAAATTCAAATCAAGAAAGCCGATGTTGATCACCATGCTCCTGACCATGACCTTCCCATTGGGAGTGCTGCTCATCCCCATGTACATCATGGAGTTCAAGCTCCAGATCGACGATAGTCTGATCGGTTTGATCCTGCCGAACATTGCCGTGAATACTCCTTTCGCCATTTTCATCATGCAGGCGATCTTCAGGACCATACCGGACGAGCTGATCGACTACGCGGAGATCGATGGCTGCACGCCGTTCCGAACCTGGCTGCAGATCATGATTCCCGTGGCCAAGAATGGACTTCTAACCGCAGGAATCCTCTGCTTTCGCAGTGTCTGGGGAGAATATACCCTGGCAAGAACGCTATCCTCTTCGGCTCGATCGATACCTCTGGCCGTCGGCCTGACTTTCCTGAAGTGGGAGCGCTGGCACTTCGGGATCATGTCGGCGATCATTCTGTTGGCAATCATCCCGCCTGTCATTATATTCTTGATCTTCAGGAATTATTTCCAGCGCGGCCTGGCCATCGGTGCAGTAAAAGGGTAATATTTGCTCGCTTTCGAGGACGGGGAAATCGTTTTTAAAATACTAAAAAACAGAAGTTGCGCGAGGTCCTGAGAATTTTACCCTAGTTTTTGCGCCCAAATTGTCCAATCGATAGAAATACCTCTATGAGGGGAGGTTGTAAGCGATGATTCATCCGGATCTGCTCGTATTGAATGCTAACATTATCACTGTTGACAACAAGAATTCGACCGCTGAAGCGATGGCAATAAAGGGAGATCGAATCGTCGCCCTCGGATCGACGGACGAACTTAAGGACCTTGTGGGATCTCGTACAAAGGTCATCGATGCAGCCAAGCGTACCGTTGTTCCAGGTTTTATCGATGCCCACTGTCATCTGTTATCGATAACTGGTAGACAGATGTTGGATGTCAATTGCTCCGCGGACAGAGTTCGAAATATCGATGATATTGTGTATGCTCTCAAGAACAAAGCGCGAAGTACCGCTCGTGGGCAATGGATACTTGGTAGCGGATACGATCACACCAAACTCAAAGAACAGCGCCACCCCAGCCGATGGGAGCTCGACAGGGTGTCCATCGAACATCCCATCCATCTTCGTCATGTCAGCGGACATCTCGGTGTCGTGAACTCCAAGGGATTGGCAGTCGCTGGATTCACGCGTCATACCAACGATCCTGCGGGTGGTTCGTTCGATCGCGACAGCAAGGGCGATCTGACGGGCTTGTGTCGGGAGGAAGCGGATTTTGTGTTTCTCCCGGGTATCGGTGGAGAACAATCCATAATTCCACCCCCTACGGCGGAGCAGATGCTTATGGGATTGGAGATGGCTTGCTCGCAGTACAACAGTTTCGGGATAACGAGCGCGGGAGATGCGGCAGTAAGCCCTGCCGAAATTGCGGCATATCAAAGCGCACTCGCTGCGGGCAAGCTGACCGTTCGGGTCTACATGATAATTCTCGATTCGTACCTATCGCTCTTGAAGCAACTTAGACTTCACACCGGTTTCGGTAACGAATATCTGCGCATCGGTTCAATAAAAAGCTTTGTTGACGGAGCGATAGCCGGGGGGACGGCTTGGCTTAGCGAGCCGTACGAAGGTCGTGCCGAAGACTTTGGGATCCTTACGAGAAGCAGAGAAGCACTTCTCGAAACGATTTTTGATGCTCATGCAGCAGGGTTTCAGGTTTCCGTTCACGCGAATGGGGACCGGGCCATCACGATGGTATTAGACGTTCTGGAAGAGGTGTTGGACAGAAATCCCAGAAAAAACCATCGACACCGAATCGCTCATTGTACGGTTGTCGACCAAGAAATTCTGTCACGGATCAAAAAACTTGGGGTCGTGGTCCTCCCTTTTTCCACTTACATATACGAACACGGCGACAAGATGCCGCAATATGGTTCAAGAATTTCCAGAATGTTCGCATATTGCTCGTTTCTCGATTTCGGAATTCCAGTAGGCGGCAGCTCTGACCACCCTTGCGCTACGCAAAACCCCCTGGTAGCGATCCAGACCATGGCGACGCGGCTTAGCTCCGATGGAGACGTCCTGGGTCCGGATCAGAGAATAAGCGTTTCCGAAGCCCTCCGCATTTATACCATAGGAAGCGCCTATGCATCATTCGAAGAACATCTAAAAGGATCACTGGAGACCGGTAAATTGGCGGATTTTGTGATTCTAGAAAGAGACCCGAACACGACCCCGCTCGACAGCATCCGGGAGATTTCGGTTGAAAAGACGTATATCGGGGGAAAGGAAGTATATTCAAGGACTTGATTAGCCCTTCACACCACCCGCAATCAAACCACGCACAATGTATTGTTGAAATAGGATAACGAATAACAGCGCGGGAAGTGATGTAATGATTGCACCTGCACAAAGGAGATTCCACTCCACAAACGCATCCGCTACAAATTCTACCACACCGACCGGCAGTGTTCTGGCCGCTGATGTAAAGGTGGTGATCGCGGGTAGAAGATATTCATTCCAGGAGAACAGAAATACCATAATGGAAACAGCAGCAATGGCCGGAGCAATACAAGGAACCAAAATATAATAGAAAACTGTGATTCTAGAGCATCCGTCGATCAATCCAGCTTCATCGAAGTCTCTGGGCAGGTCATCGAAAAAGCCGGTCAGCAGCCATATCGCGATCGGAAGATCGAGGTAGACGCCGGTAAGAATCAGAATCAGATGCGTATCAAGCAGATTGAATGTATCCCCAAGCATATACCAGGGAACCAGCAGAGAAATGGGGGGAAACAATCGGGTCGCTATTACCAGAACGAAGAACAATTTTCTCCCTCTAAATCTGAATCTGCTGAAGCAGTAAGCAGCAAGAGAGCTTAAAGTGATAACAATTGCTACTGTTGGAATCGTGACGAGGAGACTGTTCCTTGCATAGAGGAGAAACGGCCTGTCCCCGAAAACGCGGATGTAGTTATGAAGAAAATACGACGGCTTAGGGGATAGCGGGTTACCGAAAATCGTTTCTAGACTTTTCAACGAAGTAATAAAAGTCCAGATGATCGGGAATATCAGTATCAGAGAAAAAACGGCAACAACAAAATACATATATAGGGTGGGGTTCTTTACTGTTCTTCTGAAGCTCATTTTAATGCCCCCGTTCACGACGTGCTCTTACTGCTTCTGTACGAGAGAGACACTAAAATCACGATTGTGAACATCACAACAGATAACGCCGAGCTGTAGCCAATATCAAGGTAGACTACCCCTGTCTGATAGATATATGTTGTGAAAACCTGAGTCGAATCGCCCGGACCACCGGAAGTTAGCACTCCAATTAATGTATATGTCCTGAAAATGAATATACCCACGATAATCAGCGTCACCGTGATCGTCGATGACATGAGCGGCAATGTGACGTACCTGAATCGTGAAACACCTCCTGCTCCATCTATTTTTGCCGCTTCGTAAAGCTCGTTGGGGATCCCCTGAAGTCCCGCTAATAGAAGTATTGTGATCAATGGAATCCGTGTCCAAGAATCCGCTAAAATAACCGATATCATCGCGGAAGCAGGACTGCCGAGCCAGGCTTGTGGCTGTTTCAGAATGTGAAGGCGCAGCAGGAGTCCGTTGACGATTCCAATCTGATCATTTAGGATCAGCCGCCATATCAGCGCAGAAACCGCCACGGGTATCGCCCACGGCATTAGTATCGAAGCCCTCCAAAATCCTTTCAGCTTATCTATTCCATTCAAGCAAATACCGAGAATCATAGACACAACAAATGAAGTGGAGAGCGATCCGATTGTATACAGTACACTGTGCCAAAGATATTCCCAGAAGAATTTATCATGGATGATAGTGTTGTAGTTCCTCAAGCCGACGAATTCACGGGGAGCCCCAACTTGAATATCGAAGAAGCTGGCATTTATTACGTAGAACACAGGCCACACAACAACAGTAAGCAAAACGATCAGATTCACCGAAATGACTAGAAGCACGAAATTTCTTTCTAAGAATGTAGAACCCCGTATCATTGCTATTCCCGCCTGTCTTCCGCTTGCCTATTACAGAAGCGGGTACCCCCAGAGGGATACCCGCTCTACAAAATTATTGACAGTTGCCAAAACAACTTGCCAGACTTAGAATAATCAGTCCTGCAGCAAGTCAATCTCACTTTGCAGGCTATCGAGAACCTCCTGAGCCGTCCCTTTTCCGAGAAGAGCATCGCTAACCGAAGCATGCAACATCTCAATAATCTGTTGCCTGTTTTCAAACACAGGAAATGTAATGTACTGATTACATTCACGGAAGAACTCAGCGAACGGAACGTCGAGAGCGCCGGGCATATTCCAGATATTCTTGTTACAGCGCCCATTAAGCTCCATTAACCATTCGTTTCTGGCGGCCTGCATGCTCCTCAAGAAATCTAGATACAACATCGCAGCAGCCTTCTTCTTGCTGTATGCGGAAACGCCGAACATGCTGGGACCGCCGGCAATCCTGCGCGGAGCTCCTACATAAGGAAGAGGGATATAGGTCATACTGTATTGTTCCCAAACAGCGGGAACCTCTTTGACGAACTGCCAGTTCATCGACATCGAGGTACCCATGGCAAGCTTTCCAGCGGCCATTAATTGCCCCACATCAGTGGTCCCGTACGTGTTTACTCCCGGGGGAACAACTTTGTATTTGTTGCGCATATCGACCATCAGTTGAAGAGCCTGCACTGCTTCCGGGGAATTGTAGACGATTCTTCCGTTTTGCACGAACTCGTGCCCCAGGGCTACTGCCCAGGCGTTGAAGCAACGATTCGTTGCATATCGTTCGCCGGCGTTGTAGGCCATTCCATAAATGTCTATCACACCGTCTCCATTTGTATCCTGGGTGAGCTTTCTTGCGTATGTCACCAGATCGTCAAAGGTTTCAGGGGGTCGATCGTATCCCGCTTTGGCGAGGAGGTCTTTCCTATAGTGCAGCACATCTCCGGCACCGCCGCAAATATACATGAAAGCGTAGTAGCTTCCATCCTGATTGAGAGCATCCAATACTGCCTGCGGAAAATCATTCTCTATCGACTCGTTCCAAAGTATGTCACAGGGTTCGAGCCATCCAGCCTTGACATAATCGATATAGTTCTCCGTCTCGGTCGTCATGAAAACCAGGTCAAGCCTGTCTGATTTTGCCCTGAGTATTGCGGATTGTTTGGTATGGAGAATCGATTCCGGCACGACCATTGCTCGAGCTTCGATGCCCGTCAGCTCTTCAAAAATTTTCATGCTTTCCGCCATCGCAGGATCATATTCCAAGGCCCCTGAATTGGTGAACGTGATATATCCGATACCTTCTGTTGCCTTTTCCCAACCCTCGGGTAGGACGTACTCTAGTCCGTTTACCCGTTCGCGCATTGACATGGGCTTGTCCCATTGGATCTTGCCGATATCTCCGATCTGTTCTACAGCGCCTGGTGCTTTCTGGCCGCCTGCCACCAGCACCGCAACAGGAACCACAAGAATCAACAAGAAAATCACAATCCTCTTTTTCATGTCTTTCTCCTTAGTTTTTGTTAGGATTTTGATACTAGACCCATAAATCGTTTATCTATAGTTTACCGCCTTTCTAAGACATATTATGATCATACCTATATTATATTATTGCAGGGGAGTTGTCAATAATTATATGAAAAAACACAAACGGGTGGTTGTGGGCCGATCACCAGGAGTGGTCCTATATATGCCAACTAATTATCTATATAATAGATAATTAGCTCTTGCACTAACTATCGAATAATTTATTACCATATTTTTCAAAAAAACTTTACACATTTTTAATAACATAATATTATATTACTAATTTTCAATTGGAGGAATTTGCAATGGACAGTAAGAGTAGCAGGGTTGGACCATATGGAGTACTCCACGGGCCGACCGATATCAAAGAACCTGATTATGAGCTTCCAGAATCCGAACAAAAGCGCAAGTCCGAAGCCGAGCGGATGGACAAGGAAGGTATGATGTACTCAGGGAAAACGGCGGTGGAGCAAGAAGATAATTTTATCACGCCTCCACCGAATGTAGCCGGATACGTGGAAGACGGTTTGGATGTTGCAAAAACATCTCCGGAAGTGGAGTTTGCAGTGGTTCCCTATGCGTACAGATTTTTCGAGGTACCTCAGCAGCGCAACGTGGTGGGTCCGTGGTCGACCTGGGGACAGGCCGTGTATCACAAATCGAGCGGGGCCTTCTATGCGGCTACGGGAGATCACGGTACGTACAACGCTCACCTTCATCTGATTAAATACAACACGGAGAGCCGAAAGATAGAATGCCTGCCGGATATCAACAAACAGATCGGAAGAACGAAAGAGCAGTTCGGGGACGGTAAAATCCACGGTTTTTTGGATTTTTATAAGCCTCACTATCTAGACAGAGAGCATCTGTGGTTCTGTACGTACTGGTGTAAATACCCGGAACCCACGGAGGAAGACTATGCGACCGGATATGAGGGGGGTTATGTAATGAGTTATAATCCGGTTACCGGTGATCTGGTAGACTACGGTGTTCCCATGCCCAGGGCTTCCTGGCCTTATCACCGAGTGGATACCCAGCGCGGGTTGATGTTCGGAGTCGGTTACTTCAACGAATTCCTGGTGTGGGACATTGAAAAACAACAATCGAAATGGGCCGGTTATCCCCCCTCGGGGAAGACCTGGTACAACCGCTGCATGTTGGTTGATGAACACACGGGCTTTGTGTATTCCAATAATACCGAATCTCTGCAGAAGAAGCTCCTCAAATACGATCCGGGAAAGAACCGCATCTTCGAGCTCGACTGCGGTATGCCGCGTAACAGTCGGTCCGGAAGCATCGATCCCATCCGCTGCCATACACGGGAACGGGGGCAGGATGGACTGATATGGGGCGTCTCGGGCTCCGGTGAGATCTATTCCTTTGATCCGGACAAGGAGCGGCTCGAAGGACACGGCCCCGCATGGCCGGGGTGGGATTCCTACGTTTGCACGATCGACCGTAGTCCCGGAGGACGATACCTCTACTACACGATCGCGGCACACAGCCGGGCGTATCTCTACGGCTCGCCGGTAATTCAGTACGATCTGCACACGGGAAAAGCCAAAGCCTTGGCCTTCTTGTTTCAGGATCTATACGATAAATACGGGTACATCGCCGGGGGCTCCTATGCAATCAAGCTCGACGAGGAGGGGAAAAAATTGTTCATGATTTGGAACGGCGATTTCGCCGACGTGACGAAGCTGCGCGCGAAACCGAGTTATGATCCAGCTGACACGACCAAGTATGGGGTACCGGGAGAAAGGGACGCTTTTGGACATGTCAGCGCCATCGTGGTGAACATCCCCGAAAGCGAACGGCTCGAATAAACGGCAGCAAAGGTTCTGTCAGTTCTTCGAAGTCGGTGTGATAAGGATTTTGCCCCTGTTTGTTCTCTTGTTATTTTCTGAGCGCACTATATACGACACGGGCTCGATACAGGCGTAGCCCTCGTTTTCCGGACTGAAAACTACAACGGAATTGAAGGTCTCCGATGGCGGGCCCACCACCCTGACGCGGGTCTTCAAGATGTAGGTGTCGGTCTCCAAGGTGTAAGTAACTTGCTCGCTTGCCGTGGATGGGATAAACACGTCGTCCAGACCACGATCGAACCGTACGACGTCTGTCTGGTTGTCTTGCGGAATTGTGACCGAAGCGCTATCTCGGTTTTTCAAGTCGTAATAGAAATGGATTCCCGTGGCGATGGGACGGTTGGCCGCTACGTCGAAGGCAATCTCCAGTGTTCTCCCGGTCAGGCTGTATGTCAGGGATGCGGTGAAATCAAAGCCGGTGAGCTGTTTGAGTTTACAATCGTGAAGCCGGTCGTCGCCCTTGAGGTGTCCGGTCACTCGATTATTGTCCTGTTCAAAACTCCAGGAGGCGTATCTGCCCACGCCGTGTTGAAAAGGATCCTTAACATTCAATCTCCGCAGGTGGTGTACATGCGGAAATTGGTCGTAGTTCAGCTCGGGGAATTTCACTCTCTGACCAAAAAAGGGAAGAATGATTGGGCCGAGTCCCTTTCGGTATTCGAGGAAAACCTGTTCTCGTTGCAAATCTAGCAGCGATTCTCCGTCTACGGAAAATCGAACCAGAGACATTCCCAACTCCGGAGCAACGAGGGCATCCACGCCACCATCTTTCAGTGCGACACACTCACCGAATATTGCGTCGATCTTTTTCATACCATGCTCGTTGTGGTCTTCGGTCGTTTTACAGGTTTCTTTTCATAAACCGTTCTATACTTTTCAAATGAAGCAACATGCTGCTTTTTGCTTTTTCAGAATTTCCTTCCTTGATGGCAGCGTAAATCCTTTTATGAAATTTCTGACTTTCCGCAGAGATCTGTTTCTGATCGTCCTTCTTGAGTGAAAAGACTTCCATCTGCTGAATAAACAGAGCTTGGCTAATGTTGCGCATCATGACCTCCAGGAACGGATTCTTGCTCATTCTACTGATGAGGAGGTGAAACTCATGGTCGGCCTCTGAATAGCGCGTATGATCGTTCTCCTGTTCGGCTTGCTCCAGCTTTAGCAACAACTCGCCTAGGGACTCCAACTCCGCATCGGTTTTGCGTTGGGCAGAAAGTTCTATAATAGCTGGCTCTACCAGTTCCCGGGCTTCCAATAGTTGTACTACTCCGGAACGATCGAGAAATGTACTAAATCCTGTGGCCGACATCATCGTGCTCGCTGTGAACTTATTAATGTAGGTTCCTCGCCCCTGGTACTTCGTCAAGATTCCTTCGGATTCCAGCTTGTTGAGTGCCTCTCGTATGGTTGTCCTGCTGATACCCCAACGTTCGCACAACTCGTCATGCGAGGGGATACGGTCTCCCGGTTTCAGATCTCCTTTTCTGATAGCTACCTTTATCTTCTGGATGACGATATCGGAAAGGTTCGTTCTTTTTATCAGGTCTTCACTGGACACAATGGATCACTTTCATAACCGCAATTACTCTGCAAACCGAATCGCGATTCCCATTTTCCCTCGCTATTTTTTCGCCTGCCACATCGCCGTACCGGCGGTTTCTGCGGTCTGCTTATCAAATTAATCATCTGAATCTATCTTGTAAAGAGCATCTTTACAAGAATCGAACCAGAGAGATTAGGTTTCGCCGGCAATTTTTTTCCGTTCATAAAAAAGCACAAGCCCCGAGACTGCTATTTAAGAATTTGGTGAACACGAAAGCGACTTTTTTCCCAGGAAAACACGGCCAGGGGTTCCCGCCTCCCCGGGTATAACTGCATCTGCTCTTCGATGCCGAAGTATCGTGCCGGATTCATCGTTGCCATAAGCAGGGCTTGTTCCAAGGGAAAGCAAGCCTTGGTTGTAAGATACTCTATGTCCTGATCAAGCGTTTTGGCTGCGCCGCTCAAAAGGTTGGTACCCTTGTCCTTTACCCACAGCCCCCCGTCTTTCAACACCACCGTCATCTCATTAGCCTCGTACTCCCCATCAGGCATTCCTGAAAGGCTGGACAGGTCCGAGATCAGGATGGAACGTTCAATCCCCTTGGCCCTGATAGCCGCACGTAGTGTGTAGGCCGGAATGTGGTAGCCGTCGGCGATGAAGCTGGCCCAGAGCTCGTCCAGTGACAGCTGCGACCATAGGATATTGTGCTGCCGATGGATCATGGTCACACAGCCGTTGATAAGGTGGGAAGACAGATCAGCGCCGGCCGCTGCTGCGGCTCGAACTAGCTCATGATCCGCATGATGATGAACCAGACCTATCTTCACTCCCTCCGCACGAAGCTTGGCGATAAAAGACAAGGCCCCGGTGCGTTCGGGTGCCAGAGAGAATAGGCCGATCCGACCGCCGGCTGCCAGCTGCCAGCGATCGAATTCCTGCGAATTGGGGTCTCTCTGAAAGCGGGGCAGGTGGACACCCCGATAGCCCTCCTCGGTAGAAACGTAGTGGCCTTCCAGATGGATGCAGTGGATCCCCGGAGCCGCACTACGCTCCACAGCCTGATTGACCACACGGAGATTGCGCTCCACGATCTCAGTTGTATTGCTGCAAATCGTTGGGCACCAGCGTAGGACGCCGTGCTGCTCCAACCCTTCGTTGATGGCCGCGATCGCCTCGATATCGAGATTTTCGTCACTGAGATCATGCCCGAGCATGCCGTTCATCTGGATGTCAAACAGGCCGGGGGTCAACCAGAGGCGTACTTCTTCAACTTCAACAGATTCAACCGGGCGCAGAGATTCGAGAAACCCATTGCGATACAACACTTCGAAGGCCCCGCATCTGCCAGGGATGCGGCAGATTTCTTTAAAAGTCATATTCACTGTTCCTTTCACCGCCTAGAGATGTTTTATTCTCGAGAACCACTTCGCGGTCAGCTCTTCACCCTGCGGTACCCCTTCCTTGGTGTTGCCGCTCATATAGAAGTCGGGGGTGATACCCTGATCCACGAGCATCTCGATGGCACGGGCGTTGATCAGCTGAACGATAAGAGCCAGTGGGAAGGTAGAGGAAGCACCGGTTTTCCTATTAATCTTATCCAGATCGAGAATCATATCACCGACAGGGGTATGACAATCGATGTGCAGGTCCACCAGGTCATGAAGATTCTGTCCGGACGGATGGCGGTTGGCACAATCCGGCTCCACGTTCTCGGCAAACGAGCGGGAGCTGATACCGATACTGCGGATGTTACGCCTGCGGGATTCCAGGGCGCTGTCGATAGTCGTGGAATTGATCCCGTTTACATTGATGATCAATATCAAATCTCCCGCCCGTACCCGATAGTAATCGAAGGCCTTGGCAGCGAGACCGGGAAGATTTTCTGTGGTAGGATGGCTCTCGAAACAGGGGGTTCCACCGGGAATGATGATGTTGTAATTTAAAAGCGATCCCGCACGTGTGAAGAGCTCGCAAGCGATCATAAAATTGTGCCCGCCGGTTCCGTAGACATGAACGATCTTGTCCTGTTTCACCTCATCAGCCAACCAGCTTGCGGCTTTCTCGATCTTGTCGATTTCTTCTTCCACGACCAGCTGCATCTGATCGATCACGCCGCTGAAATACTTTCCGTATAGCTCTGAGTGCATGAACTACTCCTTTTCATAATTAATCATCATACGATATTATGATTAATTTATTCTATTGAATGTAACTATACTTGTCAAGTCGAAGAATCCGTACATAAAAACAGGGCCACCCGGCAGCCGTTTTGGAATTGGTCAAGATCCAGCCATTCATCTTCCTGGTGGGCATTGTGCAGCCCCATCCCCATTCCCACAGATGGCAGTCCCGCCTCGACAAGAGAATTGGTATCCATCCCCCCTTCGTCGGCAACTAGGATTGGTTTCAATCCGCATGCGCTGAGGGCTCGCTTAGCAGCTCGAACCACCGGCTCTTCTTCGTCAAGAGAAAAAGGATCATACATCGGGCCTGCGGAAAAAGCGACTCTTGCCAGTTTACCCGCAGCTCGCCCGCTGTTGTACTTCGCTACTGTATTGTGGAACTGCTTCTTCCATTCTTCTATGATTCTGTCCCGAAAGCTTCTATCGAATGAACGCGCCTCCATTAACGCATCCAGCTCGGGCATCACCTGGTTGCTCATTGTGCCGCCGTGTAGCACTCCGAGATTGGCAGTACCCTTCCCCTGCTGAGTGCTGATCGTACCGTGCCAGCCGTGATCGACCAACATCGACATCGCCTTTGCTTCTATCTCGGCAGCGGAAATTCCTCTCCGCGGCCGCGAGCCGTGAGCGGCGAGTCCATAGATGGTAATATACAATCGCGCAACACCGATGCTCGTATTAACAATTTCCGTCACATCTTCTCCGTCGAAGTTGAAGCCCACCTTCGGGGAAGGATCTCCGAGCCGCTCTACATCCAGGGAGTGCGAACCGACAAGACCCAACTCCTCCTGAACGAAAAAGACGAACGTACAGGGGGGGTGGTCGGAGCCCCGCCGTGAAAGCTGTTCGATGGCCTGAAGGAGCACGACGCAACCTGCGCGGGCATCAGCACCGAGAGAGTGTCCTTCTGCGCGATTGATCAAACGACAACCTTCGATATACGGATCGCTTCCAACGGCCGAGGCAATGGTATCCATGTGCGTGGACAGCAGCCGACGCCTGCCGACTCCATTACCCGGTAGATCCACGATCAGGTTTCCCGTTTCCCCGCCGTATGCGCTGCGTTGGTGGGCGTCGTCGCTTCGGATGCAGGACTCGGCAACTGCACTTTGGAGTAGCATGGAGCGAATCCGCTCCGAGATTCGTCGCTCCCGGCAGGATTCCCCGGGCACATTTATGAGCTCGATCAGCTGTTTTACAGGATCGTTCAGCGGCTATTACCTCCCGACAGGTTTTTTTTAAATCGTTCGAGAATCTCTGAAAAACAGGAGAAGTGTTCGTCTGTGTAAAGGGGCCGTGCGGCCGTACGCAGCAGGTTTTTTCTGGGTTCGGAAGGATAGTCCAGATACTTCAACAGTAGTCCACAAGTGTTCAGCTGGGCCGCCAGCTCCTTGGCCTCGGCAGGATCGGAAAGAAGCATCGTCACAATCGGCCCATGTGGATCGGAGACAACCGGGACTGCAAAATCGTTGGCGATTTTTCTGATCCTCGCCGCCGATCTCTCCATCTCTTTCCTTCTCTGCGGTTCCGCCGCCACCAGACTCAGGGCTTCGAGGCAGGCGGCCACCACCGGAAACGGTGGAGGCGTACTGCCCACGTAGTTCACCGCGTGGCGAATCTTTTCGATCCATCGCCGCGAGCCAGTAATGAAACCGCCGTACACGCCTAGGGCTTTACTCATGCTCCCCATGAGAACAATCGATTCGCTATCCGAAGTGAAGAGTTCGACACTGCCCCGTCCGCTTGAACCGACGGAAAAAACCCCATGGGCGTCGTCGATGAACAACGCTGCTCCGCACCTATCCGCTACCTCAGTAATCTCCGCCACCGGAGCGATCTCGCCGCTTATTCCGAACAGACCATCGCTGGCCACGATCGGAGGCCTGCCTTTGTAGGCCGAAAGCCTTGTGCCCAAGTCCTTTCCATCGAGATGCCGGTAGGTCTCGATACGCAAACCAGCCCCACGCATACCGAGAAACAAATTGGGATGGCTGTTTTCATCACAGAAAACCGTATCGTATTCCTCTGCAGCCGCGGCAAAAAAAGCCGGACCACAGAGATAGGCCGCTCCCTGGATGCACGCATCTTCGGTCCGGAAGAAATGCTTTAGCTCTTCCTCGAGCCGCTGGTGCAGTTCCGACCAACCGATAGACCAGCGCCCGGCACCGGTGCTGAATCCGTACCGCCTTGTTGCTCGACAAGCTGCTTGGGCAATCCTCGGATCCCGTGCCAGTCCGAGATAGTCGTTTCCCGCGAAATGAATAGGTTCCATCTGCTCGATCTTGTCTCAAGAACCATTTCAGATATTCTTGCCTTTTACCCCAGCACTTCTTCGCAAGCCTGTTCGAGTACGGCAATTCCCTCCCGAAGCGCATCCTCCTCGATAATCAAGGGCGGGGCGATTTTAATGCATTCGCCGGCGATGCCAACGGGAGCGAACATCAACAGGCCTTTTTGAAAACATCGTTCGTTGATCCGCAGAGCGGTCTCAGCATCGGGTTTTTTATCCTTCCCAGTTACCACCTGTATTCCTGCCACCAGACCTTTGCCGGTCACGCAGCCCAGAACGGATGAATATTTTTGCTGGATTCTCTGTAATCCGGGAAGGAGCATATTCCCCATCGTTCGTGAGCGTTCGACGAGCTTCTCCTCCTGGATTATTTTCAAGCTTGCGATCGCTGCGGTTACCGAAAGGGGGTTGGCCGAATGAGTGGAGGTCATAGAGCCCGGTGGATAGAGGTTCATGATGTCAGTCCGCCCTATCACAGCGGATAATGGAAGTGAAGAACTGATTCCCTTGCCGCACACGATCATGTCGGGAACGACATCGTAATGCTCGAATGTGAACATTCGCCCGGTACGGCCGAATCCGGCCTGAACCTCGTCGAAAATCATCACGATATCGTGCTTTCTGCAATACTCTTGGAGGCTCTGTGCATAGTCATAGGGCAGAAAATCCGGGCCTACTCCTTGGTAGGACTCTGTGATTAACGCTGCGATCTGCCGTGGTTCGACATTCTGTTTCTTCAGAGCGCTTAGGAATAGATCGAATGAAGTGTCCTCGTTCTTGAATCCGTCCGGAAAAGGGACCTGGAAAAATGTCTGTCCCTCTCCGACGATCCATTTCTTACCGGCTGGTTGCCCGCCGGCCAGTTGAGCCCCCATGGTCCGTCCATGAAAGGCATTGTGGAAGGACACGATGCAACGTTTTTCCTTGCCGTATTTTTCAAGGGCATAGGTTTTGGCCAGCTTAATACTGTTCTCGATGGCTTCACTGCCTGTGGTCAGTAGGAAAACCCTGTACTGCTCAGGATCCGGACTGATCAGCCGCAACGCATCCGCCAATTCAGCCCTCATCTCATGAACAAAGACATAGCTGGTCAATAGAGGGCGATCCATCGTCTCTCTCAGGGCCTGAATGATTTCGGGTCTTCCGTGACCGGTGTTGGTGATCAAAACGCCGGAAGACCAATCGATCCAACAGTTGCCCCATCGGTCCCGGACCAGAAATCCCTCAGCTTGATCCCACACCACTGGGGGTTGCCCCATCATGGACCGAGGTTCCGAGTTTTCCAATTTACGGAAGATTTCCAACGACTGCGGTACCGGCAGCTTGGTTTGGATTACCCGGTACTTGGTCTTTACTGCCGGTACCTCCACGGGTTCGAGATTGTACTTGGCACTCGTCATGTCATTTCTCCTCTATATGTGGTTCGGGTTTATACTCGATCTTGATAACTCGGCCTCCCCGAGTGATCGAGCTTCGGGCGGCTTCTACAACCAATTCGTTTATGTAGCTGTTGGCCGGGGTAGCAATGATGCCTCGCTCATCGATTTCGCTGAGCAAGTCACGCCGACACGCCAGGGTATCCTGAACATCCGCCGAAGCACAGACCTCTTCGATTCTGTGAATAGTACCGACGAGAGACGCAACAGAATCGTAACCGTACCCAACCGGTTTGAAACCGCTTTCTTCCCAGGGTACGAGGCGGTAGAAATCTGGATTCACGAATTTGAAACGGCTTCCACCGGGTTCTAGTGGCCGAATGTAACTGTGCGTTACCCCTCGGAACTGATCGTTGTGCTTTATCAGCGATCCGTTCCCACTTCCCTCACAGAAAATGGTCATGCATTGTTCATTACTTCCGGCTCCTTCGTCCGGGTAGCCCAAACCGTTTATGACGGACAGCACTGCTTCGTTTTCGAAGTGTACTCTTCCATGAGACCACAAATATCCCTCATTGCCGTTTGGAAAGCGTCCCTGTACGCCTGTTACTGATACGTTCACAGGCTTTAGTCCGGTGATAAAATAGACCAGATCCACGTAATGACAGCCGATATAGGTAAACGGATCGGTCTTATCCGTGGTGAACCAATTCTGGAAGTTGGAATGGCGATAGAAGTAGGGCTCGATCAATTTGGCTTCTCCCATACGGAACTCCCCGAAATGCCCCATGGCATACGCCCTGCGGGCAATAAGCGAGCGGCGATCAAAGCGTTTATGATACTCGATTCCAACAAACAAACCATGCTGATAGGCCAGCTTTCTGATCTCCTCCGCCTGACTATATTTAAGAACCAGAGGCTTTACGCATACAACATGTTGGTTCGACTGCAATGCACTAATAACCGCCGTGTAATGAAGGGGATCGGGCAGTGCAACGATCACCGCCTGACGTGGATTCATGGAGGCAATTACCTCCTTGTATAGATCGGGGAAGGTTCTGTCTTCGGGTTCCTCTATCGCTGGGAAGGGCGTAAAATCCAGACCTGGGAACCCCTCGGCGATTTCCTGATTGTTTTTCAACGATTTCAACGGTGGTGTGTTCAGCGCGCATACGTTGATGTTTTCAACGATACCCAATCGTTTTAAATGATATACGGACGGTAGGATAAGATCGTTAGTGATCATACCACCACCAACGATGGTTATATCTAATCCATTTTTCACGATGCCTCTCCAATTAATCTTTTAATAGTATGAACATATTATGATATTATTTTTGATCCGTCAACAGGTAAACTCCCGGGGCGGGAAAATTGAGCGGTAACCTCTGGAGAGAATAAACGATCTGCGTTATACCGCTATAGACCGGAGGCCCGGCGGGAATACTTCATCATGTTCACACAGGAGTTTCTCCTCCGTTGACAGCTATGGAGGATTAACTAATGATGACAACATGACCCAAATGTGTCGAATTCCCAGCATTAGTAGTCCGGGGAATCTGATCATTTCACTATTACAGCTACCACGTACCCTGGTCGGCAACCGGTACCGCATTTACACGGTCTGCCTGTTCGATAGCGGAGCGAGCCATTCAGTAATTCGTGGAAAAACGGTTAAGCAAATCGCCCAGATCGACCCGTAAGCGGAGCTGTTGGTATTTGAAACTGCCGATAGGGGTGATTTTATTACGGCCATGTATGTGGCGGTGTTTGAATTTTCCCTTGATGACCTCCCCGGCGCTTTACAGACTAATTCATGATTCTGGGGAAAGCAAAGTGGCCTCAACATCGGCTTGAGGTACGGCTGCTATTCTTTTATACTGGAATTAACTGAATGAACGTTCATTCAGTTAATTCCGCAATTCGGCTGT
>CAZPQC010000079.1:0-18241 GCA_964588525.1 uncultured Spirochaetaceae bacterium
TCCGGCAGCAGAGCGACCCTCTGAACCTCCAGCGGTACGACCACACCTCGAACCGTCGTATTTTCTCCCGCCACCAGCACCTGCTTACCCAATTTGAACATTTCCGTATCGATCACGGCGTAGTAGCTTTCCACGCCGGGAATCGGAAAGTCGACAAACCGGGTGGTTCCCGCTTCCAGCTGCAGAGGGGCAAACGCTTCGAGCAGGTCCTCGGTGCCGGTCATGGGGGCGTTGCTGCGGAACAGGAGAAGGTCTGCGTCGGGATTCGAAGTCTTAAAAAAGACCTGCACCGCATCATCCACGACTACAGCCCGTATGCCGGTGATTCGGGGGCTGGCGCTTTCCGCAGGCGGTGGAACCGATATCCGGACCGCTTGGGATGTCTTGTTCCGAAAGGGAATGAACAGTTTTTGAATCGTAGCGCTCGAGTCTTCTATGAGCGCTGCGTAGTAGTACGGTTTGTCGTCCGGAGGGGTGTCTTCGTAGCTCTCATGATCCGCAGTCAGTTTGGCGACGCGTACGGCATCGGCCAGGTTGTCTTGATCGATCTCGGATGAATGCCGATACAGGAGTATTGCGCCCCGAAGATCTCTAGGATTGCGCCAGGTGAGGAGAATCTGAGACTCGTCGGCTTTGGCCTTGAGTTTGGATACAAAGGCAACGATGCGTTCACTTCCGGCTTCCTGGGAGAATCCTGAAGAGGCGACGAGCAGGAGCAGAAGAAGCAGGGAACCTTTCTTCATACACGTTACTCATCGGCGGAGATTTTTCATAGTTTGACACAAAATAGGAGAATCTTTAAACTTAATCAAGATGTTCGTAGCAGTAGCATGCGATTTGGGCAGCGAAGATCATCAGAGAAGGGTGTATTCCAGCTTGGCGGAGTACGGATTCCAAAAGGTGCATGAAGGTCTGTACGAATCCCTCACGATAAATGAAAATGGCCTGCTTCGTCTGAAGAGGGAGTTGGATCGATTGACGGACAGCTATGACAGCCTGCGTTTCTACCAGTATCCGATGGAAAATACACTGGTGATCTCCGTCCTGAAAGAGAAGAAGTGGCGTAAAACTGTTGTGAGTACGAACAGGCGAGAGCGCCCCTGATCAGAAGATCTAGTCCCCTCGATTCACTCTAAAAACAAGGAAGGAGCGGAAATGCTAGATGAACTTCATGCGGAAATCACCCAGTTAGAGGACGATATAGAAGAATCCTGGAGGTACCTTTGACCCCCAGGGGTTGATTGAAAAGATCCAAACCCTGGAGCAGCGCTCCGGGGCGGCTGATTTCTGGCAGAATCGAGAACACGCGGAAAACACCATGAGTACCCTCAAGCGACTGCGGGATACCTTCGACCCGTGGAAGGAGCTGAAAGCACGCTTCCGGGATGTAAAGGAGTTGTTCGATTTGGCGGTTGAAGAGGGCGATGAATCCATCGGGGAGGAGATTGCCGCCGGCCTGGGAAGCCTGAGGGCCACCTACGAGCAGCTCAAGCTGCTGCGGCTGCTGGGCGAGGAGAACGATCCGCTGCCCGCCTTCCTCACGATACACTCCGGTGCCGGCGGCACGGAGGCCTGTGATTGGGTGAGCATGCTGCTGCGCATGTATACGCGCTGGGCCGAAAATCACGGCTACTCCACCGCAATCCTCGATATGTTGGAAGCGGAGGGGGGAATCAAGAGTGTGACCGTGGAGATTACCGGGGAATACGCATATGGTTTTTTGAAGAGTGAGACGGGGATCCACAGGCTGGTTCGTATATCCCCCTTCGACGCTTCACGAAGAAGGCATACCTCCTTCGCCTCGGTATTTGCGTCGCCGGTGATCGATGATACCATCGAGGTGGAGATCAAAACAGACGATTTGCGGATAGACACCTACAGAGCCGGCGGTGCCGGAGGGCAGCACGTGAACAAGACGGATTCCGCGGTTCGTATAACCCATCTCCCGACTGGAATCGTGGTTCAGTGTCAAAACGAGCGCAGTCAGCATAAAAACAAAGCCATGGCCATGAAGGTCCTTCGTTCGCGGTTGTACGAGCATTACAGGGAACAACAGGACGCCGAGAGGGAGAAGCAGGAGAGCGAGAAGAAAGATATCGCCTGGGGTAACCAGATTCGTTCGTATGTGTTTCAACCGTATTCGATGGTGAAGGATCACAGAACCAAGGCGGAAACGGGCAACGTCCAGGCCGTCATGGATGGGGATATCGATCAGTTCATCGAAAGCTATCTCATTACCAGCTCGGGAGCCAGGCAGCCGTGGGCATAAACGTACTGATTGCCGACGATCTGAAGTTCATCAAACTCGTGCTGCGGGAACTCGTCGAGAAAGCAGGTTTCCGCGTCGTGGGAGAAGCCTCAAACGGGGAGGAAGCCGTTGAGCTGTATCAGGATAAACGTCCGGATGTGGTGCTCCTGGATATCACCATGCCCAAGATGGACGGTCTGGCCGCCCTGAAGCAGATCTTGAAGATCGATCCGGAGGCCAAGGTCATCATGTGCTCAGCCCTGGGGCAGCAGAGCCTGATGGTTCAAGCACTGCAGTTGGGGGCCAAGGATTTCATAGTCAAACCCTTCCGCGAAGAACGGGTGATCGCCGCGATCAAGCATATCCTCGATATCGAATGAAGATTCTCCTTTTCCTGCTGCTAACAGTTGTTCCCCTTTCAGCCGACGACATCCGGCTGATCGATCAGCGGGAATACTGGTCTGTCGGGGTCGCCGCCTTCCAGGGTAAGAACCTGAGCCCGGAGAATGAGTATCTGACGCGCAGTTTCCCTCTTTTGCTTCGAGAGCGACTGGAGGACATCCCCGAACATTATCTCAGCGAAGCCGAGGTACGGGCCTGCCGAAGGCAGATCATCAGGACAGAGCAGCAGCGCCTGGCCGCTGCCGTCAATGCCGATCGCCGTGCCCGGGACGAGCTGTTCTTCACCTCCCAGGAGGACAAGGCGTCCGTCTACGAGGAGCGCATCGCCGACAATCTCGCGGCTATCCGGAAGCTGGGGGAATTGGATCCCGAACAGATCGCCTTTGCTCAGAGCAAACCCCTTCGTTTCATCTCCGGGCCGGACGGAGAGCTGGTATTCGACAGAGAGGTGCTCAGCCCGTTTCAGCTGGCACATCAGCAGGATCTGGATGTCTTGCTCTGGGGACGTCTCGAAGAGGTTCAGGGCTTCTTCTACTTCGAAGTCACTCTGTTCAACGCCGTTCTCGGAGAACCGGTGTTTACCTACAGCGGCGCCGCAGATCCGATCGAGCTGTACGAGCTTTCCGACGAGCTGATCGTGCAGCTTGCCACCGTGCTCTGGGGTCGCGATTGGAGCTCCCTTACAGTACAGACCGTACCGCCCGGTGCCTCGATCTGGATCGACGACGTGTTCCAGGGACGCACTCCTCTGAGCATTCCCTACCTGCTTCCGGGCAGCAAAGAGGTGCGAGCGCAGGCGTCGGGGTACCAATCGGTCGAACGGACAATCGAGCTTTTCCCCTACACTGACCAGGTGCAGCAGATTACCCTTGTCCCTCAAGCTCTCGATACGTTCATCCTGGACAGCAATCCGGAGGGAGCGGCCGTCTACTGGGGATCGGAGTGGCTCGGCACGACCCCCTTGAGCGTCGAAAAACCGGAGGAACTCAGTCGTTTCCTTCTGCGCCGGGAGGGGTATCTCGATTTTCCGCTGTACGCCGGCCCGACTCTCGAGCAGTCGATAACCGCCGACCTGATGCCCGACAACCTGGATCCTCCGGAGATTCAGAACCGCAGGCGGGGCGAACTGTACAGGGCCTTCGGCGTCTTCGCCCTGTCTATCCCGTTTCCGGTGTTCTTGGGGGGCTACCTGCGTGACTACAGGGCGGTGGGAGCGGATGTAAGCGGATTGACTTATGCCTATTTCGGTTCCTTTGCCGTCAGCTCGGCGCTGTTTGTGAATTTGGCGGTACGGCTGATTCGTTATCTCAAAGCCGCCGACAGGAAAGCGTGAGTGAAGATGGTGGATGGATGAGCAGAAGATCCCTGGGCGCCAAGCTGCGAGATCTATTCGGATCCCCGGACCGAGATTTTTACGAGGAGCTGGAGGATATTCTGATCGAGGGTGACATCGGTCCGGCGACGGCCGCCAACATCATCGATGTGGCCAGAGCGGAGATTCGGGGCAGGGACTCGAAAGATCGGGATCGTTTTTTTCACCTCCTCAGGTCCCAGCTGGGAGAGAAACTTCGGCTGGAATCGCTGGAACCGGTGCAGGACACCGTCAACCTGATCCTCGTGCTGGGCGTAAATGGCGTGGGCAAAACCACGACGATCGCGAAGCTGGCTCATTTCTTCGCGGGACAGCGGCACAAGAGGGTGCTCCTGGCCGCGGCGGACACCTTTCGCGCCGCCGCCATCGACCAGCTCGCCGTGTGGGGAAAACGGCTCTCCCTTCCCGTGGTGCGGCAGGATCCGGGTTCCGATCCCGGGGCGGTGGTATTCGATGCCATTTCCAGCGCCCTGGCCAACAAGATCGACCTGATCATCGCGGACACGGCGGGGCGTATGCACAACAAGGCTCATCTGGTCAAGGAGTTGGGAAAGATCGACAAAATCGCCGCAAGCCGCCTGCCGGCCTGCGCGTACAAGAAAGTCCTGGTCATCGATGCCACGACCGGTCAGAATGCTCTGCGCCAGGCAGAGGTGTTTCACGAGGCGATCGGCGTCGACAGTATCATTCTGGCGAAATACGACTCGACGGCAAAAGGAGGAATCGTGGTGGCCATAGCCAGAGATCTGGGCATCCCCTTCTCCTTCATCGGTGTCGGGGAAAAACTGGATGACCTGGAGCCCTTCGACAGGGAATCATATCTGAACCGTCTGCTCGAGGCGCAATGAGCGCGAAGCTGCTCCTGGTTGTGATCCTGTCGGTCCCGCCCATGCTCTACGCCCAGGATGCCGGCACAATCCGGTACTACATTTCCGACGATCTTGGTATGGCTCTCGAGGAAATCGGTTGGTACCGCCGGGAGGAGTTTCCCTATATTTTGGTTGTCGAGAAAGAGGGAAGCCGGGAGACCCGCACCCTTCTTTTCGAAGGCGAAGAGCGTCAGCGCTGGGAGCGTGATCCCGAAGAAGAACGGATCTACCGGGGCACCGAGCTGGAACTGGAGCAAAGACTAAGGTACGACAAACAGAATCGCCTGATCGAGGAGCAGCTGTATTCCGACGGCGAGCTTAGCCAGCGCACCGTCTACTACTACGACCGCGATGTCCTGGAACGAACCGAGACCTTCGCTCCCGACGGGCTGCTGCTCTACCGTGATTTTTACAGGCTGAGTCCCGACGGACAGCTGCGCAGGGTGACCCGGGAGCAGGAGGACAGTCAGTCGAATCAACAGCTGGCCCTCGGAGAAGGAGCCAGGGGAGTGGCGGAGGAGCGCTACGGGAACCACCGGGAGCGGCGGATAAACCGCTACGATCAGGAAGGCAGGCTCGCGGAACGGGAGTACTGGTACGAGGGAGAGTTGATGGAGCAGGAGCGAATCCAATACCGCGGTGAGGGTGATATCCGCTCGAGCTCCCAGCTGGAGGAGTTGTCCCTGGAGCGTACGACTCGGTGCAGCTACGACGAGGAGGGAAGGGTTGTCCGAATCGAGGTCACGGAAGGGGGGGAGGAGATCGAGCGCACCGTCCACGTTCGGGACGCGGGGGGCAGGATCGTCGAAACAACGAAGAGAGGTCCGCGGGGGATCGAAAACTGGCGCTTCGAATACGGACCGGATGAGGAACTGGTGCGGGAGGAGTACCGCGTGCGGGGCGCTCTGGAGCGTGTCACCCTGTACTCCGTGCAGGGGGGCGAGCGGGTGCGGGTGGAGGAGCTGTACCGGGAGGGACAGCCGTTCATGAGAGTGCACTACCAATCCGAACAGAAGGTGAGGGAAGAGTACTTGAGCGACGGAGAGGTCGTGCGGGTGCGGGAGTTTCAATGAGGTCTCGATTCATCTCGTTCATGGGTTTTCGCTACTTTCGTTCCAGGCGGCGGGGTGTGGGCGGTACTTCGACGGTGCTGGCGATCCTGGGTGTCGCGGTCGGGGTGATGGCCCTTACCGCGGTCATGGGGGTGATGAACGGATTTCAATTGGGATTCATAGATAGCATCCTGGAGATCAGCTCCTATCATCTGCAGATCCGGGGCCTGGAAGACCCTTCCGCTTCGGGGATACTGGAATCCCTGCGGGGGCTGCCCTGCGTGCGATCAGCGGTGCCCTTCAGCGAGCATCAGGTGATCATCGAGGGGAGGTTCAGCGATCCGCGGGGCTGCCTGATCCGGGGATTGCCCGCCGACGTGCGGAGACTCGATCCCTCTTTTTTTCAGGCCCTCGAGATCGTATCCGGAGATTTCACGCTGGCGCAGCCGGGAGCGATCGTTTTGGGAGTCGAGCTTTCCCGGCACCTGGGTGTCGGGGTCGGAGACGGCGTATCGATCCTGTCCCTGCAGGGCACCTCATTGGGGGCGCTCAAGCCGGCCAACCGCTTCTACCAGGTGGTCGGGCTGTTTCGAAGCGGATACTACGAGTTCGATCTCGGTTGGGCTTTTTTCTCCCTGGAGGAGGGATTCGCGCTGGACGGGAACAGCCAAACGCCGACGACCATCGGGGTCAAGATTCAAAACCGTTTTCGGGATCAACAAGCGATAGAGGCAATTCAACAGATCCCCGGCTGGCGAGGATTTCAAATCGTCAGCTGGAGGGAATTCAATCGGGCCTTCTTCGGAGCCCTGCGCATGGAGAAAATCATGATGACCGTTCTGATCGGGCTGATTTTCGTGGTCGTCGGCTTCAACATCCACCACAGCCTGCGCAGGGCGGTTCGGGAGCGATACGAAGAGATCGGCGTGCTCAAGGCTCTCGGGGCATCCGACATCGCGGTGCGCAGGATTTTCGTTCTCGAGGGGCTGCTGATCGGTACCATCGGTGCGTTCATCGGGTTGCTGCTCGGACTGCTGATATCCGCCAACATCAATACCGTGTTCAACCTTGCCGAGATGGTCGTCAACGCCGTGATCGCTTTCGTGGACCTGCTGCTCTTCCCCCTCGTGCAATCCTCCAGCGGCCGATTCTCCCTTTTTTCCCCGGCCTACTTCTACATCACCGAGGTCCCCAGCACGGTTCTGCTGAGGGAGGCCGTGCTGATTGTCGTGTTCGCCGTGTTTGCGCCGACCGTGGCCGCGGCCGCGGCGGCGGCCCGGGTGAAGGAGGTGCGCCCTGCGGAGGTACTTCGTTATGAGTGAATCCGTCCCGACCGCTCTGGACGTTCAGGGGGTGAAAAAAGTCTTCCGCAGCGGCAATGAGGACCTGGTCGTTTTCGAGGAGGTGAGCTTTACCGTACCGCAGGGAAGCACGGCGGTCATCCTGGGGGAGAGCGGTTCGGGAAAAACGACCCTGCTGAATCTGATCGGTGCCCTGGATTCGTGCACGGCGGGACGGATCGTCTTCAATGGGTTCGATATCACCGAGCAGAGGGAGGAGAACCTCATCGAGTTTCGCTCGAGACACCTGGGATTCATCTTTCAGTTCCACTATCTTTTGAAGGATCTCACCGCCCTGGAAAACGTCCTGATTCCCGCCCTGATCGCCCGCTCCCCCAGCGCGCAGGCCGGACGGCGGGCGCAGGAGCTGCTCGCGCGGGTTGGATTGACGGCTCGGATGGACCACTACCCCGTGCAGCTGTCCGGGGGAGAACGGCAGAGGGTGGCCGTAGCCCGAGCCCTGATGAACGATCCCCACCTGATCCTGGCTGACGAACCGACGGGAAACCTCGACGAGCGCAACTCAAAGGCGATCCAGGAGCTGCTCTTCGAACTCGTACGATCCTTCGGCAAATCGATGGTCTTGGTGACCCATGCCGCCGACTTCAGTCGGCTGGGGGACGTGCACTTCCTGTTGGAGCACCGCAGGCTGAGGACGTTGTAATGGCTCTCGGCCGCGCCCTCTGGACAAACCTGGGCCTGCGAACCTTCGTCTCCCGACGCGGAAGGATCTCGAGTCTCTTATTCGGCAGCATCATCGGCATAGGCTTGAGCCTGATCCCTCTGGTGGTCGTGTTGGAGGTCGCCGACGGGATGATCGAAGGAATCACCCGCCGTTATCTGGAAGTGGGAACGTATCACCTGCAGGTGAGCCTGGCCGGGGATGCCAATCTGGAAAGTTACGAGATCCTGGCGCAGCGGCTTCGGGACGGACCCGGGGTCACTCGGGTCATCACGGAACGGCAGGGCATGGGCCTTCTGTACACCGATTCCGGGCGGGGGGCGGTCACCGTCCGTGCCGTGCCCCCGTCTTTGTACCGGGAGGATGCGGATTTTCGCAGGTTTTTTCAGATCCTCGAGGGATCTTTCGACCTGGACACTCCCCAGGCCATTCTCGTGGGCAGGGAGATCGCCCGGAAACTGGGGGTGCGCGTCGGGGAGCCCGTCAAGTTGCTGTCGATGGTCTCTACCTCGGTCGGACGGAGCTTGCCGCGGGTGAGCTCTTTCACCGTTACGGGAATTTTTACCACGGGGTACCAGGAGCTGGACAAGCTCTGGGTCTATATCCCCCTGAGCGCGGCCGCGCGGGTTTTGGCCGGCAGCAGCTCCTCGACATTTCTGGGGGTGAAGGTCAAGGATCCCTTCCAACGGATCGATGCCCAGCTGCGCGCCCTGGAAGCGGATCTTCCCGAAGAAGCTCAAGTAGCGAGCTGGTATGATCTGGAGAGAGCGAACTACAAGTCTTTCCAGACCACCCGGGCGCTGCTGGTCTTCGTTATGGTCCTGATCGTGGCTGTAGCCACCATCAACATTTCCTCGAGCCTGATCATGGTGGTCATCGAAAAAACAGAGGAGATCGGTATCCTCAAGGCCATGGGAGCGGATCCCGGGGAGATTACCCGCACCTTCGTTTTTACGGGCCTGTGTGTCGGCTTCGCCGGTGTGCTGCTGGGCTTGAGCCTGGGATTGACCGTGGCTGTGAACATCAATTCCATACTGGCCGGTGCCGAGCTGTTGGTGAATTGGCTGGTTTTTGCTGTCCGGCAGCTGATCTCTCCGATCGTTCAGGTGCGGAGCTCGGCCCCCGTGCGCCTCTTCAATGCGGAGTTTTACCTGGAGGAGATACCGATCCGCGTCAAGGTTGTAGAGCTGTTCTCCGTGGCCGCATCTTCCCTGCTGCTCTCGGCCCTGGCGGCTTTTTTTCCGGCCAGGGCGGCTGCCCGGATCAAACCCCTTGAAGTGTTACGGAAAATTTGATTTTGTGTGTATAATTAAACGTAGCTATGAAATGTGAAATCTGCGGTACCCGGAAAGCGGTGATCCATATCCAGCAGGTCATCGGCAAGGAACGGGTGGATCTTCATCTGTGCGAAGAGTGTGCCCTCGAGCGGGGTATAAACGGAGAGGGGGAGCACGTGGAGCTGTCCATCTCCAACATGCTGAACGGTCTTCTGGATATCCGCAACCTGAAGGAGAGGAAAAACGCGATCTGCCCGCAGTGCGGGTCGACTTGGGAATCGATTCAAAAGCGAGAGAAGTTGGGTTGCGCGGAATGCTACAGCACCTTCAGCCGGGAAATCCATTTCCTCCTTGAAAAAATGGGTGCCCAGTCGGTCCACCGGGGAAAGCTGCCGAAGGGTTTGAGTACCTACAAGCGGTATCTTGTCGACGTGGTCAAGCTCAAAGAGGGCTTGCGGGAGGCACTGAAACGCGAGGACTACGAGAAGGCGGCGCGGATTCGTGATCGCATTCGGGAATTGGAAAACTCGTCGGAGGAGGGTTGATGCATATCGACAGAGGATGGTTCAGCTCCCCCGGATCCGACGATGACGTAGCGATTTCCAGCCGGGTTCGGCTCGCCCGGAACCTGCTGGGTGTCCCCTTTCCGCCGACCTTGAGCAAGCAGGAGGAAGAGCAGGTTCAGCGCGAGGTTATCGATGCCTTCTCGGGGCTGTCCGATCGCTTCGATCCGATCTATCTGGACCGTCTTCCGCCCCTCGACCGGAAGATCCTCCTGGAACAGAACATCATCTCTCAGGATTTCTCCGTTTCCCCGAACAAGTTGGTGCTTCTGAAGCAGGACGGCAGGATCAGCGCCATGGTCAACGAGGAGGATCATCTGCGCCTCGCCTGCCTGGATACCGGCCTTTGCCTGCAGGGGGTATATGAGGCGGCGGATGACCTTGACAGCCGGCTGGAGGAAAAGCTGCACTTTGCCGCCTCGATCGAGTGGGGCTATCTGTCCTCTCGACTGGAAAATGCCGGAACGGGCCTGCGGGCCTCGGTAATGCTGCACATGAGCGCCCTGGCGACCGACGGGACAATCGGCTGGGTTTTGAAGCGGGTAAACCAGATGGGTCTGCAAATCAAGGGATACTGGGGAGACGGGGACAACTCCCTCGGCGACATGTACCAGATCTCGAATCCCGTTTCGATCGGCCTTCGCGAGAAGGAGATTTTATCTTCGGTTGAAGAGGCGGCCAGGGAGATGGTGGAGTACGAGCGCAAGGCCCGGGAAGAGATGATGGCGAGCCGCCGAATCGAGTTGGAGGATCAGGTGCACAGAGCATTTGGGGTTTTAGGGACCTGCCGTCTGATCTCCTCCAAAGAAGCGATAACACTACTTTCCACGGTCCGCCTGGGAATCAGCGTGGGAATCATCAGAGAACCGCGCAACGAGGTGATTACCGCCCTGATGATCCAGGCTCAGAAGGCCCATGTTCAAAAAAGTCTGGACCAAACGGATGACGATGCAGATAATAAATTAGTAGATTATACGCGAGCGAAACTGATACGGCATGCCCTTCAGGGGCATGTCCGGGAGGACAACGATGTTTAAGGGTTTGACCCAGCGTGCTCAAAAAATACTGACAGTACTGGCCCAGGAAGAAGCGAAGAGATTTCATTCCGACCAGCTTCTGCCTGAGCATATAATAATCGCCCTGCTCAAAGACGGAGAGGGCGTCGCGGTCAAGGCATTGCAGAAGGCCAAGGTAGATCTGGGGGAGATGCAGCTGGAAATAGAGCGTTCCCTGCCTATGGGCAAGGGAGGGCTCATCCTTGGGGATGTTCCGCCTTCGAAGAGAGGAAAAAAGATACTGGAGGACTCCGCCGCCGAAGCCCGGAACATGGGCCATGAGTACATCGGAACCGAACACCTGCTTCTGGCCTCCAGCCAGGAGAAGGAAAGCGCCACGGCCCGCTATTTGATTCGCCACAAAGTGGATTCCGGCAAGTTACGGGAGCTCATCATCCAGATCAATGGTCTGGGGGACCTGAACCAGCAGGTACAGCAGAAGAGGAAGACCCAACCTCTGGCCAGGAAGGCCACTCCCACCTTGGACGAGTTCAGCCGTGATCTTACGAAATTAGCGCGGGACGACAAACTGGATCCGGTCATCGGCAGGATCCGGGAGATCCAGAGGGTGGTTCAAATACTGGCTCGGCGCACGAAGAACAACCCGGTTTTGATCGGAGAGCCCGGAGTGGGCAAGACCGCCATCGTGGAAGGTCTGGCTCAGCGGATCGTGACCGGAGATGTTCCTGAAGCGCTGTCCGGGCGCCGCGTGTTGACCCTGGACCTGGCCTCCCTGGTAGCAGGCACCAAATATCGGGGAGAGTTCGAAGAACGCCTGAAGAGGGTGATGAAAGAGATCGTATCGGCAAACAACGTGATCCTGTTCATCGACGAGCTGCACACGCTCATTGGTGCCGGCGGGGCCGAGGGTGCCATTGATGCCTCGAACATGCTCAAACCGGCGCTGTCCAGAGGGGAGCTGCAGTGCATAGGAGCGACCACGCTCAACGAGTATCGGAAGTACGTTGAGAAGGACGCCGCGCTGGAACGTAGATTCCAGCCGATCTACGTGGAAGAACCGACGGTGGGGGAGACCATCGAGATTCTCAAGGGTTTGAAGGAACATTACGGAAAGTTCCACCACGTAACCTACACCTATGAAGCTCTCGAAGCCTCTGCGGCGCTGTCCCATCGCTACATCTCGGACAGGTTTCTTCCCGACAAGGCGATCGACCTGGTCGACGAAGCGGGCAGTCGCAAGAAGATCGATAACAGCGTACGGCCGAAGGAGCTGGCGAAGATCGAGAGCGAGATCGAAAAACTGAGCGTGGAGAAGAGCAACCTCGTGGCCCAGCAGAACTACGAACAGGCCGCCGCGATAAGGGACCAGGTAAAGACCCTTCGCGGCAAGATGGAGGTGGTCAAACAGGATTGGGAAGCGAATCTTCGGGTGGAGGAAAACCTGGTCGATGTGGAGGAGATCCAGACCGTCGTCTCCGAGATCACCGGGATTCCCCTCAACAGGATCGCTCAAAGTGAATCGGAAAAGCTGCTGAAAATCGAGGAGGAGCTGCACAAGCGGGTGATCGGGCAGGATGCAGCGATCAGTTCGATCGCCGCTGCCATTCGTCGCTCCCGAACCGGCCTGAGCTCACCGAAGAGACCCTTGGGATCTTTCATCTTCCTGGGTCCTACCGGTGTGGGAAAGACCCTGTTGGCCAAGACTCTGGCGGCCTTTCTGTTCGGGAATGAGGACTCCCTGGTGCGTATCGACATGTCCGATTTCATGGAGAAGCACAACGTGTCGCGTCTTGTGGGTGCTCCTCCGGGATACATCGGCTACGAGGAGGGGGGAATGCTGACCGAAAAGATCCGGCGGCGCCCCTACAGCGTCATTCTGCTGGATGAAATCGAAAAAGCCCATCCGGATGTTTTCAACCTGTTGCTTCAGGTGCTGGAGGAGGGGCAGCTGCAGGACAATCTCGGCCATACCGTCAGTTTCCGCAATACCGTGCTCATCATGACCTCCAATGCCGGAGCTCGGGAGATCAGCAAGGATGCCTCCCTGGGGTTTCATGTGGAAGAGGGTACGATGCGCTACGAAGAGATCCGCACCAGCGCCTTGAGCGAGATGAAGCGGCTGTTCAATCCGGAGTTCATCAATCGGGTCGACGAGAGCGTGGTCTTTCACAGCTTGAGTCGGGACCAGCTGAGGGATATTCTGGAGCTGATGGTCAAGGAGGTGCAGGGTCAGCTGACGGATCAGAATATAACCCTGCAGATCACAGCCGCGGCGCGTACGTACCTGATAGAGGAAGGGTACGACGAGAAGTACGGCGCTCGGCCGCTGCGCAGAACCCTACAGCGCCTCGTAGAGGATCCCCTCTCGATCGATATCCTGAAAGGCCGCTTCAAGCAGGGAAGTACCATCGTGGTCGACATCAAGGACCAAAAGATCGTCTTCAGATCGAAGAGAGCGCGCAAGAGCCCGGATAAAAAGGATAAGGCCAAGGGAGATCAGGGTGACAGCTCCGGTTCCTCCAAGCTTCCCCAGGAACTCGCCGTGCTCTGACGCCCTTTGAGGCGCTATAATCCACTGGAGAGAGTTTTTGCGTATCAGAGCCTCTCTGTTGACTTTCCTCTTGTTTCTTCTTTGGAGCGTTCCCGCGGGCGCGCAGAGTGCCGAAAATCTCTTCGAGGCGGGAAGGAAGGCCTTCCAGGATGGCATGTACGTCATGGCCGGGAGGAACTTCCGGGAGCTGACGGATCAGTATCCGGACAGTCCCCTGGCCGACGATGCCGAGTATCTCAGCGGGGTTGCGGATTTCTATCTCGGGGAGTTCCAAGCTTGCGTTTCCACCTTGAAGAACTATGCCCGCAAGTATCCCGGCTCGGCAAACAACAACAGAGTTTCCTACTGGCTCGGCAGCGCCTACTTTCAGCTGCTCGACTACTCTGAGAGTCATTCTCAGCTCCAAAATCAGGTGGAAAAATATCCCGATGAGCAGCCGTACTACGATCATGCCTTGCTGCTCAAGGCGATGGTGGAGGAGAATCTCTCCGACTGGGCGGCGGCCCGGAAAAGCTACGGACGGGTATTGGGCAGGGATTCTGCCAGAGATCTCTGGCCGGAGGCGCTGTACCGTTCCGGCGGTATTGCCCTGCGCAGCGCCGATTATTCCGGGGCGCTGACCGCATTCAGCCGGATTGTCGTCGAGTTTCCCGATTCGCCTTATGCCGATGAGGCTGTTTTTTTCGTCGGGGAGTGTCATTTCTTTCTCGGCCGTTACGCCGAGGCCGAACGCAGCTACCGTTCCGTTCTGGCTTCCGATCCTCCACCGGAGCAGTTGCAGACCAGCCTGTACCGGCTGGCCCTGATCCTGTCCGAGCTCGGCCGCAGCGGCGAGGCCCTGGATTTCTGTGCGGCGCTGGAGCTTCGTTTTCCCCGCAGCCGCTACCTCGAACCCCTCGCCCGTCTCAAGGCTGATCTGCTGTTCGATCTGGAGCGCTATGCCGAGGCGTACGATGCCTACGGCAAAGCTCTGGAAACAAGCGCGGGGACCGAGGAGCAGCAGGTCATCCACTACAACATGGGGCTTTCCGCCTACCTGAACGGGGATCTGCGTAGATCCGTCGAGCCGCTGCAAAAAGCGCTGCAGGGGCGCTCTCAGATAGCTGAGCAGAGCCTCTTCCGCCTCTCCGCCGTGCAGGCGCAGCTGGGGTTGGTAAAGGAGGCTGCGGGGCGCTTCGAGGAGTTCAGGCGCCGCTACCCTTCATCCCCGAGGCGGGAAGAGGCCACCAGGATCCTGGCCGCGCTGTACTACGACGGGGGGCAGCAGAAAAAAGCCGAAGCCTTGTATACCGAGCTGATCAGCCGCTATCCCGACTCTGCCTATCAGGACGAGTATCTGTTCAAGCGCGGGAGCGTCCATCTGCAGGACGGCTCTATTGCCGACGCACTCAAGGACTTCTATTCCCTCAACGAGCACTGGCCCGACTCTTCCTATGGTCCGGAGAGCACCTACGACATCGGCTACATCTATTCGCAGCGGGGGGAGTACAAACGGGCGATTCCCTATTTCGAAGACGTTCTGAGAGCTGAGCCTTCAGCCGAGCTTGCCGGCCGTGCGATACTGGCGGCCGGAGTGTGCGCCTTCAATGCGGGGGACTATCAGGCGGCGATACGGTGGTTCCAGAGAAACACCGGGGCACGGCCATCCGGGGGTGGGGACCACGGGGTACGGCCATCCGGGGCACGGCCGGCGGCGTGGTTGGGAGAGAGCTGGTTCTACCTGGGCAGGACCTATTACAAGATCGAACAACTCGACAAGGCCGCCGACAGCTTCGGACGGGCGGCGGAATTGTTGGGCGGCTTCGCCCAAGGGGGGGGCTCCGGGGCGGGTGGGGACGCCTCCCAGGGAGAGGAGGCGCTGTTTTGGAAGGGGTTGTCGGAGTACAGGTTGGATCTGTTCGTACCGGCGAAAGAAACCTTTTTGACCCTAACCAAGCGCTATCCGGGGGGGCAGCGGGTCGCCGAGAGCTTCTACCGAGCCGGTGTCTGTGCTTCTCAGGTCGATGGTTACGCGGAGAGCATCGAGTACTACGACAGGGCGCTGCAGGCTGTGGCTGGCGGGACGACGCAAACCCAAAGGGGGGAATACCGGGACAACCTGCATCAGGAAATCCTCTATCAGAAGGGCTTGAGTCATCTCTTGGCGGGGGAGAGAGACCGGGCCGTCAAGACCTACGAGACGCTGAGCCGGGAGTTCCCGCAAAGCACCCTGGCTTCAGAAGCTTTTTTCAAGATCGCCGAGGAGGATTTCAGCCGAGGCAGCTATGGGAGCGCCGTTCGCGGCTTCCTCCAGGTCAAGGACCGGTTTCCCGCAACTCCGGCGGCCGCCACGGCCCTGTACTGGGCGGGTCTGAGCGCTGCCAGGGCGGGAGACCAGGCCGCCGCCCTGGAGTATCTGATCGGCTACCTGGAGGAAAGCGGCGGTGGTCGTTCTTCCGGCGGGCTGGCCGATTTGGCCATGCGGGAGATCCGGGGTATCCTCTCACAGATCGGAGGCCCCGAGCAGGGGTCGGAGGGGCGAATATTCGAAGAGTTCTACAGGCGGGTTGATCGCAGCCCTTCCCTCGAGCAGGAGTTCAAGAATCGGGTTCGCCTGGAGTACGCCCGCTATATTTTTTCCGACAAACCCGACGGTGCGATGGCGATCCTCCAGACAGTGCGGGCCGATGATCCGGCGGAACCCCTGGCCAGCGAGGTGAACTTCCTGATCGGCGAGTACTACAGGATTGACGGTGAACTGGATCGGGCCTACGATATTTTTACCGGGATCGTCGGCGCCAATTCTGAACGACCCGGCGCCTCTTCGCAGCTGGGTATCGGCCGTGTTTTGGAAGCTCGCGGCCAGAATCAGGAAGCGGCGGAAGAGTACCTCAAGGTACATTTCCTATATCCGGATCAAGCAGACCTGGCGGCCGAGGGCTTGTACAGGGCCGGGCGCATGTACTGGAACGAGGGTTATCGGGATAGAGCAGCAGAGCTGTTCGAGAGGCTGCGGACTGAGTATCCGGACAGCCCCTGGCTCGAGAAGGTACCGTAACCCGATAGGGGGGCGAGGCGGCTATGGCAGAGACTGTAGAGTTCTTGGATACGACCCTTAGAGACGGGAACAAGCTTCCCTTTGTCGTCCTGGACAGGAATGATCGCCTGGTAATTGCCAGGCAGCTGGCCACGCTGGGGGTGGATATAATTGATGCCGGGTATCCGGCAGCCTCCGCAGAGGAGAGGGATATCGTCGGGGCAATCGCCGAAGAGGTGCGGGGTCCCCGCATTTCCGCCCTCTCCCGGGCCGTGGTGGAAGACGTGGCGGAGGTTTGCGAGCTGCTCGCAAAAAGCCCAAAACCCCATGTGCACGTCTTTCTTCCCGTTTCACCTCATTTCCTGAAGAACAAGCTCGAGCTGTCAGCAGAGGAGACTCTGACTCGGATCGGGCGTTGCCTGGAGACCGCCGGGAAACTTCCCGTACAATTCTCTCTCGGCGAAATTGCGGAGGCGGAGCCGGCGTTTCTCATGGAAGCCGCCGCGGCGATTGCCGAAGGCGGAGCGGAAGTGCTCAACCTGGCCGATACCCACGGCAGCATGCATCCCCGGGCCGCCTCCGAGTTGATCGGCAGGATTGCAGCCACCCTGGATCCGAAGCCGGCTGTCAGAATTGGGGTACATTTCCATAATGACCTTGGGCTGGCAACCGCAAATTCCCTCGCCTGCCTGGAAGCGGGGGCGCGCCATGTCGAGTGTACTATCGGGGGGTTGGGCGAGAGGGGAGGGAACGCGGCGCTGGAGGAGATAGTTTTTACCTTGGAAGCGTTCGGACAGCGGTTGGGTCTGACCCATCACATACGTTTGGACCAGCTGTGGCGCACATCCGCGCTGCTCTCCCGACTGACGGGGATTTCCCCCCATCCGAACAAAGCGGTGATAGGAAAATGCGCCCTGGCGGGATCGAGCCCTGGAGCCGGCGGTGATGAGGGGAAAGCCCTTCCGGGGCACCTGAGGCAGCTGTTCCGGGGAGCTACCATCGGCAGATCCGAGGATTCCCTGTTCGGCGATCAGGAGATGAGCCGGGCGGGATTTCAGCAGCAGTTGAAGACCTTCCAGATCGATACCGAAGGGGTGGATCTGGACAAAGCCTACGGCCTGTATCAGTCTCAGGTTCGTCGAAAAAAAACGGTAACCCTGAGCGAGGTCCAGTCGATCGTGGAACAGGCCCGCCTGGAGGAGACCCAGACAGTTTATTCCCTGGCCTCCTTCAGCGTGATGACCGGTTCCCACTGCCTGCCTGTCGGAAGCGTCGAGCTGGAGGCGGGAGAGTCGACTCTGGTGCAGTCGGCCACGGGCACCGGACCGGTGGACGCCCTCTGTCGGGCCGTGGACAGGGCGATCGGATTGAACCCGCGGTTGATTCTGTACTCCGTGGATCACCTGACCGAGGGTAAAGATGCGCGGGCCGAAGTCACGGTCAGTTTGGCCTATCTGGGAAGGCGTTTCCACGGCCACTCCGGTTCGACGGACGTGGTGGAAGCCAGCTTGAGAGCATACCTGGAAGCGGTGAACAACATCGAAACCCACCGACGTGCCTACCCGGAGGAGCAATTCTATATAAACGGCGAAGAGCTCTGGTGGGAGTAGGGTCTTACGCGTTGACCCGCTCGACGTACTCCCGGGTCTCCGAGTTGACCAGGATCTTGTCCCCCTCTTTGATGAACAGCGGCACCTTGACCACCAGCCCCGTTTCCAATGTTACCGGCTTTGTGGCCCCGGATACGGTGTCGCCCCTCAGGCCCTCTCTGGCCTCGGTGACGGTCAGTACCACCTTGTAGGGCAACAGGATATCGATGGGTTTTTCATCCCAGAAGGACAGCTGGACGGTTT
>CAZPQC010000080.1:0-18139 GCA_964588525.1 uncultured Spirochaetaceae bacterium
GCCTTATCCGCGGAACGAAGCGGGGATTCCTTCAGAAGCAGCGACAGCAGAGCGCTCAGCACGGTCAGGGCCAACAGCACGAGCAGGGAAGGCGTCATCGAACCTGTGGAGGATTTGAAGGCGTCCATGGCGAAGATGAATACGATTCCCGAAACCTGGCCCATGACGATGAGGAGACTGTTGGAGGTGCCTTCCGGGGCGGGGTGGGTGATTTCAGCGCCGTACTGGAATCCGATTGGGCCGGCGCTCAGGAGAAAGAATCCGAAGGCGAATCCGGACAGAAGCAGCAGCCAGTAGCTGGAGGCGAAGATGATGCCCAGGAGTCCGGGGATGAGGAGGGCCAGGGCCAATGTGATGAAGGGTTTGCGTCTGCCCAGACTGTCCGAGATCAAGGGAACAACAAGGGCGCCCAGGATGCCGCCGATCAGCATGAGCCCTCCCAACATACCCGCCTGGGTTGTGGAGAATCCCCGGGCCCGCACGATCGCCTCGATCCAGGTGGAAACGCCGTTGAACATGCCCAGGCCGATAAAGAAGATTACCAGCAGCAGGATAAAGTTCCTCTGGCGGACCATAGACTTCAGGCCGTCAAACATCAGGGTTCGCTCCTCCTGTCCGGACGAGCAGGGCGGGGTCGGCGGCTCCGATTTGGCCAGGAGCAGGAAACCCAGCGCCGCGGCCGCCGCCAGCACCCCGTAGAGCCAAAGCATCCCGACGATGCCTACCTTAAGCGTCAGAACCGGTGTGGCGATCATTCCCCCCAGGATCCCGAGATAGATGGCCAGGGTGCCCAGGCCGGCAGCCGTGGCCCTTTCGTTCACCGGGAACCATTTGGCAGCCAGCTTGGTGATGGAACCGAGTACCAGCGGTTGGCCCAGGGCGATGCCGATCTGGGAGGCGAAGACCAGAGCAAAGTTGTAACCAAAGATGCCCCGGGTCAGGGCGCACACCGCCGTGAGAACCGAGCCTATCCCCACAGCCCGACGGAATCCCCAGGTATCTATGATCCAGGCGGAGGGAAGCACAACGAGTACGTACACCGCCATGAAGCTCATGGACAGCAATCCGATCCAGATATCGGATTTTCCGTAATACTGCGCCGCAGCGCTGGTGATAGGGGCGAAGGTGATCCAGAGAAGCTGGGTCATTAGGGTGATGAGCATGAAGGAAACCAGGACGATCCATCTGTACGGATATATTTTTATCATGTCGCTTTGCATCAGCGAACTCTCCTGCGGTGATATTTCTGATTAATCATAGCCTTTGGCCTGGAACTGTCAATAAAAGATCCCAGGGATGAGAATTCGAGATTTCCCGCAGCTTGCATTATCATGGACTGAGCGAACAATCCCCACGAAAGGTCTTTGTGCTTACGACAACAGAAACCTCCATTCCTCGACGTCACAAGGTACACTCAAAGCACCCCGGCGGTGAATATCGATTCGCAGTTACGCTCTATCAATTCGTTCAAGTGAAGCCGGAGCGCTTCTTTGGCACCCAAAAGGTGTGGGTCGATGAGACGCGGCTATCAATCACCGATGCGGAGAGAGCAGTGCTCGATGGGTTGTCCAAGCCCCAATACTGCGGGGATTTTACCGAGGTGCTCCATGCCTTTGAGGCAAGGGGGGAAGCGCTTGATCTGAAGCGGATCATCGGATACGCACTGAAGCCTGATGCTGCCACGGCGAAGCGGCCGGGTTGGGTGTTGGAGCAACAGGGGGTTGCCTCTGTTCGTCTTCAGCGCCTGGCAGAGTTGTCTGTGAAGGATTACCGGGGGGGATTCTGAATATGGGCGCTGCAATTTCTGGCGATGAATCGGACGGGGACGTTTATGTAGCCGGATTCAACTTCGATGATTCCAGTTATAACGAGCGGCCCTGTTACTGGGGAAATGGCACCCCGTATGATCTCGACCTGCCAGCCGGTGCAAGAGCCGTGCCTGGAAAGGACGAGGGCCGGTGATGGACCGGCTTCCCACAGCGGACAGCCAGGCCTTCAGAGGGAATAACGGACCCGGAAGGCTTCCTTAGCCCCGGGAGGGACAGCCGCCAGGGGCTCCAGAGAGATCTCGGCGTTTGCCCTGATCTCGGCGGCCACCGCCCCCGTGACCAGGATCTCCCATGCCTGGGCCGTATCCTCGCCGAGCTTGGCCGCGGCGTTGACCTCGGCCCCGAACACGTCGTGGTCGCCGATGCGCAGCACCGGGCCGTAGCCGACGCCCACGCAGAACAGGATCTCTTCCGTGCCGGTGCGACCGACGTTGTACTCCTTCACCGCGCGCTGCATCGCCACGGCGCAATCCACTGCCCTGGCGGCGCTGCGGTAGATCACCAGGAAGCTGTCGCCTTCGGTTTTCAGGAGAATCCCGTCAAACTGCTCGATGCACGGCACCAGGATCCTCTGGGACTCGTGGATGATCTGGAGGAAGTGGATGATCCCGAACTCCGCCACCCTCCGGGAGAAGCCGGCCAGGTCCGTAAACATGACCGCCCAGGTCTCCCCGAAGAGATCCCAGATGCGGCGGTCGATGGCCTCTTTGTCCGCTCCCGGCTGGAGGCGCTGCTCGATGAGCTTCTCCAGTCGATCCTCCGACGCCCCGGTACCGATTCGGTAGACGTACGCCATGCTGCCCTCCTACTGGCATCTTGATCTTGGCACGCTTTGTACCGATTTGACAATCGTATCGCACAGAGGGCGGTGTACATCGGGGTTTCGAAAATCGCTTTGGTCTCTGCGAAGAAAGTCCGATGGCTGTTCTGATTCGGCCCCGATATATTTAAAACATACATAATCCATGCGATTTCGGAAAAATAAATGTTTCTTTCAGCACAGACCCTTTCTATACTGGGGCATCACACTACTCTCTTGAGGAGGAAAGGTGCGTATGAGTACGGGGGTTGGGTGCTCATCGGGTTGGCCATCTACATGGTGTTGATGGTCCTGATCGGCTGGTGGGCCTCGAAACGAATGAAAACCACCACGGACTTCCGGGTGGCCGGACGCCGACTGGGTCTGTTCCTCTGCACGGGAACTCTGTTCGCCACCTGGTTTTGCTCGGACACGGCCATGGGAGGTGCCGGCAACGCCTACCTCTTCGGAAATCAGGGAGTGATCTTCGATCCCTGGGGGGCGGCACTGTGCCTGTTCATCGCTGGCTTATTCTTCGCCGGGGTACCTCTGTGGTTGGGCATCTCCATCTCCACGGTGATCCTGGTCGTCTATACCTACCTCCGCGGCATGTGGGCCGTGACTATGACCGACGCCGCCTAGATGATCATCCTGACCATCGGCATGATCATCATGATCTCCGTCGCCGTTCCCCTGGTTAGGGGTCACGGAGAAGCAGACCCTGCGGGCCACCCGGATCTCGGTGCCGATCGTAACGCCAGTATCTCTTGCCCTGGCGCTCTGGCTGCAGGTGATCTACAACCTGATGGTCATCGCCTGGTCCCTGCTGCTCGTCTCCCTGTTCGCACCCTACGCCGCGGCCTACTGGTGGAAGAAGGCCACTCGGAGCGGCGCCTTCACCGCTTTCTTCGGAGGATTCGCCGCCTGGGTGATCGCCTACTTCATCCATTTTGCCGGCACGGCGGAGGCGAATCTGGGGATCGTATAGGAGGGGGTCGTGTACATGGACTGGGCCGTCTGGGATGCGGTGTACATCTCCTCCTTTCGGGGCTTTATAGCCTCGGTGGTCCTCCTGATCGTGGTCTCCCTGGCCACGCAGAAGGCCGATCCGCCGCGACCACTGCCGGATATGGACGGCAATCCTGTGGACCGTAAGTTCCAGCTGGGCCTGCGCTTCCGAAAGAGCGGCCACCTGTAAAACACATCGGGGGACGGATTGCTCCGTTTCCCTTCTCATTGTCGTTCAGTAACCCGGGGACTCGCCCGGCTTAAACGGCTGAGCCCCCGATTGCCCTCACAAGTCCCTCTTGCGCACCTGCGCCCGGCCAAGGGCCGTGATCAGCAGGATGAAGAAGAAGCTGAAAAACAGGGCGGCAAACACCTTGTCCACGGGAAAACCCAGCAGGCGGGTAATGCCTGACTGGAAGATCACGAAGCCTATGGCCGCGGTGGTGGATGCGATCATGGCCACCGACACGGAGAGGGCCGTGGGCACGGGCCTGGATTTCCGCACCCAGTAGATCCCCAGCAGCACCGCCAACGCCGCGGAGCCTCTGATGGCGTAGGTGATGTAGGCGGTGTCCAGGATGACTCCCCTCAAGAATATGGCCAGGGGGATGGTGATTGCCCCCATGGCCAGCACCATGAGCTTGGAAACCCGGAACAGCCGCTTCTCCGTGATGTTACGGCCGAGCAGCTGATAGAGGTCCTTGGTGAGAATCGTACTGACCGCAAACAGAACCGGAGCGATTGTCGAGAGGATGGCCGCGAAGACTCCGGCCAGGGCCAGCCCGCTCAACCACGCCGGCAGAAGCGACGGGCTCATCAGCAGGAAGGGAAGGGTCTGCCTGGCCCCGGGCGGAAGCGAGCCGGCCAATCCGGCCCGAGCTGCGATCCCCAGGGTCGAAACCAGGAGTCCCACTGGTGCGATGAACAGGGCGCTGAGGAAGGAAGACCTGCGCGCCGTGGGGATGTCCCGGGCGGCGAAGACCGGCTGGATCGAGGCCTGGGAGGCGAATCCGGCCAGGATGCCTCCCAGCAGCCAGGCTGCCACGGGGGCGAACCCCTGGGAGAAGGGGTTCCTGAACCGGGCCGCCTCGGCCCGGGAGAGGGCATTCTCCAAGCTCTGAAACAGTCCTCCGTAGCCGCCGCTGCGCACCAGAACCACGACGAATACCGTGATCAGGGTGCTGAACAGCAACAGCACGTGGATCAAATTGGTCAACGCGATGCTGCGCATCCCGCCGAAGTAGACGTAGACGGTGACGATGATCCCGGAGACCACGATGGCCGCGGCAAAGGGGATGTTCAGCACCTGGGCGGCCACGCTGCCGATGGCCTGTAGTTGGATATAGCTCAGGATGACGAAGGCCACAACAAAACAGAGAGATGTGATTACCCTGGTTTTTCGGTTGAACAGGTGTTCCAGCATCTCCCCGACTGTATGCACACCGGCCCTGCGGTAGACCGCCGCCAGGAAAAAGCCGAAGAGGACCATGCCCGCGGCGGTGGACACGTTGTACCAGAGGGGGAAAAAGCCGCTGGTGAAGGCCTTCTCCGCCGTGCCCACGGTGCTCATCCCGCCCAGCCACTCCCCCAGGATCGTGGCCGTGCAGAGGGCGACGCCCAGATTTCTCCCGGCGATGAGGAAATCCGTCGATGTCTTGGCGAAGCGCCGGGTCAGCCAGCCGACCAGTACCAGGAGCAGGAAGTAGAGCAGGATTATCAGGAGCTGGAGGTTGAAGGCCATCGTCTCTACAGACGCTTCAGGGCGTTTCGAAACAGCCCCAGGGCCTCCTCGATCTGCTCGGCCGTGACCACCAGGGGAGGGATCCAGCGCACCACGTTGTTGAAGGTCCCGCAGGTGAGCAGGAGCAGCCCCTGTTCCACGGCGGCCTGGGAGGCGGCCTTGGCCGCCGCCTCGTCCGGCTCCCGGCCCCTGGCAAACTCTGTTGCCACCATAAGTCCCCTGCCCCGCACCTCTCCGATCTGCCCGAACTCGCTCTTGATTTTCAATAAGCCCTCCAGAAGCTGGGCGCCCCGGGCTGCAGCATTGTCGGCGAGCTTCTCCTCCCGGATCACCCGCACCGTGGCCGCCGCCGCGGCGCAGGCCAGGGCGCTTCCGCCGAAGGTGCCGCCGTGGCTTCCCTTGAGCCAGTGCTCCGACAGGGCGCTTCTGTAGGCGATGCAGGAGAGGGGCACCCCCGAGGCGATCCCCTTGGCCATGGTCATGATGTCCGGCGCCACCCCTTCGTGCTCCACGGCGAAATGTTTGCCGGTGCGGCCGAATCCCGATTGGATCTCGTCGGCTATCAGCAGCATCCCGTATTGGTCGCAGATCTCTCGGAGGGCCGAGAGAAAGCCCGTTGGAGGCACCACGTAGCCCCCCTCCCCCAACAGCGGCTCCACGATGATGCAGGCGGTTTCATCCGGCGCGGTCTGGGATTTCAGCAGGCGCTTCAGCTCCCGGAGGCAGAACTCCAGGGTCTGTTCTTCACTCCACCCATAGTAGAAGGGGTAGGGATACGGAGCCACGAAGATCCCCGGGACCAGGGGCTGATAGCGGGTTCGGTACACGGTCTTACTGGTGGTCATGGCCATTGTGAGGTGGGTGCGTCCGTGAAAGCTGCCCTGGAAGACGATGAGGTTCGGCCGTCCGGTCGTCTGTTTGGCCAGCTTGACCGCCCCTTCCACCGCCTCGGCCCCGCTGTTGGCGAAGAAGAAGGTGTCCAGTGCGACGGGTACGATCTGCAGGAGCTCATCGATCAGCTCGAAAACCGGTCTGGTGAGCACCACGTTCATCTGTCCGAAGATCAGCTCCCCCGCCTGCCGCTGAATGGCCTCCACCACCTTGGGGTGGCAGTGACCCGTGCTGGTCACCGCGATCCCGCTGGTGAAATCCAGATAGCGTTTGCCCTTCTCGTCAAACAGGTAGACCCCCTCCCCCCGTTCGACCAGAATTTCCGTCAGGTGGGTCCAGATCGGAGAGAGATGACGAGTCAGTCTATTGTCCATTGCAGCACCATCCTCGGGTACGAGATTATTCCCCATTTATAAGGCAAACATCTACGGGAAGCAATCTCAAGAATCATCTCGGGTTGCCGAGCGACGCAGTGCCGGTGTACAAACCTCAACGCACCGTGTAGGTTACCGAATCCTCACCGAACCGTCCCTCCACCTCCAGGCGGTAGCGTCCCGGCTGCACGGGCAGCTGCGGCCGGCTAGGATTATCCGGGGCAAGGACCCGGCCGTTCAACCGCACCGTGACCCTATCCTCCGGATACGAGGCGATCCACCCGGGGATGCCCTGGCTGTCCGTGGCGGCACCACCCTCGCGGTAGAAGATCATCCCGTTTCGTGGGAAGAGAATTCTCGCTCTCCCCTCTTCCCCCAGCACCACCTGAAGCAGCAGCTCCTCCATGTTCCCGCCCTGCCCGTGGACGGGGCAGATCCTGCCGGGCGCCGAACCGGCTGTGAAATACTCCTCCCGTGTGGCCGGGCAGGCGGAAGAAGCCCGAAATCCGGTTTGACTGCAGACGCGGACTGCTGTGATGCCCGGCGGACGATCCGGATTCGGGATATCCCGACGGTCCTCTTGACCGGAGTGCAGCCGCTCCAGCACCTCTACGACCACCGCAGCCGGCAGGGAGCTGCCGGTGGCGCCGAAAGCGGACCGGCCGTCGAAGTTGCCGGCCCACACCCCCACCGAATACCCGGGAACGGCGCCCAGGCACCAGAGGCTGGTGTACTCGCTGGCCGTGCCGGATTTGAAGACCGCCGAAAAGGCCGTATTGAAGCGGGAGTCCGGGCCGAAGCCGCCGGCCCGGGCCGCCGGATCGGCCAGCATGTCGGAGATCAGCCAGGCGGTCTGTTCCCGAAACACCCGTTTCGACTCGAGGTGGCTTCCTCCCCCCTGCCCCCCTATGGGGATGCGCCGGCCTGCGGCGGTCTCCACCTCTCGGATCACCCGCACATCGGTCAGAAGTCCCCTATTGGGAAACACGCCGAAGGCTCGGACCAGCTCGAGGAGGGTCACCTCCAGATTGCCGACAGCTGCTCCCAGACCCACCCTGGCTTCGCAGTCCTCTGGGATCTGGACGCCCAGTTCGCTGCAGACCGAGAGGAACTCCTGAAGACCGATCCGGGACAGCAGGTACACCGCCGGCACGTTCAGGGAGCTGGCCAGGGCCGTGCGCAGGCGAACCAGCCCGCGGCTGCGGCGGTCGAAGTTCTCCGGCCGGTAGCCCTCTTCGGCTCCGAAGGTCAGGGCCAGATCGGGCAGGAGCGTGGCGGCAGTGTATCCCCTCTCCAGGGCGGCGGCGTAGAGAAACGGTTTGAGGGTGGAACCGCTGGAGTTCTTCCGCAGCACCCCGTCTATCTGCCCCCCGTTTTCGCTGTCGAAGAAATCCTGAGACCCGACCCAGGCCAGAACCTCGCCGCTGAGATTGTCCATGACCAGGGCGGAAGCGTTGCGCAGCCGAATCGCACCGGGAGCGGAGCGGGGAGCGCTGTTGCGATCGTCCCCTGCAGGATCGGCCGCCGCCAACCGTTCGCGAACACTACGGCTCACAGCGGTGTAGAGCTCGCAGTCCAGCGTGGAAATGATCCGCACGATTTCCAGACCTTTTAATTCCTCCGGCGGCTGTTCTTTCGTGCTCTCCACCAGGTAGCGGACGAAGTGGGGAGCCGTGAACTCCGCCCCGCCCCTACGAAACGACCCCATGGCGCGATCGACCTCCTCCGGGCGGACCGACAGCAGGGGCGCGAGGGCTTCGGCCCGATCCCTCAGGGCTTCCCGGTTTTCAGGGGAGGCGAAGGGATCGTACAGGCCGGGGGCCTTGGGGATGACGGCCAGAAGCAGGAGCTGGGCGGGGGTCAGCTCCTGAAGCGGCACGGAGAAGTAGGTTCGAGCCGCCGCCCCCACACCGATGGTGTTGTAGCCGAAGGGCAGGTTGTTCAGATACAGGAGAAGGATCTGCCGTTTGGACAGCCGCGCTTCCAGGTAGAGGGCCCTCAGGATCTCTTCCGTTTTTCCAAGCGCTCCGCCGCCATGGGGATGGATCAGCCGGGCCAGCTGCATCGGGATGGTCGAGGCGCCGGAGACGATCCGCCGTTCCCTGAGATTCAGAAAAACCGCCCGGCCAGCAGCCGGCAGGTCGATCCCCCCGTGTTGATAGAAGCGCCGGTCTTCCAGCCGCACAAAGACCTCCCCGACGGCATCGGGGATCTGAGCCCGGCTCAGACGATGCTGATATCCACCATCGCGGGTCGGTATGCTGTACAGCGTCCGCCCGAAGCGATCCGCAATGACCACACCCTCCCAGCCGCGTCGCATCTGCTCCAGAGACGGGTCCGGCAGGTACAGCAGGACTGCGGTGAGCAGGGGGGGAAGGAGAAAGAGGATCAGTCGTCTGAAGCGCTTCATCCGCCCGGCCTGCAGCCTGTTACGATGACGGATGGAACAGGACATCGCAATCTTCATTTCAGCTTCTAGCGAAGATTGCGATCTGGAACGATGCGATACTCCCGCCCTGCGGTGCGGCCGAACACCTCCTCCTCGTACATCAGCTGCGCGGTTGCCGGCGGGGTGGAGAACGTTCCGGGGGTGGTGGTTCGAAACAGGAAGGAACCTTCCCGCTTGCCACGGTAGAAGCTGTCGTAGTAGAAGCGGACCTCGCTGTCGTAGATGCGCTGGACCGGCGCGTAGTACCGGTACTCCGCATCCTCCTCCTGTGCCGGAACGACCTGGGAAGTTGCCAGAGAACCGTCGATCGTCTCCGCTCCCGCCGGAATGGGCAGGCGGAGGGCCAGGAAATCCCGGTCCCGGCCGGAGTACAGCACGTAGTGCATCCTGTAGACCTCGCCGAGCTTCAAATTCCCCTCCACCGGGTTACCCGCCAGATCGAGGATCTCGGTGAACAGGCCGATGCCCTCATCCCGAGCTTCGACACGAGAAGCCTCCAGGGCGTAGCGCAGGGTGGCCGTGTAGTACAGCCGTCCCTCCCCCTCCTTGGCGAAGACCAGGGGCAGCCACTCCTGGTCGGCTCCGGTGCCGAAGGTGCGGCTATCCGAGGTGCGGCTGCCCGAGCGCGCTGCATCAGCCAACTCGAGCAATTGCTGCGGTTTTACGAACAGTTCCTGGGGTTCGGCGGATACGCCGGAGAAGTAAAACCGGGGAAAGCTCTCGCCCCCCAGCTCGACTGTGGCCTCGAAGTCGGTCCTTCTCTCCCGGCCCGCATCGATGTAGGCGGAAAAGGCCTGGAGGACCCAGCCGGTGCTGCTGGTGTTCTGCCAGTAGCCCTTGCGTGTGGAGGCCAGAAGGTCGTCGGCCAGGGCCTGCGCGATCTGGGAACGGGGATCGAGGCGGCCGTAGAGCAGCAGCAAAGCGGCCTTGGTCTGCAGCTGCCCTCCGTAGTAGATCCAGGAGCCGACCGATCCGGTCAGGGTCACCGAGCGGGTCCCGACCCTCAGGTAGCCGCGGATCTGTTCGAGCAGCTGTCCGGCCTTTTGCCCGTCCCCGAGGCCGAGATAGGCCAGGGCAACAAAGGTCTGCTCCAGCACGCCTAGATCCGTGCGTCCGGTCGACAGCTGCTGGAGCTTCTGCTGCACCAAGGATCGGAGGGCGGGCCGCTCCGACAGAACCCAGAGGGCGTAGCTCTGCAGATACGGTCTGTCCGGCGGGTACTCCCGCACCAGGTACTCGAGCAGGGAGTCCATATTCAGCTTATCCGGCAGGTCGTACCCGCCTCGCTGCGCCAGATTCAGCAGATGGGCGGTGCGCAGGGATACGTAGTAGTTCGACCTGCGGTACCCGGGATCCTGCCAGAAGGACATGCCCCCGTCTGCGGTCTGGTACAGGGGCAAAGCCGCGAGCTCCTGTTCGATCCGCGCAGCTGCGGCTGCAACGCCGGTAGCTGCGGCTGCAGCGCCGTCATCGGCGGCAGTGTCGGCGGCAGCCCCGACATCGGCCAGCAGCCAGTCGAAGAGGACGTAGGCAAACAACTTGCTGGTCCGCTGCTCCAGACAGTCGTGCGGGTACAGCTCGAGGAAGCGGATCGCCTCGATCAGCGATGTGGCCAGGGTCGAATCCAGGGTGATCTTCAATCCCTCCTCCGGATCCCCCAGGAAGTCTTGCGGAACGACCAGTCCCTCCTGCACGCTGTCCTCGGTCTGCCCCACTATGGTAAAGGCTTCCCGGACTATACTGCGTTCAACTGGAATCGAGACCTCCAGCTGTTCCTGAAGCAGGTCACTGTCCACCGAAAATCGCATCAGCGCCCGTCCCTCGGCCTCGGCTTCGAGCTTGAAGGCCACCTCCCGTGATTTTCCCGGCTGCAGACTCACTCGCTTCTCCGATCGATCCCGGATATTGAGCCGATCACTCTGCAGGGCTACGGTTACAGCCCGGGTCCGGCTGTCCAGGTTGGTGACGATCACTCCGGCCTGGGCTTCATCCCCGACCCTGAGGGTTCTGGGCAGGGCTGCGCGCACGTTGATCGGGTTCTGGACGATGATCTGCCCCTCCACCATGCCGAACAGATCATCCTTGGCCGCCACGGCGGTCGTGCGAAAGGTGGTCAGCTGATCCGGGAGGCGAAAGCGCAGGGTTGCCCGTCCATCCGCCCCGGTGACCAGCCCCGGTTCGAACACGGCGGTGGCGCGGAAGTCCTTTCGAACCCGGGGAGCGCTGTCATCCGGCTCCTCCCCCTCCTTGTCGCCCCCGGGCAGATCCCGGGTCTTCCACAGCACAGGATCCAGGAGCAGTGCCCGGCTGTCGAAGTGGGCCACGCCGTGGCGGTAGTTGTACCTGTCGTAGAACAAGGAGAGGGGGTCGGGCAGATGATAGTCGATCAGATCCAGCACACCCCGATCCGCAGCCACCAGGGCGATCTCCACGCCCCCCAGCGGCTGCCCCTGTTGGGTCGCCGTGACCGTGATTTCCGCCTCCGTGCCCGGACGATAGCTGTCCTGAGTGCTTTCAAGCGCCAGCTCGATCTTGCGCCGCTCGGTATCCACGGCCAGGGACAGCATTCCGAAGCAGCCCCGGGGTTTTCCCAGATCCGGCTGATCGGGGGAGCTCGGAGGAGCAACGCTCCGGCCCGTGGCGCTGGAGACGGTGATGTACACGACGGGGACATACTGCTCTTTGATGGGAATCTCTACGGTGTCGGTGCTGCCGGAAAGCTCCAGGATCCTCTCCTCCAGAATGCCCTCCCGCTCGACGGTCAGCAGATACCTTCCCTCATCCAGGGGGCTTTTAATCAGCAGCTTCGCACGTTCCCCCGGAGCGTAGCTGGGCCGGTCCGCCACCAGATCGATGCGGTTCTCATCGTAGCGCTGCCAGAGCACATTCCCGCTTCCGGTGGAGTAGAAATCCGTACGGGTCAGGGTCTCCCGGCCTTCAGGGTCCTCAGCCCGCAGTTCGATGATGTAGAAACCCACCTGGCAGGCGGACAGCTCTGCGGCCGCCACTACCCGGCCCCCGGGATCTTTCTTCCCCTCCGCTTCCAACAGGAAGCTCTGCTCCTCGATCTCCTCCCGGACCCAGCGGGTGTCAACGCGCCCTCCGATGCTGCGCTCCCGCACCATCTTCCAGTTCTCCCTCAGCAGCCGTCCCTCAATCCGAACCGCCTCTTCACCCACCGCCTCGAGATCGAAGGGTCGGCCGTCGGGCCGCAGCAGGCAGGCCTGGAGGGTGAAGGGTTCCCCCGCCTCCACGAAGTAAAGCGAGGTTCCTTCGCCGATCTGATCGGTCACCCGAGCCCCGATCAGCAGGGAGGAGGTGAATACCGTGGCCGTCGCCTGGCGGGATACGGCCTGGCGGTCGATATCCTCGATCGTCGCCGTGATGGTGTACTCGTAGACCCTGCCGGGTTCCCCGTCGGAGAGCCTCTGGGCGGCTACAACCGTTCCCTCCCCGCTCAGGCTCCCCTCGGCCGAGCTCAGCTCTTGATAGTAATCGTCGTAGGTGTCGTAGTACCCGGAATCCGGGTAAGAGCCGAAGCGAAACCCCCGGTAGACGCCCCCCGGATCCGGCGGTTGAAACGCAATAGGCCGGCGGGCCCACCAGTAGTTCCACCTGCCCTGAGTCAGGGTGCCGCCGCCGAGGTAGCTCGCCGAAAAACGGGCTTCCAGATCTTCCCCCATGGTGTGGGTCCCCTCCGGGATGCTCAGGTCGAGGGCAAAGTTCACCCGCCGGAAAAAGGCGACCCGCAGCGGCACCTCCCGGGTCTGCGAACCGTCCGAGCGCCTGTATACGAGGAAGTACGCATCCGGCTCCAGCTGTTCGGGCAGCTGAAACGTACCCCAGAAGCGGCCGGAGGAGGACAGCCGGCCGGAGGCCGACGCGTGAATCGTGTCTCCGTACCAGCCCTGGCGCAGCTCCACGGTATAACCGCCGGTCCGCCGATTCAGGTTGCCGAGCTCCAGATCGCGGTCGATTCCGTAGAAGGAAACAGTCTCCCCCGGGCGATAGATGCCGCGGTCCGAACAGAGGTAGGTTATCGGCCTGGGATCTTCCGCTTCGAAGGGACCCTCCACGTTCCAGTTGTGGGAGGGGGAGCTGGAGGGTTTAAACACCAATCGATCATCCGGAGTCCGCACTTCGATCTCGAGGTTTTCCGCCGACCGGGCAGTGAATCGGGCCAGCTCGCCCGGTTGAAAGGAAACCGAGGCGATGCCCCGGGCGTTGCTCTGCGTGCGCCTGGTCGCTCCTCCGGCCCCGTGGATGATGATCTCCGCTCCTTCCAGCGGCTCTCCCGTGGACAGGCTTGCCGCCTGGAGGGTAATGCGGTTGTAGGCGATGTGGCTGGTCAAACCGATGTCGGAGATCTGCAGCCGCAGGTCCTCATCCATCCGGTACGTTTCCTCGGACCACCAGGAGGGCAGCTCGAACTTCCAGCGGGCGTAGACGCTGCCGCGGCCGTTCTCATCGAGAAAAGGGGAAAAATCGATCAACCGAAATATCCGGGTGTTGCGGGGGATGCTGTCGACATCGTAACCGCTGAAGCGCCCCGAAGGCAGGGAACGAAACGGCTCACCGAGCTTTCCGGCGGCAAAGGATCCACTGAGCACGTTCTGGAACTCCACCGCCGCTATCGGGGGGAATCCCGCTTCGAGGATCCGGTTCCCGGACGCCCGGAAGTTCACGTAGCTGGCCGCAGGACCGACCTCCAGTTGAACGGTTTCCCGGAAAGGCAAGGCCTGGTCGTAGATGTCCTTCAAACCCCTGTCGATGGAGATCGAAAAGGCGGACTCGAACTCGACGGGAAGATTCTTCAGATAGACCGCGTTGCCGTACACTTCGAGGTTGCTTCGAAGCTCGTAGCCGGGAAGCTGCACTTCGAGGTAGGAGATCAGGTCCTGCTCGGCCACCGGATGGTTGAAGATCAGTCCCGCCTCGATTGTCGGGAGCCAGTCGTAGACCTCTCCATACTCCAGACGGAAGGGCTCCAGGGTGTGGAAGCTCAAACGCTGCTCACGATCCGCACCGTAGTTCCGCTCTCCCGGCCGGGCACCTTCCAGCAGCCGCACCGTTACGTCGCTGTTCCAGGGAAGCTCCTCCTGCATCTTGAGGAGGATTCCCCGACTGCGGTCCCTCTCCACGGTCAGCGCGCTCGGGCTCCCCATCACCGAGCGCTCAACCTCTTCGCTCCCGGAACCGCCGGCAGTCTCCCAATCCCCTTCCGCTGCATACACGGCAACAAAGGGATAGGGGCGTCCCGCCGCCTCCACCTTGACGTAGCGGCTGATGACGGCCAGCTCGACGGGGAAGTTGAAGTACAACCGCAGCTCCCGGCAGGCTTCCGGGGGGATATCCGCTCCCGAGGGATCGAGGGAAAGCAGCTCGAGTGCAGGAGTGCGGAAGCGGAAGGCGTTCATCCCTTCCAGGGTATTGCCGGCCAGGGAGGTGAGCTCCCTGTTCACAGCGACCGTGTACTCGGTTGCCGGCACCAGGGAGGTCGTGGGCTCGAAGCTCAGCAGGCGGGAACCGTACCAGCGGTAGATCCCCTCGACCGGGGGATGGATCCGCAGCTGTTCCGATTCCGTGGCCGGCTTTCCCAGCCTGCTCACAGGAATCACCGGCTCGCTGAACAGCAGCCACACCCCTCCCTCGATATTCTGCCAGGGCACGGTTCCTACAGGCGCGTACTCGGAGACCTGAAAGGCGCTTTCAGAAACAGAACCGGCTGCAACCTGCTCGGGGAAAATCATATCCGAGGTATCCGGAGCGGGCACCCGACCCGTTCCTGTGCCTCCGATCTTCCCCAGACAACCGGACAGGACCGACAGGATCAGAACACCTGAAACCGCGATGACCCGATACCCCGCGCATCGAAGGCTCATAAACCCTCCTGCTCTTCAGCTCCAGAGTACGGGGAAATGAAGGGGGAAATCAAGGATTCAGTTGAGGTAGGACTGCGAAGCTGATTCCTCTAACCACATGTCGACGGTTCGGTCCAGATCTTCCACGTAGTCGGAAATTGTGGGTTGCGTGCGAAGCAGGGCGGACTCGATACCGGGAAGCAGGGGCTCCCGATAGATCAGCTCGACGACCCGATCGATCTGCTGCTCGATGGCCCGGTGGGTTGCAGAGACCGAGTAGATTCGAATACCGATCAAAGACGCCAGCAGCAAGGCGATCGCCGATACCGCTGCCCAGCGGTACACGGCCGCGGGCTTTCCGGCAGGCCCGAACAACCGGTTGCGTAGCCTCCGCAAGGCGGCGGCGATCGCTACCCCCCCACGCTTCTGCAGCCACGGGACCCGCGCGTTGTTTCCCCTCGTCCCCTGAAGGAGGGATGCAAACTCCGGAACGGGATACTCCTGAAGGGCTTCGTCGAGTTCATTCCGCAGTACCGGTGCGAAAGTCTCGAGGGAATGTAAAAAATCCCTGCACCCGGGGCATCGCTCCAGGTGCGCCCGCACCTCCCCCGGCAGAAACCGCGTTAGCTGCTCGCTTTCGGCCAGGGAAATTGCATCCGTCCGATCCAGGGCGTCCTGCATCGTCCGCCTGGCCTTCCGGCAGGATATCTGTTCTTTCATCTTCCACTCCTTGCAGTCCTGAGGAGTTTCTCCCGTGCCCGATGCAAACGAGATTTGACGGTGCCGGAGGGAACCTCCAGGACTTCCGCTATCTCCTCGACGGAAAGGCCGTCCACGTCCTTCATGAGAATGAGCTCTCTGTCCTTGGACGGAAGCGTCTGAAAGACACCGAGCAGGGTATCGATTTCCTCCCTGCGAAGCACCTGTTGCTCCGGATCGACAGGCTCGTTGTTCCAAAGACCCAGCCTCGCTCTGGCCAGTGTGCGCTCACGGCTTCGCTTTCTGCGCAGAAAATCGATACCCCGGTTGCGGGCCAGCCTGTAGAAGTAGGTGCGGAAGGAGGAGCGGAACCGGAAATCCTTCAGCCCCTGGAACAGGCTCAAGATGATCTCCTGCTCCGCGTCCTCCATCTCCTCGCGCTGTCCGTTGAACAGCGTGTAGAGAAGCCGCCTAATCGAAGGCAGGTGTCTCTCCACCAGGTCCTGAAACGTCTTCGGATCACCGTTGCGCAGGAAGCGCCGAATCAGGATATGATCCTCAGGCGGTGAGTCCTCAGGCGCGGCTTCACTTTCGCCCACGTTCGGTTCTTTCGGGTTCCTCACGCGACCGTCTTTCCTGCTCTTCCTGCGTCTGCCGCCGTCTCTCCTCGGCCTGGGTCATCCGCGCGTATTTAGCGTCCCCCAGCAGTTGCCGCAACTCGACCTGACGCCGGATCTGGGCCATTCGTTCCTTCAGCTCCCATTCCAGGCTCTGGCGAAGCAGCCGCTCCACCTCGCGCATATTGACCTGCTCCTCGAACAACTGCTTCCGCAGCTGAGCTCTGAGCACGTCGATCTCCAGACGAGCCTCCCGGATCTCTCTCTCCGTCTGCTCGAAGATCTCCCTGATCTTCTCTACTTGCCCTTGATCCAGATCGAGGCGCCCCAGAACCGCGGGATTATCCCAGTCCTGGCCGTAGGAAAAACCGCCGGCCAGCAATCCCAATACGACGATGAAAATCAGTTTCTTCACAGCAAAACCTCCTCGTTCTGTTGTATTAGTCGCAAGCAGACACTCAGAGGTTCCACGGTTACTCGTTTTTTTCCCATGGCCGGTCCACCTCGGCCTTCTACCCGCCGGAGGAGGACAGCCTGTCCAACAGAGCCCATTCCAAAAATTGATAGTACACCTCCCATGTCTTTTCACCGTAGCCCCCGGACATCAGGTAGGCCGCCGGGATGCCGCGGGACTTGAGAAACGAGTAGATCAGGGTATCCCGCTCCATCATCTGCGTTTTAGACAGACGCAGCAAACGGGTCGAGGGAAGCTCGTCGTGTTCGTAGGGATCGGCCCCGCTGACGACAAGGGCGAGGTCCGGAGAGGACATCCCCATCAACTCTTGCAGGCCCCGCTCCAGGCGGGGAACATAATCCTGCTCCTCTCCCGAATCGATGGGGATGTCCACGTCGCTCGGCGTGAAGGAGGGGTTGCGCCGGCCGGAGGCGTCGAGCTCCGCTTCATCCAGGGGCCAGCCGTGAGCCATGTGGACGCTCAAGGTCCGAATCGAATCATCGCCCCGGGTAATCACGGCAGTACCGTCACCCTTGTGGGCATCCACATCGATTACCCAGGCATTGCGGATCAAACCCTCTGTCTGGGCTTTGCGGAGCACGATCACGATGTCGTTGAGCAGGCAAAAACCCTTGCCGTAATCCGGTTGGGCGTGGTGCGACCCGCCGCCGAAGTAGAAGCAGAAATCCCTCTGCAGGGCAACCTGACAGCACTGATAGTCCCCGCCGATGCTGTACATGGCGCGTTCCAGAAGTTTGTCGAGGGACCGGGTAGCCCGGGTAGGATCATAGCGATGGTACCTGCCGGCGGAGTCCACCAGCTCGAAGGTGCGGATGATCTCCTGCTCCAACGCCTCGGAGAACAGCCTGTCCACGTATTCCCGGGTGTGGGCGCGGCGGATATCCTCCCGGGTGATGGACAGCCCGGCATGCTCCAGATGCCATTCCGCACGGCGCGGACCTAAAACCGGGTGGGCGCAGAGCTCGGCAAAGGTTCTGCGGAATTTGCTGTCCCGAATCGGAATGAGGATACCGTACGGTTCCAAACCGCCGTGATAACCCTCGCTGTAGATGATCATGGGTCAATACTACAGCTTATCAGCGGAGGTGACAAATTCTCTGCTGCCGGAACGGCCGCTGCCGGCAATGGAACAAGGGGCACCCCGGGGTGGCAGCCGAGGGGCGCAAAACATGAGTGGCGGCAGTGTCCGGCCCCGGCGTCGGGCACCTTGAAAATCCCCGAGGTTCCTGGCATCATGGCCGGCATGACGAAAATCGAAAGGATCGACACCACCCTCCGGGGCGGGGAGGCGGATCATCCGCCGGTCTCCCTCTGGTACCACTTCGGCATTCAGCACGGCGGCGGCGATGCTTTCGCCCGCACCTGCCTGGAGTTCTTCGAATACTACGATTTGGAT
>CAZPQC010000081.1:0-4518 GCA_964588525.1 uncultured Spirochaetaceae bacterium
CCGCCTCCAGGGAGTAGCCTTCCTGCATGGCGTGGATGATGTCGGTCTTGGCGAACACGGCGCAGCGGGTGGCTATGACCGGGCGTTTCCCGGAGAAGGCGGCGGCCTTGGCGGCCAGATCCGCTACGGAAAGCCCCAGACGCTCGGCCTGCTGTTCTATGAACGAACCGGTGCCGGCGGCGCAGGGTGCGTTGAGCGAGTGTTCCTTGTACCCACCGCGATCGTCGAAGAGAATGAGGGAGAAGGTCTGCCCCCCGATGGCGAATACGTTTCTGCATTCGGGCAGCAGCACCCGGGCTCCTTCGATCAGAGCCAGGGTATTGTCGATGACTGCATCTCGGCGTTCACTGAAATTGCCGGTGATGCCGAGGGTGTCGAAGTTCTTGTACTCCGGCAAAGCCGTGAGGCTCTCCAGCTCCCCCTGGATGTCGCCTCGATGCTCACGGTAGTGGAAGTCCCGGATTTCCCCATCATCCAGAACCACCGCACCCAGATAGAGAGAGCCGATATCGATGCCGATCCGTCTCATCGTTCTCATTATTGAGGAATCGCCGGACTTTGTTCAAGGAGGCGCACTTCCGGCGATCAGCCTTGCAGCCCGCCGACAGTCCCAGCGCATCTGACGGATCAATGAAGCCACGGTTCTGTAGCGTTTCTCAGGGCGCAGATAATGCACGGGAGCGATCTCCAGAGTGTTTCCGTACAGATCGCCGCTGAAATTCAGGAGATGCACCTCCAGCTTCTTGGTTTTCTCATCGAAGGTAGGGTTGAATCCGATGTTCGCCGCTCCGGGGCGCCACTTCTGTTCACCTTCGATGCGCACCCAAACCGCATACACCCCTGTCCGGGGCAGCTCGTGGGAGGGGACATCGAGGTTGGCCGTTGGAAAACCAAGATCCTTTCCCCGATCCGCACCCCGGATCACCCTACCCGTGAGGATCCCCTGTTCAAGCATTCAGGAATTTTCGAGCTTTTTCAGGATCTCGGCGGCAATATCCTGAGGCCTCCGCGAATCGGTGCGGATGCACTGTCCCAAACTCCTGTAGATGGGCACCCGGGATTTGTACAGCTTCTCGAGTTTCTTTTCCGAGTGATCGAGCAGCGGCCGGGCGTTATCCCTGCCGGTGCGGTTGAGGAACTCCCCGAAGGATACCTCGAGGTAAAAGGTAGCGGCCAGGTTTTCAAAGAACTCCTGATTCTCCTGGCGGATCGGAGCGCCGCCGCCCGTGGCGATCACCAGCCGGTTCATCTCCCGGACGCTGTACAGCGTATCGGATTCGATCTGGCGGAAGGCGTCCTCTCCGTCCTCATCGAAGATCTCCCGGATGCTCTTCCCGGCGTTCTCCGTGATCAGAACATCCAGGTCGAGAAAGCGGTAGCCCAGCCTGGCCGCCACCAGCCGCCCCACCGTGGTCTTGCCCGAACCCATGAAACCGATCAGGGCGATGCGGTGAGGAGCGTGGGAGTTTATTTCGGGTCTGCCCGCGAATTGGGGCATTCTATTTGACCACCAAGACCTTTCGAATCTCGCTGATTCCCGGACCAACGATCTTGATGAAGTATACACCACGGGCCACGACTCTGTTACCCCTGTTTCGGCCGTCCCAGGTGGTGGAGTACTCCCCGGCGGTCCGCTGGCCCCGATACAGGACATCCACGATGTCCCCCTTCAGGTCGAAGACATTGATCGTGACCATTCCGGTCTGGGTGATGCTGTAGGTGACCTTGGCCGTTTCTCCCCTCAGGGGATTGATCACGTTGTTGGTGATCGTGGCCCCCCCCCGCTGGGTGCGCAGGTCGCGGATCTTGATGACCCAGGGCCGGGCCGTGCTGGGATCATGAGGGTTGGGGATGCGGGCGAAGGGGAACAGAGTCCCCCCCACATTTATGACGAATAGGAACTCGAGATCTGCACCGTCCGCCATTTCGGAATCCGAAGCAGGGATGATGAAATCCCGCAGCGAGCCGCTCACAATATCCGGAGTTACCGGGCGTGCGGCCGTGTTTTCGTTGTGAAAAGTATCGCTGTAGGGAGCCTGAGGATACGTAGGCCATGCAGGAGGTGGCGGTACAACAGGCGGCCATAAGGTGTGAGCCGCAGGAATCCAGAGATCGTTCAGGAGAATCGGATCCCGGGTATTGGCATCGAAATAAAGGTCGACGGTTGAACCGGCGATCGATGGCTCCACTACGTTCGCCTGCAGCCGGATATCCCGGACTTGCAGCCAGGCCGCTTCCCGGCCGTCGAAACGGGTGATGCGCCCGATGCCGCCGCGCAGCGGATCGCGTTCGGGAATCTCGGTGACCAGATCGGGAGCGGGCTGTACGTTGGCAGCCCAAACCGGTTCGATAAAGCCGAGACCCACGTCGGAGATGTTGTGCAGCTCCGTGGCCCGGACCGTGTTGTCCGGCCAGGGCAGATTATCTACTCCCGGAGCCGGATCGTTGACCCCGTCAAACCCTGTGACCCCGTTATACCCTGAAAAGCTCGGTGCCATGGGATTTGGATTGGGCTGATACGGTGGATTGGTGTCGTCATAATCGGGGAAGGCTGGCACATAGGGACCCAATGGATAGGGGGCCTGGAAGATGGAATCTATGACTGCGTTGATGGTCTGCTGACCGGGCGGTAGTATATCGGCCGCAGTCAGGGGATTGGTGAGATCTACGTAGGCTGCCCGCGTGCCTCCGTTGGCATCCGCGTTGATCGTTTCGACGCCGGTGATCGAGTTGCCCGTCACATTGAAGTCGCCCGAATCGATCGGTGCTGATTTTGAATTATTCCCGTAGACGACCTCGGAGAACTGGACGTACACCCTGGTGTCATTGAACGCCGCCAGGGTATAGGCGATGACCGGTCGGGCTCCATCCACGGTTTGATACACCATATCCCCGGATTGCACATAGGCGCCGCCGGCTGTGCCGTATAAGCCGATCGGGAACAGGTTTTCGGTAAGCTGCCACGAAGGTGTGGCATCTGTGTCGAGGTAAGGACTTTCCTGAATTATTATATCGAAGACATCATCCCCGGGGAAATCGGCGGTATCGAAACCAATCACCGTATAGCCGCTGACCGCTGCTGTTAGTCCGGAAAAGGTGTCGCTGAGTGGTGCATCAATCTCCACCTGTACTCTGATGCGGTCGATCCGGCCGTTGCGATTGGAGTCGATGGTCCAACTGCGTCTTATAGGAATAATGAAGGCCCAGTTGTCGTTGTAGCAATAATTTTCGGAATTTGGACCAGGGGTGACCTTCTTTCCGTTCCCTGAATAGCAAAGCTGCACTTCGGCGAAGTCGATGACGGCGTTTCCGTTGGGTGAGGATATGGTCAGCATCCACTGTTCATTATATGTTGGTGGCGGTAAAGGATTATTAGTTGCGGCAATAGGTGGTGGACAGGGAAGCGGCCAGGCTACCCCTATCGGCTTTAATCGAATCAAATTGCCCGCTCCACCTTGAATGGTGAAGGTCCCGTTGTTGAGGATCGTCTGCTCCTGCAGGGTTTCGAATTGGATGGTCGTGCCCGGAGTCGCGCAGGTGAAGTCGAACCACTGGCTGCTTCCTCTAATAGTGACGTCATTCAGGAAGATCACCTCGCCGGTTCCCGGGTCGAAGCCGTCGGGTACGGCCACCGTGCCTACCTGGTTTTCCCACAAACTCCCCTGCATATAGATCGTGTACGTCTGTGCACTCAATGTACCGCTTGCGATTATCAGCGAGTTCAGGACCGTGATATTGGTCTGAAGAATCACATCGTCGGTTGTAATCGCTTTTTGAATGGTGAGGTCGTAGAACTCCTCTTCGCCGGCAGCGGCCGGGGCGGCCAAAGTTACGGATGAAGGGGTTACAGCTCCGCCCATTATTAATGTGCTCGTTGCCTCTTCGTAGTTGGTTCCGGCCGCGGACAAATCTAGATTTCCGTTCACCGTGATCGTTTCCGAGGCGGAGGCCACCAGCGTACCGCTCACCGTAAGATCGTTGGTCGTGTAGTTGCCGCCGAGCAAATTGATCGTACCGGAGGCATCGGTGTTGCCCGTAACGATAAAATCAGCTCCGTCGAGGTTGATCGTCCCGGAGACAGTAGTATTGCCGCCGACGGTAAAATCACCCCCGTTGAGGTTGATCGTGCCTGTAACAGTGGTGTTGCCTCCGACCGAAATCGTTTCTGGAGCCGCTGAGCCGTTCAACGTCCCGCTCACCGTAGCGTTTCCGCTCACGATCAAAGAGGTGTTGTTGGTGCTGAAAGTGCCGGCTACAACGTTCAGGTCGTTGCCCACCAACAGATCATCGGTATCAATGGACACCGTGCCGGCGGAGTCGATCACCAGATCATAAGGCTGGCGGGTGGGAGGGAGTGGTGAGGTGAAGCGTATCGTGGTGCCCCCTCCGGTCATGGTCAGCGTGGAGGTGCCCTCGTTGAACGTACCCGCGGTCACCGCCACACTACCGCTGGAGATGATCCATCCGGTGTTGCCGTTGAAGGTGCCTCCTGTCTGGCTCACCCCCACACAGTCGATC
>CAZPQC010000081.1:4618-18086 GCA_964588525.1 uncultured Spirochaetaceae bacterium
CACGCTCACATCCAAGGTCCCGCCCACCGTCAGATCCGTGCTCAACTGCACCTCACTGGCCAGCGCACTCTCACTGATGGTCAGATTGTTGAACCCGCTCTCCCCGGTGGCATCGATGGTAGAGGGGGCAAAGGTCCCGCTCATCACGATGGTGCTGCTGGCTTCGGTGAAGTTGTCCACCGCGTTGGAGAGGTCGATGTCCCCGTTCACCGTGATGGTCTCCGCAGCCGCGGTGGCCTGCAGCACCCCGGTGCCCGTCCCAATCAGGTTGCCCTGGTGGGTGGCCGTACCCACATTCAGATCCAACCCGGCCAGGCTGAAGGTGCCTGAGGTCAAAATCACATCGTAGTCGGTGGTCAGCGCGTTGTTGGCCAGACTCACCGTGCCGGCCCCGGCATTCACCTCCACGTAGGCGGCGGTGAACGGTCCGTAGTCCAAGGTGGTGAGGTTACCGGTCATCTCCAGGGTGTAGGTGTCCTGGTTGTGGGCCACCGCCGCGGTGAAGCTGGCATCGCCGCTGGAGATGATCCGTCCGGTGTTGCCGTTGAAGGTGCCTCCTGTCTGGCTCACCCCCACACAGTCGATCTCCTTGGCCCCCAGGGTGAAGGTGCCCCCGGTGATGGACAATAGCCCGCTGATATCGTTGTCGGTGGTCCCCACCCCGGTGCCGTCATAGGTGCCGGTGCCGCTCACCGTCAGGCTGCCCGCATCCACCTGCCCGTCGTTGTGGTCCAACAGCCCCGCACTCACCGCGATGGCATTGGTAACGTTCAGGTAGCTGGCAGCGTTGCTGAGGTCGATCTCAGCATTGGCCGAGGTCACCGTGACCCCGCCGGCTCCACTCACATTCAGGGTGTTGGCCCCCACCACCAGAGTGCCCACGCTCACATCCAAGGTCCCGCCCACCGTCAGATCCGTGCTCAACTGCACCTCATCGGTACCCAAAGCTTTGCTTATGGTCAGGTCGTCGAAGCCGCTCTCCCCGGTGGCATCAATGGTCACCGGTGTTGTCCCGGAAGCCATCGTGATGGTCGTGTTAGTGCCTTCGGTGAAATTGTCTCCGGCATTAGAGAAGTCGATGCTGTCGTTCACCGTGATGGCCTCCGCAGCCGCGGAGGCAACCACCGTGCCAGTAGCGCTCAGGTTGCCGGTGTTAAGACTTCCCCCATTGAGGGTCAGAGAACCGGCCACCGATGAGTCGGATGTTACCGTGCAGGTGAAACCGGCCAGATCAAAGGTGCCGCTGTTCACTGTCAGGGTGTTGGCCACGGACAGCGCTTCAGTGGAGATAGCCACGGTCCCGGCTCCGGAATCGATGAACAGATCGTAGGGGGTCCGAGGAGCGGTGAAGCGCACCGTGGTGGCTCCCGTGTCCATGGTCAAGCTCGACATACCCTGGTTGAAGGTGCCGGCGGTCACCGCCACGTTGCCGCTGGAGGTGATCGCCGCGAAGTCGGCATCGATCGTGCCCCCTGTCTGGCTGATGCCCACACAGTTCACCGTGGCAGTATTCAGCGTCAAGGTTCCGAGGCTCACGTCAACGGCTCCGCTCAAGCTGAGGTTGCCAGCCCCGGTGGAGGTAAAGGTACCTCCGTCTACCGTGAAATTCACTCCGCTGGTGGTTCCGGTGCTCTGGGTGACGGTGCCATTGGTCAGGGTGATGTCCACCACGTTGGTGGCGCCGTCCAGGGTGCCTGTACCGACGGTGATGGTGGCGGTAGCCGAGTTTAAGGTCAGGTTGTTTCCCAGAGTCACCGTGTTAGCCCCCAGCACCAGATCGCCTTGTGTCATCGTCAGGGTGCCTCCGGCTAGAAGCGTCAGGTTGCCGGTGGCATTGACCGTGTCTGTACCCAGGGACTTGGCGATCTCCAGATCGTAGAAGTTGTTGGCGCTCACGCTAACAGGCGTGGTCGCCCCGTTGAGCAGCACCTTGGTGCCGTTGGACGTATAGGTGCCGACGGTAAAATTGCCTCCTACGGTGATCAGCTCGGCGGCTCCCCCGGCGGTCCCGGCCAGTGTGCCGACCCCGGTAACCGCCCCCGGTACGGTCAGGGCCAGGTCATTCGTGCTGACGGAAGCGCCGACGTTGATGGTCAGATTGGCTGCGGTCTTGGCGATGCTCAGAGTGGCGGGTTGGAATCCCGCATTGTCGATCACGGCGTTGTCGGTCGGGTTCGGCGGGTAGCCCTTGTCCCAGTTGCCCCAGGTCTCCCAATCCGTATCGACAGCTCCGATCCAGGTCAGAGTAGTCGGAGTGAAGATCCAGCCACCCGGAGTGACGACATCGTTGCCTCCGTCGTCACGGGAGTTGGTCGCGGTGATGTCATTTACTCCAGAAGAGTTGTTGCTATCCCGCACGATCGCATAGTCCACGGTCGAAGTCGCGCTGGGATTGATAGACCACTGAACTACCCCAGGCGTGCCGATCAGACTGACCAGATTAGCGACGCCCGCGGCGCCGGTTGCCGTGAAGGCACCGCTGATCGTCTGGGTGGTTCCGTCTGTAAACTGGATGGTCTTGCCCCCAGCGGCGATCACGCAGCTGAAGTTGTTGAAGGTGGTGTTGCCCGAGATCGTGGCCGTTGTATTGGTGGCGAAGCTCACCGTTCCAATACCCGCCGTGAACGTGCCTGAGTTGCTCCAGTTGCGGTTCACCGTGATGATGTTGTTGTTGCCGTTCAGGGTCGTTCCGGCTGCGGTGATGGCGATGTCCCTGCCCACGGTGATGGCCGACTGGAGCGTGACCGTGCCGGCCGCACCGAAGCTCAGATCGTAGAAGGTTTCCTCCGGCGCCCAAAGCGAAGTCGCTGCGCCCTGCATCACCATCGAAGAACTGCTCTGTGTGAAGTCGTTGCCAGCGGCTGAGAAGTCGAGATCCCCGTTCACCGTGATAGTTTCGCTGCCCGATGCCACCAGGGTACCGCTCACGGTAAGGCTGTTGGTGGCGTAGTCACCACCGTTCAGATTGATAGTCCCGGAGGCAGTGGTGTTCCCTGTGACCGTGATCGTATCCGGAGCCGCTGAGCCATCCAGCGTCCCGCTCACCGTGACGGTGCCCGTCACGGTGAGAGAGGTACTGTTGGTGTCGAAGGTGCCGGCGATTATATTGAGATTGCCCCCCATCGTCAGATCGTCGGTGAGGATCTGTATGGTACCCCCTGAGTTGAGGACTAGGCTGTACAGCGTGTTTGGGGCGGAAACGCGCAACGTCGTGCCTGCGCCGGTCATGGTCAATGTCGAGGTATCGGGGGTAAAGGTGCCGATGGTCAGCGCCACATTGCCGCTGGCATTGATCGCCCCGGCTCCGCTGAAGGTGTAGTTTCCGGCGGAAACCGTCAGGGCCGTGCAGCTCAAGGTCCCTGTAGACTGGCTGATGGTGGCCGCGGCATTGCTGATGGTGACACTGCGGCTGTTGGTGGCCCCGTTCAGGGTACCGGTGCCGATAGCGATCGTTGCGGCGCTGGCGGAGCTCATGTCCAGATCCGTGCCCAGCAGTACGGTGTTGCCGTTGAGCGCCAGGGTGCCTTGGGTCATGGTCAGGATGCCACTGCCGTTGGCCAGCCTGAGGATCGAGTTCAGAGTCACCGTGGTAGCCCCGGCTGCCTTGTTCATGGTGATGTTGTTGAAGGTCTCCTGGGGGGCGTTGATCGCACTTGCCGCTCCCTGGAGCAGCACCGTGCTGTCGCCTGCGGTAAAGTTGTTCGCGGCGTTGAAGAAGTCGATGCCGCCGCTGACCGTGATGGTCTCTGAAGGCAGACCCGCCGTGGCGGTTAATGATCCGCTTACCGTAAGATTTGTAGTCGTGAAATCGGCACCGTTGAGGGAGATCGTGCCGACGGAAGTGGTGTCGCCGGTCACACTGATATTATTGCCCGCGGCATCGAGGGTCCCGGCGGCGGTGAATGACAGATTGCCGCCTACCGTCAGTGGGCTGGCCAGATCCCAGGTTCCGGTTGCGGTGAAGGAGAGGTCTTGGTAGCTGTAGCCAACCACCAATCCCAGTCCGGTGTAGTTGCCGGTCCCGTAGTATTCGACGTTTCCGTTTATAACCTTGGTGCCGCTCACGGTCTGGCCCCCGTAGAGGCGTAGCAAGGCTCCTGCATCCACCGTGAGGTTTCCCGTGATTCCGTTGACGTCGTAGTTCACGATGGCGAGGGTGGCACCCGCGAAGATTCTCAGATAACCACCAAGAGTCAAATTGGCGTTGAGGGTACGTGTTCCCCCGGCGATCTCCAGGCTGTTGTAGGTGTTCCCGGCGGTCAATCCCGTAATCGTAATGGCGTTGTAGTATTCCACGACTCCGGTTGTGAAGCTGGTCGTTCCTGCAGTGATGGTCTGTGCAGCATCCCCGTGTAACCGCAGGCGGCCGCCGCTGGATACTTGCAGAGTTCCAGATACGTTCAGGTCGTAGTTCACGATGTCGAGGATCCCGTCAGTAATATCGAGGTTGGCGATGCTCACGTCGGCGAGGAGAACCGGATCATTGGCAACATTCGGGATGACGGCATCATCCACCACACCGGGAATACGTCCAGGGCTCCAGTTGCCGCTTTTAAACCAGTCGGTGTCCGTTCCGCCGGTCCAGGTCAATGTTCCGGGAGTGAAGATCCAGTCACCCTGGGGGCCTGAGGTCTTGTTGTTACCCGCATCGGTGCTGTTGTTGGCCGTGATGTTATTGTTATTGCCTATCGTACCGTCCTGAACATAGGCCCAGTTTATCGGGGAGCCTGCCTGGGGGCTGATCTCCCACTGTGTTCCAAACGATGAGCTGAGCAGCCTGACCTGGTTGCCCGACACACCGGTAATCGTGAAGGTCCCTCCCGCACCGATGCTGGTAGTTGCGGGGAGAGCGGGGAACAAGATCGTTTTACCTGGAGTGGTGCAGCTGAGATTGTAGAAGGTATGGTTTCCGGAGATCGTAGCCGTAGTAGTGGTGTTTAATACCACGGTGCTTGTACTGCGGTTGAAGGTGCTGATGTTCCAGTTCCCTCCGACGGTGATGGTCTCAGAAGCGGTCGCTGTGAGCGTGGCGGTGTTCGTGCGCGTGATATTTCCGACCACGGTCAGATCGTAGCCACCGAGGTTCAGCGTTCCGTTGGCCGAGTTGGCGATGGTCAGGTTTCCGTTGACCTGAATTGCCGAAAGCGCAGTACTACCGCTGTTCAGGACTAGGTTGTTGAAAGGCTGTCCGAGTCCCTTGGTGGTCAGATTTGAATTCGAAGTAAGCCGAACGGTGGAGCTGCCGGCATTGAAGGTGATGTTGGCCGCCGATGAATCCCATGCGCCGGCGACCCTGTGGGTATAGGCACCCGGACCGGCGTTCCAGGTCCCTTGGGTCATGGTCAGGGTTCCGGTTACCGTAATCCCGCCCGTCGAATTGACGACGTTGCCCGCCGCACCCTTATTGATGACAAGATTATTAAATGTTCGACCGGCCAGGCTCACCGGGGTGGTCGTTCCATTTAGGGTTACGGTGCTGCTGGCGCTGGTGAAATTGCTCACCGTAAAGCTGCCCTCTACGTCAATGGCTTCGGTTCCAGTTGCGATGAGCGTGCCGGTGCCGGTGAGGTTTCCTGGAACAACCAGTCCCTCGCTGCCGTCCATGGTTAGCGTGCCGTTGATGGTACAATCATTGAGGAGGAACAATCCTTGGTTTGCAATTACATTTGGACCGGTCACTATTAGATTGTAAAAATCTCCGTTAGGGCCGGGCCAACCATCGGAGTATATCGTTCCCGTACCGGTCATAGTGATCGTACTCATGTCTTCGTCGAAGGTTCCATCACCATTGCTGAAGCTGCCACCGATATTGAGGTTGGCGTTACCGGTGGTGAGTGTCCCACCACTGGTATCCAGCCATACGCTCCCTCCGACATCGACCGTGTAACCATCGATGTTGATCGTGCCGGCGACCACGTCCAGGTCGCCGCCGATGTCCAGATCGGAGCCGGGATACACATTGTTGGTGGCGTTGATCTGCAGTTCCCCGTTTATATTAAAGAAAGCACCCTGGGTCAGGGTGGCATCCGCTGAAACCGCCGTCATAATGATGCGGATGGTTGCCGCGGTGCTGCCGCTTCCGGATACATCCATGTCCCCGCGTACGGTCAGGTCGCGGGTCCCGGAAACGCCGAGAGATCCCGTGCCGGTTATGGTTAGTGCATCAACGGTTGTGCTGACGTTCAGCGTGCATGTGCCGCTGTTGATGGTAACCGTGTCTCCCGATCCTGGTGTACCGTTCGGGGTCCATTCGGTGGTGGTTGTCCAGGTGCTGGTCCCCCCATTCCAGGTGTAGTCTATCGAATAAGCGAAGATCGCAACGATCAGGAGTAGAAAAATCAGTAAGGATAATCGCATACATCTACGCACGATCCATTCCCTCGACGAGATATAGTTTGTTGTACTTTTACACCTAATTATATCCCAATCAAGAGAATATTTAAGGTAGTCGAAACATTTTGTGCCATGGGTCTTACATCAAGAAATATCAATGGAATTTGTATGACAACGATGTATAATGGTCTATCTATGAGCATCGAGATGGGATGGAAACCGTTCCGAGCTGTGCTGTTAATAGCCTCTGCCTTTGCTTTGTTGGGATGTTCCGATCCCGGCAATACACCTATCACATATGAAAGAATAGTTATCGACACCTATTCACCGAACGGAAGTTATACAGCGGATACCTATATCGACCTGTTCGACGAGAACGGGGATCCCGACGCCGACGATCCCTGGAGCAGTGACGATACGGGGGAAGCGCTCGCCAGCGCCGACAGCGGCAATCCGGATTGGACCATGATGGCTCGCATCGACTATACCGGCGATTTGAAACCGGGTGATATCTACTACATTCGCGTTCGCGGGGCTACAGAAACCGTGGATGACCCATACGCGATACGCGTGCTCTCTCTGAATGTGGGCGATTCACTGCCCGGATATGTCTCCCTTTCTCCGGTGATCGGGCTGGATGGCTACGAGGACGACGATGATCCGGTGTCCACCGGGGGGGTGCCTACCAATCCCGTTCCGATTCAGCTCGGAAATTCGAACAGCCTCAGCCGTTCCATCGATAATCCTTCCGGTCTTCCTGGAGACGGCGACATCGACTGGTTCAAGCTCGTGCTTCCCTGATCCTACCGCGCGGTGCTGCATTTATATACCCGCCGTATTGCCTCATCACAAGCCTGATCTGCCGTGAACCCAGGGGTGTCCCCAGCGGTCACGATCAAGCTCCGATATCAACAACACCGGATCGATCCCCTGAAACCGAAGGGGGACATCGCGCAGCTTTCTTCAACTGGGCTCGAAAGAAGGGTCTCGTCGCCCATCCTCGAGGCTTCTTGGAGCAGGTTGAATTTTGATCATCAAAGCACGGAAAGATCGCACGGAACAAAAAGGCGCGGCACAGGTTCAACTGTGCCGCGCCGTTCGGTTGACTCCGCTCGGTCTACTCTCTCTCTCGGCGGTCTTTACTCCGGCAGGACCAATATAAACCAGTCGATGTCGCCGTCTCCAGGAAGACCGGAAGGATTATCGATGGAACGGCTGAGGCTGTTCGCATTTCCAAGAGAAATCTTAACGGGATTGGTAGGCACCCACCCGGTGGGAGCGTTCTCCTCGCCGGTGTCCGGCCCAAACACTACGGGATCATCATTCTCGCCGCTGTCCGGCCCGAGCACTGGAGTAAGGGGAATATATTCTGGTAAGGCACCGCCCGCATTCAACGAGAGCACGCGAATAGCATAGGGGTCATCCACGGTTTCTGTAGCTCCTCTGACCCGGATATAATAGGTACCCCCCGGTTGCATTCCGCCGGTATAGTCTATCCGGGCCATCATGGGCCAAGTCGGATTGCCGCTGTCGGCGCTGGCGAGCGCTTGTCCCGGTCCCGTGTCGGTACCGGTCCAGGGATCGTCGGCGTCGGGATCACCGTTCCTGTCGAACAGGTCGATATAGGTATCTGCTGTATAACTGCCGTTTGGTGAGTAGGTGTCGATGACTATTCTTCCGTAAAGTTTTGATCCTTCCACGAACTTGAGGTTCAGCGGAGCGAAGTCGGAACGGGCTCCCTTTGCATCTTCGCACCAGAAGTAGATGTTGAGCTCCTCCGGTGGATCGAAGCTCGATTCCTCCGGAAGGTCGACGATCACCTTATGAGATTCCGGACCTTCCTTATTTTCCTCCACCGTTATATATGTCGGCGGGACAGACCAATGCAGGGTCACCGGGTCATTCCCGTCGGGATCGGTACCCAAGGTTATGTCGATCTTGGCTTCCTGCAGCGTGAGGTCGGTGGCTTTGAACTCGAGCATGTCCGGAGTGAGCGTCGGAGCATCTGGAGGTTCATTGAGAGGATCCCTTTTGCGCAGGTACCAGTTGGTGTTGCTCGCTCCTTTGCTCAGCCGCCAGTTCGTGAAGAAGGGATACACTTTCTCGATGCGCACGGTTTCCGGCGGGTGCTCCCAATCTACAGGTACCAGCAGGGCCCAGGGGAAACCCTCGCCGTCCATGAAGTTGAACGTTTCCGGGTCATCGTAGTTATCGTAGGATTCCAGCGGATTCTTGGTATCCGGAAGAGGGTCCTTGCCTACCAGATGAATGTCGTAGGTAGTCTCCTTGACGCGGAGGTACGGATCGAAAGGCGCCAGCTCCACTCTGTCCCTTTCAATGGGTCCCTCGAAGGTTATCTCGAAGGTGGCGGTTTCGCCGAGCGCGTCTTTGGTGCTCTTGAACAGGGGAATCACCGCCTTGTTGATGATCCTGTCTTTGTAAACCTTCTCCCCCGGTATTTCGATATCCTCGAACGGAATGACGGTCTCGTCTTTGTGTTCTTTCCCGTATTTATCGTAGTAGGTGGCTTTTACGGTCACCTCGATTTGATCCGATTTATCCGTGTCATAGCGAACGGCAATACCGAACTCGTGATTGTAGCCGGCGATCTTGACCTTTGCCGTTGCCTCCCCGGTGATCTTCGACAGTTTGTTCTCGCCGTTGTAGATCTCCGTGATTTTGTACTGGGCCAGGAAATCGTTGTAGTCGGCATCCCCGGCCCGCTCCTGGAGGTAGAGGTCCTCGAAGGCCACGGTCAGAAATTCATCCTCGGCGGAAGGATAGCGCAGAGTAAAAGCATAATCCGGATCGTCGGGAAACGCATCGTAGATATCGGGAACCAGGTCTCCGTCTCGATCCCAGCTTTCGGGTGAACTGAGGGCTTTAGCCGAGAGGCCTTCGGACATCAATCCCATTTTCCGATTGATTTCGGAATAGTTGACGAGATCAGTAATCTTGACGGATCGGTCCTCATACCCCTGCGCCTTCACCGTCAGAACCATGTCCTCGGGAGCTGCAGGCAGGGCCAGCTGGGCGTTCACGGTTCCGTCCGCTTGAACCCCCCCTTCGTATACGACGTTTCCCCCGCTGTCTGTGATAAAAACCACGGCTTTCCCGGCCGCCGCAGGAATCTCGTTCGCTTTCGCGCCGAGCCCGCCTGAGTCGAGCTCATAGAAATCGATCTCGAGTTTCAGCGATACAGGAAGCAGGGTTTCGAATTCGAACGGTTCGGAAAACGAGCGGGCCGTGTCGTTGATGACATCCGGAGGGAGGTAAACCGAATCTCCTTCACCCCCGGAAAGCCAGGGATTACTCATGAAACAGGATGACAACAGTAGGACCAACCCAATTGCGACAAAAAGATACCTTGCGGTTTTCATCCGCCACCTCCTCATGATAGTCGCATTATACTTTTTGGGTTTGGTGAAAAGTATATACCATGCAAAAGAAAAAATCTATGATAAATTCCTACAATGTTGACAATTATTATCCCCACCTATAACCGGTTACCCTTCCTGAAAAGTGCGATCAATTCAGTGTTTTGTCAAACATATCGACGGTTTCAGCTGATCATTGCGGACGATGGCTCCACCGACGGTACCGGAGACAATGTTCAAAGTCTGAACAATTCTGATGAAAACCTGCGCTACCTGCGGCTACCCCACTGCGGGATGCCAGGCAAGGTGCGCAACGCCGGCGCCCGGCTGGCTACTGGGGATTTCCTGGCCTTCCTCGACTCGGACGATCTGTGGAAGCCGGAGAAGCTGGCCCGGCAGATCGCCTTTTTCGAGGAACATCCGGACATGATGATCTGCCACACCCGGGAAATCTGGCAGCGGGGGGAAAAGATCGTGTCCCAGGCGGGGCAGAAGCACCGGCGCTCGGGTTACATCTTCGCCGATGCACTCAAGAAGTGCATCATCGGCCCCTCCACCGTGATGATGAGGCGGGAGCTGTTCGAGGAGTTCGGAGGATTCCGGGAGGATCTGGAGATAGCCGAGGATTACGAGCTGTGGCTGCGGATTACAGCCAAGTACCCGGTGGGCTACATCGATGAGCCCCTGGTGATCAAACGGGGCGGGCATGCGGACCAGCTGTCGGAGAAGTACGGGCAGATCGAGGTCTTCCGGATCAAGGCGCTGCTGGTGAACCTGGAGGCGGGCATCTTCGCCGGTGAGCAGCGTGAGCTGGCCGCCCGGGAGCTGGTTCGGAAGTGCCGGATCTACGCTCAAGGGTGTGAGAAGAGGGGAAAGGTCGAGGAAGCGTGCTGGTACCGGGAGATCGTTCAGCGTTACCAGGTGTAGCTACTATTTGCCCCGCCGCTGTTCCTCCACGAAGCGGTCAAACACCTCTTTGAGCTCAGGGATAGTCTGGGCGTACTGCAGGAGCGAGCGGAAGAACCCATCCGGCTTGCCCGTGTCCAGGCGTTCCCCCTCCCAGCGTTTGAACACCACCTTGCCCCGGGCCGCCAGGGCGTTCACCGCCGGTGTGTGGAAGTACTCGCCCTGAGCCGGATCGTGCTTCTGCCAGCCGGCCTCCAGGGCGGGGAAGAACTCCGGGGTGTAGAGGAATCGTCCCAGGGAGGCATCTTTGCTCGGTTCCGTGCCCGGAGGTGCCTTCTCCACGAGCCTGGTCACGTGCAGCCCGTCCTCAGCGATCGCGATGGTTCCGTAGCGGTGGATCTCCGGAGGATCGTAGACCGTGGACAGCACGGAGCAGCCGGTCTGCTCGTAGGTGTCGATCAGCTGTTTGGCCAGGGGGACCTTGCCGATGTGCAGGTCGTCGGGGTAGGCCACCACGAAAGGCTCCTCTCCTACAAAGGGTCTGGCGGCCAGCAGGGCGTGGCCCGTTCCCTGCATCTCCTGCTGGCGGACAAAGAAGAACTTAGCCTTCGGCGGCCGGATCTCGTCCAGCTTGTCCTGCTCACCCTCAGCCTGGAAGATGCGTTCCAACTCGATCTCGCGGTCCAGGTAGTCCTCAAGAGCTTTCTTGCGCCGGGAGGTGACAACCAGGATCTTTTCGATTCCCGACCGTAAAAATTCCTCGATAATGAAATCGATCGAGGGTTTGTCGATCAGCGGCAGCATCTCCTTGGGTATTGTCTTGGTCACGGGCAGGAAGCGGGTTCCGTATCCGGCTGCCAGTATCACACCTTTCACTCAAGCTCCTCCTTCACATGTTGGGGTACAGGGGATTATACACGGGAGAGCGGGATAGCCTCAATTGACCAAGATGCAAGCTTTCGGCTACATTCGGGTGAACAGCGAGGGAGGCGTACTTGTGAAGATTTGGATAAAGATACTGGTTGGCAGCATATTGGGAATTCTTCTGGGGATCTTTCTGCCCGGAACGGATAAGGCCATGGAGCTATTTTCCTATGTCAATCGTCTCTTCATCCAGATAGGCCGCTACGTCGTCTTTCCGCTGGTGTTCTTCGCCTTGGTGGCTGGAACGTATGAGTTGAAGCGGGAGAAGAAGATCTTCCGGGTGTACGGCAGGACCATTCTCTATCTGCTGCTGGCCACGGCGCTGCTCATCATCGTGGGCATGGTCACGGTACTGGTCTTCAGTCCCGAGCGGATTCCCATCATCGTGGAGCAGGAGCAGGCGATCCGGCTTCCCGGTCTCAAGGAGACGCTGCTCGGCTTGTTCCCGGAGAACCTCTTTCAGGTGTTGGTGGGCTCGGGCAGCATCATGGCTCCCCTAGTGCTGTTCGCTTTTCTGCTGGGGGTGAACCTGACCTTCGACCTGCGTATCACCAGCCCCGTGGTGCAGCTGACAGATTCCTTGAATCGGATCTTTTATCACATCAACTCTCTGCTGTGCGAGCTGTTCGGTTTCGCCATGATCGTGATCAGCGCCTACTTCATCATGACCGTCAAACAGTACGAGCTCACCCTGTTCAAGCAGATGCTGATCATCATCGGCATCGACACCGCCCTGATCATCTTTGCCGTGTATCCGGCTCTCCTGTACTTCCTCGGGGGTCGGCAGAATCCCTACAAATGGCTTTATGCGGTTATTGGACCGGCTCTTACAGCATTCTTCAGCGGTGACAACTACCTGTCGGTTGTCATGCTGGCCAAACACGGCAAGGAGAATCTGGGTGTTCCCCGCCGGGTGGGATCGGCGGTGTACCCGCTTTTTGCCGTATTCGGGCGCACTGGAACCGTCCTGGTGGCAAGTGCCACCTTCCTGCTGGTTCTCAAATCTTACTCGAGTTTGGAGATCACCTTCGGCCAGGTGCTTTGGACCCTGCTCTTCTCCATGCTAATTTCCCTGACCCTGGGAACCGTGCCCGGCCTGGGCGCCTACGTGGCCCTTTCCACCCTCTGTGCCCTGTACGGACGGGGATTGCAGGAAGGGTACCTGATCCTTCGGCCGATCGCGCCCCTTCTGATCAGTTTCGGGGTGTTGTTGGACGTGCTGACTTCCGCCTTCGTGTCCCTGCTGGTAGCCAGACACGAACAGATCGCCCAGGAGGTCGATGCCTACGATTTTGTCTGAGATTCCTTCGGGGGCAGCTGCCAGATGACGCTGATCAGGCCGGATACGAGCAATCCTTCGGGGAACGGCGGGTCTGCCGGAGACCAGAGCAGGTACAGCGGCCAGGATACCCGCAGCGATAGTTTCAGGTCCATATTCTCCAATATCCCGTAGGTGCCGAAGATCCCCGTCTCCGGATAGAGAAAGCGAAACACGTAGAAATAGCTCATGGTGCTGCCGAAATCCTGTACGGCATCGGAGAACAGTGGAATCGCGATGCGCAGGAAGGCGGACAACCCCACATCCGTGCCCAGGCTGAAGGATTCCCGCTTGAGGAAGGTATACGCCCCGCGAATATCGGCCAGGATGCACGCCACCGCGTAATCCCTGTGCTCCGGCTCCGCGGGACTGGCCCTGTCGTTGGCGTACTGGTAGTAGGTTCCTGTGAGCAGAAAGGAGTACTCCAGATTGAAGATCCATAGCTTCCTCTGGATCGGAAAGGTCACGCCGACGGCCGGCAGGATAGGGCTGGGAGCGCTGTCCGGATCCGTGGAACCTATAAAAAACAGTCCCCCGTCCAGCTCAAAAGTATCAAGAGCCGGAAGGGGGACACCGCTAAGGAGGAAGCTCATGAAAACGATGAGAAAAA